>JAMJTW010000009.1:0-58939 GCA_024281175.1 Candidatus Thiovulum imperiosus
TCTTCTTTTGTTGGTGACAACAGAGGTGGGGATACACTCAGTTCCATTCCGAACCTGAAAGTTAAGCCCACCATCGCCGATAATACTGCCCACTACGTGGGTGGGAATGTAGGTCGTCGCCAACTTTTTCTTAAAAAAATTACAAAGCTTGAGACTCGGAGAAGACATAGAGTAAATTTGAAAATTGTTACAATTTCACTATACTCTAGTCGAAGTGATAAGTTTTTAAGATATATATCTTTTTCTTTTGGTTTCTTTAATTTTATCTACATGAACTAAAATAAAGCCATCAATTGCGTCATTAAAATCTCTATCAATTCCGAAATCCAAAAACTGAATACCATCTTCTTCACAAAGTTCAGTATATTGTTTAAATAGAGTTGGAATAGTTGAATCCATCTCTTTCAATTTTCTTTTCAATTCCCCAAGACTCTCTCGATACTCATTTTGAAAAAACTCATTTTCCTGAAGAATAAATCTATCATTTGCTTCAACAACCTCATCAACACCGAAAAACTTTTGATAGAAACCGATAATAAGTTCTTGAGCGTAAAGAGGATATGAGTTGCTAAGCGTTACAGTTCCAAACATATATTTGATATGAGGATACTCTCTAAGATAAGCTCCAATTCCGTACCATAAATTGTCTAAAGCCCTTGAACCCCAATATTTTGGTTGAACAAAACTTCTGCCAAGTTCGATAGAGTTTTGAAGATAGGGTTTAAAATTCTCTTTATAGTTGAAAAGAGTAGAAGTGTAAAGTCCTTTCTCTCCAAATTTAGCAATAATTTCTGAAACATCAGCAATTCTATAAGAACCAGCAATCTCTAAATCTTTTTCGTCCCATAAAATTATATGTTTATAGTAAAAATCGTAACTATCTTTATCTCGTTTCTTTCCACTTCCAGCTCCAGTTTTCCGAAATGTTATCTCTCTAAGTCGTCCAAGCTCTTTTAAAATTATGGTACTATCTTTATACTCATAAAGATATATCTCTTTATTATCTTTATTATCTCTACTATTTCCAATAAGTTTACATTTCTCTTTTAGCTCTCTTCGAAGTTCTTGCCGATTTTCAGGGTGAGCTATTGCTTTCTGAGTCTGGAAAATTCCCTTTTTCCCTTTTGCAATTCTGATAAGGTGTTTTTGAAGAAGTTTCGTAATTGCTCTCTTTTCAACTCCCATCAAATTTAAATTCTCATAAGGTATCATCTGTCCAATAGAGAAACTAAGGCTCTTATCTCTCTGTTTAAACATCTCATCTACTAAAAATATTGAAGAGGCTTTTCTGCTAATTGAAGAGAAAAAGTAGAATGGAATTGAGTTTCTAGCTTTTATAAAAATTGGAAGAATCGGAGATTTACTTTTTTGTGCAAAACTTAAAAATCCACTATGCCATTTTAAATCTTTAATTCCAGTTGTTTTTGCTCTTGAAACTTCTCCTGATGGAAATATGATGACTACCTCATCTCTATTTAAAGTATCATAAATTGCTCTAATACTACTTTTTGTATATTTCTGATTGATATTGTCAATTGGTAGAAGAAGTTCTCTTATTTGCTCTATGGAACTTAACATGTCATTCGCAACTATTTTGACATCTTTTCTAACTTCACTCACTAGTTTTATTAAAGCAAGAGCATCTAATCCTCCTAATGGGTGATTTGCTACTATTAAAACTCTACCCTCTGTTGGAATGTTTTCAATATCTGAGCTAGAAACCATATATTGAAAATTGAAATAATCTATAACTGCTTCAATAAAATCAAAATTTTTTGTGTTTTGATTCTCTTCCAGAAATTGATTGACTTCAGTTTCATGAAAAAGTTTCTTAAGAGAAAAGATAAAAGGTTTTGAAAATATTTTTGGATATTTAATTACAGATGGATATTTACCCACCACAATTTTTTCGACATCTACCATTTGAAAAAATCCTATTGAAAAATATATAGAATTTTTTCAAAGAAAAGAGACTCTTTAATTACATTTTTAAAAATTAAGTCCCTCTCTTCAATCCATAAAATTTCAATCCATAAATGGAAAATGCTAACCCCGAAACTTTCGCTATTCTTGAGTTTTCTATTTTCTCAAAAACAAAGATATTTTGGTATCGCTTAAAGATTTTGTCGTAACCTCATCGGCTTTTTCAAAATCTCTCTGAAAACATGGCGAGAGTATAGGAGAAATAGTCTTAGAAAGAGCTTAATTCATTTTTTGAGGGTGACCAAATAGGCTTTGCCTCTCTTGTCATTTCGAAATGAGCGAAGCGATTGAGAAATCTTGGAAACCTATCGTTTTAATCGAAGTAATATAAAAGATTTCTCACCCGAAAGGGTTCGAAATGACATATGAGTTGTTAAAGCGTAAAAATACTCTATTTAGTCAGCCCTCTTTTTAACGCCCCTTAAAATTTTCTTAAAACAGCTCTTTTAAAACTTCTTCTTTCCAGCAAAGGTGATAAACTGTCTTTTCAGAACTTACAGATTTGTTTTGAACAAAATCTGAAAAATCTTTCCCTTTTTCCGTAGCTTTCCAAACTTTTCCCTGTTTTTCTTGAAAACCATTCTCTTCTAAAAGCAAATTCATTTTTCGAGGATTTGGTTTGTCATTTTTTGTAGAAACCGATAGTTTCACTTCATCTGAAAACTCTCCAGCTCTTACAATTTCACAAAGATTTGTTACGGTTATAAAGTTTTCAGGAGTAGAAACACCTCTCTTTTCAGAAATTTCGAGGAAATCGACTCCAGTCTCTTTTTTTACTGCTCGATTTGTTGTGATTGCAAGTTCTTCAGCTCTTGTAATTCCAAGTTCTCGAAATACTCTCTGAAAAATACCAAACTCCTTTTCAGAAATTTCTAAAAGCTCTGCTCTTTCTCTTAAGTTTGCTAAAGAGTTTTTAGAAATAGAGTAACTTCCTGTTTGTCTGATAGATGGTAGAACTTCTTCCATAATCCATTCTTCAATTTTTTGTGCTTCTGGAAGTCGAGATTTAATTATTAGTCGCCAAACATCACCCTCTGGAATAAGTTTTGTTTGTAGGTCAAGGGGTGGTAAAACACCACCCCTTATTAGATTACTGATTTTATCGGCTTTTTTACAATGTTGTTTGATTGCATTGATAGTATCTTTGTAACCTAAAAGAGTTGCTATATCTTTAGCGACAAACCACTCTTTGTGATTAATAATAACTATTCTAATGTTTGAGTCGTTGAAATTTTTTGATAAAATGTACATTGAAATTTCTTTAAATTTAGGAATTGATATTAAGAAGAGATGGGTTTGTAAGGTTCTTCTCTTCTTCATAAAAGAAGAATACTAGATTTTAACTCTATTTGTCAAGTTGTTTGATGATATTAAATCTATAATTTTGTAATACTTACTTTGGTCTATCAGAGCTTCTAATAGAACTTTACTGTGTTTTTCAATTTTACCCGTATTCCATACTGATAAAGTTCTTGGATTTACTCCTATGTATTCTGCCAACTCTTTTTGTGTAATTCCCAATTCTCGGCAAGTCTTTTTTACTAAACTCTCTTCTTTTTCTACACTCTCCACAAAAATCCTTTTTTGAAATTTTACAAAAGTTATCTTCTTGAAGATTTCTCAATCGCTATGCTCATATCAAAAACAAAGTTTCACTAAATGACAAAAATGATTGTGGAAAATGCTTGGAAAAAAAGAATAGGAATAAGTTTGCTCGGTATTTCAATCCATAAATGGAAAATGCTAACGGGAAAACCTCTAAAACTTCACGACCATCAATATAAATTTCAATCCATAAATGGAAAATGCTGACAAGTGGCGTAAAACTTCTTAGAGTTTTAGATGCTGAAACAAATTTCAATCCATAAATGGAAAATGCTAACCCCGAAACTTTCGCTATTCTTGAGTTTTCTATTTTCTCAAAAACCACGATATTTTGGTATCGCTTAAAGATTTTGTCGTAACCTCATCGGCTTTTTCAAAATCTCTCTGAAAACATGGCGAAAGTATAGGAGAAATCGTCTTAGAAAGAGCTTAGTTCATTTTTTGAGGGTGACCAAATAGGCTTTGCCTCTCTTGTCATTTCGAAATGAGCGAAGCGATTGAGAAATCTTGGAAACCTATCGTTTTAATCGAAGTAATATAAAAGATTTCTCACCCGAAAGGGTTCGAAATGACATATGAGTTGTTAAAGCGTAAAAATACTCTATTTAGTCAGCCCTCTTTTTAACGCCCCTTAAAATTTTCTTAAAACAGCTCTTTTAAAACTTCTTCTTTCCAACAGAGATGATAGACCGTTTTTTCAGAACTTACAGATTTATTTTGAACAAAATCTGAAAACTCTCCAGTTCTTACAGTTTCACAAAGTTCCGTAACAGTTATAAAGTT
Source organism: Candidatus Thiovulum imperiosus (assembly GCA_024281175.1). GTDB lineage: Bacteria > Campylobacterota > Campylobacteria > Campylobacterales > Thiovulaceae > Thiovulum_A > Thiovulum_A imperiosus. The sequence continues at coordinate 4,372 of JAMJTW010000009.1, forward strand.
TTCAAGTGTGGAAACTCCTCTCTTTTCTGAAATCTCTAGGAAATCAACTTCAGTCTCTTTTTTCACTGCTCGATTACAAGTTATAGCTAACTCTTCAGGTCTTGTAATTCCAAGTCGAAAGAAAACATCTTCAAAAATTTTATACTCTTGTCTTGAAATTTCTAAAAGTTTGGCTCTCTCTTCCAACTTTTTAAGATTTGGAAAAGAACTATTTTGAAGCAAATTTCTCATTTTGAAAAATTCTGTTACAAGGCGAACTTTAAACTTCTTGACAACTTCATTATTTCTGAGGAAAGTTAAAAGAAGAGTTGTTTGAGGCTCATTTAAGTAGTAAGTTTTCTCTTCATTAACCCGATTTTTCGCATTTTTTATAGCGACGATTTTAAATCGCACCATACCAAACTCTTCTAATTCAGCAAGATTTCTGGTGATTAAATCCAAAACAGATTTCTCTTTGTTGTTCGTTTGCTCTGCGATGACTCTATGGGAAACTAAAAGTTCTCCCTCTATGTTTTCAACTAAGTTTATAGCTTGTTTCATTTAAATATGGTAAAAATAAATTTGGTGGAAATTCTCTTTTTAGAGAGCTGAAACAAAAGTTACCAAGTTTTATTCACAAGCTCTCCGAATTCACCTTGATAAGACTTCCCGCAGGAAGCCTCTAGCTTGTGAAAAGGCACTTGGTAAAGCCTTATCAAGACAAATTCAAAATAGAAACAAAATTTCCAAAAAGGATTTTATCACAAAAAATAGACTTTTGCCCCTCTTGTCATTTAGTGAAACTTCGTTTTCGACATGAACGAAGTGATTGAGAAATCTTAGAAACTTGAAAAAGATTTCTCACCCTAAAGGGGTCGAAATGACATATTGGTCACTTGCTATTTTCGCTCTCTTCATAATGAAGTTCCAGACCTTTTGAAGTCATCATAAATCCTTGAATATCAATTTCCCCATCATGTATCTCTTTATGATGTTTTTTGCATAGTGGAAGCAGATTGTGGCGATGATTTTTTGAGAAGTGTCCAATAAATCCAGCTTTTGCCTTTTTCTTCTCTGCAATGTGATGAACATCATCAACAGGCTCTCCACAAATGATACATTTTGTGAGATATAGACTTTTGTTGTATCGGCTCTTTTTCCTCTTAAAAAGCATCTCAACATCAGAATACTCTTCAGAAATTCGTTTCCGAATTCCATTTGCATTTTTTAGAAAAACTTCGTCCATATGTAGAGAACGGGCAAACTCAAGACCGTAAACGGAACTTCCGCTACCTGCTCCAAGTTTTCTATCAAAGACCAATTTATCTTCTTCTTCAACATACTTCACAGCAAGATGTAAATTTACAACTGTCGGTAACTCTTGAACCTCATCGACACTACCAAGTTGGTGTAAATGAGTTGCAAAGATAAAGAGAGACTCCTTTTCAACTAACCTCAAAATTGCACTTGCAACTATGGATACTCCCGAAAGTGTTTCTGTTCCGTGAGAAATCTCATCTCCTAAAACTATGGAATTCTTTCCTGTTCTGTTGAAAATGTTCTTTAATTCCATCATCTCAACCGCAAAACTTGAAAGCCCTTTTGCTAAATTGTCCTTTGCAACTATTCGAGTAAAAAGGGAGTTAAAAAGAGAGAGTCGCATCTTTGTAGCGGGAACAAAAAAGCCAGATTGAGCTAGAACAATTGCAATTCCAACACTTTTCATAAGAGAGGATTTTCCAGAACTATTTATCCCATACAGAAGTATTCCATCTATTCTCTCTTCCTCTGTAACATCAACTACGGTAGAGTCGAAATTTTCCAAATCCAGTTTTCCCTTGTCTCCTAAGAAAACATCGTTTGGAACATAGATACCATTCTCTTCTCGAGCCTCAATTAGAGGGTGTCGAAGTTCATGAATTTGTAAAAAGCGTTCGCCGTCTAAAATTTCAGGTTTTGAAAATTTCAAATCTCTTGAGGATTTTCCAGTTGAAACGGCAACATCAATTCTCGCCAAGAATTCCGAAACCTTTTCCAAAGTGATAGAAAACTTCTGTTCAAACTCTCCTAGCTCTTTCCGAAACTCCTCTTTGACAAGAGAGACCAGTTTCACTTTAGAACTTGAAATCTGTTCCGAAATCTTATCTATCACTTCAGAAGTGATTTTCACAGAATTGGAGAGTTTCTTAACTTTGAAGTCTCGAAATGGATACTCTTCATTTCCAAAAACCATCTTCTCTTCTAAAAAGTCAGTTTCGATGAGGTTGTATCGGTTTCGAGTCAGAGTTATATAGTGTCCCTCTTTTTCAAGAAGTCCAAGGCTCACCATTTCACCATCACTCTTATTTGTCTTCTTTTTTAAAATCCCCGCAATTTTTTCAACTATCTTTCCTAAATTTCCGTGTAATTTCTCTATATCACTTTCAAGTCTATCAATTTCCCGACTTACACCTTTTAGAAAGATATTCTCTTCGATTTGGTCAAAATTGTATTTTGAAGTGATTTCCAAATTGAAATAGTTCTCTATCCTATCTAGTATCTCCTGTATCTCACTCTCTCCAAAAGGAAAGTTGGCGATGAGGTTCTGTTTCACAATTTTTGAAATTCCAAGAGTTCCAATTAGGGAGGTGTATAAATAGTTCACTTCCATTGGGTGGAGTTTCTGAAGTTTCACTCTTCTCGAAATCCGTTCTATATCATAAATTCGTTTTAGATGTGAGTCAATTTCTGAAAGAAAAGGGGAAACTCTCTCTACAAGACCATATCTCTCTTCTAAAGTCTCCTTTTCAAAAATTGGATTTAAGAGACGAGTTTTCAAAAGTCTTTTTCCCATTGAAGTTGAACTCTTGTCTATAAGTTGGAGAACTGTAAAATCTTCTTTTTCACTCCAAATTCCCAACTGCTCAATTGCGTTGTTTCCAAGATAGAGATAGTTTCGACTCTCTAATAGTTGTGGGCGACTTATCTTTTCAACTATTTTATAATCGTGTTGAAAAATGAATTCGATAAGAACAGCAAGAGACTCTGAAGCTAGTGGAGTTCTTTCCAAATTCAGCTCTTCAATAGGCGAAAGAAAAGAGTTCGTAGAGAAGATACGACGAAATAGTTCATTTTGAAACTCCACTTTTACCCGTTTTGCATGAACCGAAAAGTGGTAGTTTTTCCGAATTTCCAAATACTCCAAAACCTTATTCTGATTTACAAATTTGCTTAAAAAGTTTAAAACTATCTCGGAAGTTTTGTAAGTGTGGAGTAAGTTGAAAACCTCATCAAGGGCATAGTTTGGGTCTTCAGCAGTTCCATAAATTTCGGAGATATAGGAGACTCCTGTCGAAACATCAATTGCCGAATATCCAATAGAGTAGATATTTTTATGAACATCTACGGAGAGAGCAACAATATAGTTTTCTCCCTGTTCTGAAACATAATCAAAATTCGTCCCCGGAGAAATTACTTGGTGTAAATATCTTGTAATATTTGGAGGTGTTCCCTTTTGCCGAATTAGAACAATAGTATATTTCTGCTCTTGAATAAGCCGATTTAAATGTCTCTCAAAAGCTACGGTTGGAACTCCAGCCATAAATGGATTTTTGAAAGAGTTTTCAGCAATAGATTTATTTTTCTTAGTAAGTTGGATATTGAGCATTTCAGCGACCTCTTTCGCTTTTCCCATCTGCATATGCTCATTATCAACTGCGTAAATCTCAAAGAAACTTCCAAGCTCTAAAAAGATGAGAACATTCTCACCATACTGTTTCTCAAAAGTCTCTTGTAACTCAAAATATATGTCTGTCAAAATCCGTCTTTTATCGGATAATTTCTTATTTATCTGCTCTGTTGTCAAATGTTATCAAGCTCCTCTTTTTCAAGATTTTAACTAATAATTTTTGACTACTAAATGGGTAATTCTCTTCTCATTTCGATTTTTAAAAGAGACTTGATACTTTTTCTCAAAACTAGAAACTTTGAAATCTTTATAGAGGTTCGAAACAAAATCTGTGTTTCCAATTACCATAAGCCATTTTGCTGGTGTCTCTTTTAGAAAGTTTTGAAGTTCCAGATGCTTCTCTTTTCCAAAACTGTTTTGGGCGTAAGTTGAAAAGTCGGAGTCATATGGAGGGTCTAGGAATATGAAATCCTCTTTTTCAGGTTTCCACTTTTGAAAAAAGTCTAAGAAATCTAAATTCTCGATTTGAGTGGTCTCCAAGTGTTCCAGAAGTCTTGGAGTTCTGAAGTATTCCAACTTCTTTTCCAAATCTTTTCTGTTGTATCCAATTCCACCGTAGGGAACATTGAACTCTCCAGATTTGTTGTATCGAAACATTCCACTATAAGCATAATTTCTTATGAAGAAGAAGAGCGATGAGGTAGATTTTTCGTTGTATTTTTTCCGCAATTTTAAATAGAAATTCGCTTTTAACCCAGATTCAATATTGTCCAAAATATTGGAATCTGGAAGTTTTCCTTTTTGAGATTCCAGTTTTCGAACTCTACCTATCTTTTCAGAAATTTCTGGAAAAGGGTCTCCACTTTTGTATCTTTGGAGAAACTCTTCACTATTCTCTTGAACCTCATCGCCAATATTTTTCCACTCTGTCGCAAATTGTGAAACTTCAGAAAAGAAAACTCTATTTCCACTTTTTATATCTCGATACAAATCTATCAGCTCATGAGATTTATCATTTATATACTTCTCTCCATTTACAGAGAAGAAAACTGCTCCACCTCCAATAAAAGGTTCAAAATATCTTTTGAATTCTGGAATTTCTGGAAGAATATATTTTAGCTCTCTCTCTTTTCCTCCGGGCCATTTTAAGAGTGGAGAGAGTCGGGGGTTTAGAAGAGTCATTTTTCTAACTTTTCGATGACTTTTTCTACTTGTTCTTTGAGAAGATTTAGATTGTATTTTTTGATATATTTTGAAGAGTCTAAGTTTTCCAACTCTGCTTCTAAAAGAGGGAGGAGATTTTGCCAGAAAGGGAGTTCTTCCGAAAAATCTTCGTAAAATCTTTTGTATCTATTTTTAATTATATGATAGAAAAGAAATAAGGTTTTATTGTTACTGCTTTTTATTTTTGAAAACAGAGTATTTGCATCTATTTCTAAGAAGAGTGGAATATGTTCATGCTCTTTAAATATTTTTTCAAAGTTATCCGAAGAGAAATTATTTACAAAATTCTCTTTTGTTTCCTGTTTTAACAAGTTATACAAAGTAGTTTCGTAGTCATCTACATATTCATAAATTTCTTGAAACTTTTCATTTTGGAATTTTCCTGAATATAAAGTGTGCTTATGTTCTTTTGATTTAAACTCTTCTTTATGGTCTTTAATTCCAATATCAGTAGATTTTATTGCAATTTCAACTATCTCATCTTGGGATTTTTTTGAATAAATATTTGATTTAGAAAGTTCTAATAAAACATCAGACACAACTAAAATTGGCATATAAGTTGTATATTCAAAGTTTTCAAATTTTTCTGAAACCTCTTTTAGAACTTCGTTAAACTCTTCTTCTTCAAGAAATGGAAAAGAGTAACCCAGTTTTTCCCAACTCTTCTGTTCTGAAAAATAGCGAGTGCCACTAATATAGTTAGAAGCTATCTCTTTTGTGAGTCCATTTAACAAGAAAGATTTGATGATTCCATAAAATTCATTATTAAAAATGTGTCTTGCAAATTTTCGAAGCCTATCTTCTTGTTTTTGAAGTTTGGCAATTTGCTCTTTTTCAGATTCTGTAAGCTCTTTTTTTTCTGATTCTATTTCTTGAGATGTATTTTTTATGTTAAGTTGAATTAAATAACTATGCTGACCTATATCTTCTATCTTTAAATTTCCACTCTTAATTTCAATAGAGTAAATAAAAAATTCAAAAATAATAATTTTTAAAAACTCTCTATTTTCCAAAAATCTATCTTCAATAAGTTCGTAAAACTCTTCAAAGTCCATAATAGCTTGTCGAACATGTCGAAGATTTTTGTAATCAGCTTTTTGAAAAACCTCTTGCATAGTCTCAAAATTATCTTTTAAAACTTCTTTTGATTTTGGAGCAACTTCCAGAAAGTGTTCAAAAGCACTTTTCAAATCTTGTTCAATTTCAACAGTTTTTCCGATAACTTTCTCTTTAAATTTTAAATACTCCTCTTCCTCTTCTAATTTGCTCTCATCAGCAAGAATTACAACTTTAAATTTTGAGATTTCAACAAGAGAGTTTATATAACCTAGAACTTCAATAAGTTCTATTTTTGTTCTTTCAAGGTCATCGAAAATAAAAACTAAATTATCTTTCTCTTTGAAATTAAAGAACTTGGATTCATCTGAATTAAACGAAGCCTTAAAATCATCTGTTTTAATACCAAACTTAGCAGAACTCTTTAAAATATTTGTTCCAAGTTTGACATATTTGTTTCCAAAAACTGGATAGAGATTGGTAAAAACCTCATCATCAATTTCTGAACTATTTTTCATTCCAAAAAGAGAAATTCTTATAAATTTCTTTTCTATATTTTTTTTATCTTCTAAAAACTTATCAATAAAATAAGTTTTTCCACTTCCCCATTTTCCAGTTAAAAGCACGGCATACTCTGGAGGTATCTCCAAATTCACATATCTATCTAAAACTTTTCTAACTTTCTGATTTTTTTCCATCTAAAACCTCCATCATATTTTTTGCAATTTCTCGTACAACAGAAACAGGAACAGCATTTCCAAACTGTTTATAGAGTTGAACATCACTCAATCCATTTTCTCTTGCTTTTTCTACAAAATCTTTTGGAAAACCTTGAAGTTGTGATGCCTCGTAAGGAGTAAGTTTTCTTGGATTTTTTCCCTTTTGCTCTATCAAAATCTCAGAACCATCTTTATAATATCTTGCTGAAATTGTGTTGGTGTAAGGTGAATTAGAGTTGAAAAGACCATATCCAAAACCATTCCCTTTTTTCTTATGTTCAGCTTTTCGTCTTTGATGTCCAGCCCAAAGTTTGTCTGAAATGGTATATTTCTCATCTGGACTCTCTTCTAAGATATTGCCCAATTTCGTCTCCTTTTGCTCCCCTACTGGAAATTGGAATTGGAAACTTTTCTCAAAATCTAAAAATCCAACAATAAAAATTCTCTCTCTGTTTTGCGGAAGTCCAAAGTCTCTAGCTTTCAGAACTTCACTTTTAAAGTGGTATCCAAGTTTTGAAAGATTTTCAGAGATTATTTTAAAAGTCCTTCCCTTATCATGACCTCTTAAACCTTTGACATTTTCTAAAAGAAAGGCTTTTGGTTTTTTCGCTTTTAAAATTGCTTCTATATTAAAAAATAGAGTTCCACGAGTATCAGCAAAACCCTCTTTTTTCCCAGCTTGCGAAAAGGGCTGACAGGGAAAACCTGCCAAAAGAATGTCATGGTCTGGAATATCTTCTGGATTTGCTTTTGTAATATCTCCAAAAGGAGTTTCTCCAAAATAGGAAAAGTAGGTTTTTTGAGCGAATTTATCAATCTCAGAAGAGAAAACAGCTTCTAAACCAAGTTCATCAAAAGCTATTCGTAATCCTCCAGCTCCTGCAAATAAATCTATAAATTTCATTTTTTAATTCTAGCTAATAAGTTTGTCTGGAAATTGAACTATATAATTTCCTCTTTAAGAGAAGGTATTGTTTTGATAAGTATAGAAGATAAAAAGAGAAGATACGACAATCTCTTTATGGAGTCAGCAGAACTTTCAGCAAAAATGAGTTTCTGTAAAAGATTACAAGTTGGTGCTGTTCTTGTGAAAGAGAATAGAATTCTTGCAAATGCGTGGAATGGGACAATTAGTGGTCTTGATAATAGCTGTGAAGAGATAAGTTGGAGATGTAAATTTTGTGGTTTTAGTAGTGCAGAGAAGTTTGAAAAGTGTCCAAATTGTTCTCTGGAATTTGTTGAGGAAGTTCAAAAAACATCTGAATTTGTTCTACATGCTGAACAGAATATCTTAACATTTTCCGCAAAAGTTGGCATTTCAACAGATGGTTGCACTCTTTATGTAACTCACTCTCCTTGTAAAATGTGTGCAAAAATGGTTGCTCAATCTGGAATTAGTAGGGTTGTATATAAAAAAGAGTATCGAGATTTAGATGGTATAGATTTTCTAAAAAGAGTTGGCGTAGAAGTGGAGAAGTTTTAGGTTCTGATAGAGTTTTTAAAAAGAGTGAGTTACAAACTTTGTGAAGAACTCCGCCATAAAGAGCGGAGCTTCCTAAAATATTGAAATTGTTTTTTGTTGTAAAGAGTCTATTTTTTCCTCAATTGCTTCTATACAAAATTGATTTAAACTTTTCTTCAATACAGAGGCGTAATTCTAGGCCTTTTCATGAAGACCTCTTCCTAATCTTAATGCAAATTTTCCGCTAAAACTCTTTTGAGGTTCAACTCTAAGTTCTTTGCAATCCTCTAAATATTCATCAATTGCTTCTTTAAAGTTTATCTCTAAATCCTTGGCATTATCTACTTCAAAAGTTATCAATCCATCTATTCCCTCTACTTTTCCAAAGAAACATCTGTCTTCGTGGGAATAGTGCAAAGAGGCGATAAAGCCTTTATATTCAATAATATCGTTATTCATTTAATACTTTTTCCTTTATCAGTATTATAATTGTAAAAAAGAGGGAGTGACCAAATAGCTGTTTTTGTAACCTCGACTGGAGCATAATGGAGGGGTCTCTTTTCCAAGATTTCTCGATAAACTTGAAATGACAATAGTTTTAAGTTCTTACCAGAATTGAGCTTCTGAGAGATGAAAATCTTCTATTTGGTTAGTTTCTAAAAAAGAGATTTGTTTGAAAGTTAGTGGATTTACATTTATTAGAAATGGAGAGATTTTAGGTTATCCATTTGTTGAGAGTATAAAATCAATTCTTCCAATTGTTGATGAGTTTGTTGTAAATGTTGGGCGTAGTGAAGATGATACTTTAAAGAGAATTCAAGAGATTGGAGACCCAAAAATACGAATTATTGAGTCTGAGTGGAATGAGAACATTAGAAATGATTACTCTATTGGAGGTTTTGTTTATGGTCAGCAGAAATCGATAGCACTCTTTAATACAACAGGAGATTGGGCATTTTATCTCGAGGGTGATGAGATAATTCATGAAGATGATTTAGAAAAAATTCGAGAGACAATGGAGAAGTATAAAGATGATGATAGAGTTGAGGCACTCCATTTTGACTATATCCACTTCTACGGAAATAAGAGAACTTATTTAGAGTCTCCAGGGTGGTATCGAACTGCACCAAGAATTATAAAAACCACAATTCCAGTTTGGGCTCCAAAAGGTCTCTATTTTGTTGTGATAGAGGACTATAAGGGAGGAAGATATCCAAAAGCTTTACCGAGTGGAGGACGGGTTTTTCACTATGGATATGTTCGAAACGAAGAGCAGATGCAACAGAAATTCGACAGAGTTGAGAAGTATTGGAGTAATAAAAAGAAAGAGTTCAATTATGGAGATATAGACCCTACTATACTTCGAGAGTTTAAGGGAACTCACCCAAAAGTGGTAGAAAACTATTTTCCAGAAGCAGATGAGGTTTTCAAATCAAATCCAGAATATGTTCCAACTAAAAAAGAGGTGAAAAGACGGTGGAAAGCGAAACTTGAGAAACTTTTTGGTGGAGTAGATTTGAGTCGAAAATTTTATACAAAGGCGGAAGTTTGAAATTTTCAAAAATAGGAATTTCAGAAGAGGCAAAATTACCTTCTAAATTTGGAGATTTCAAAATTCGAGCTTTTAAAGAGGATTTCAAAGAGCATTTAGCAATATACACCTCATCACTACCTGAAGTTCCTCTTGTAAGAATTCATTCAGAGTGTTTAACTGGAGATGCTCTTGGAAGTCTAAAGTGTGATTGTGGCAACCAACTTGAGTATGCTCTAAATTCTATTTCCAAAGAGGGTGGTCTTGTGATATATCTTCGACAAGAGGGTAGAAATATTGGACTTTTAAATAAAGTAAACGCCTACTCTCTTCAAGATAGAGGCTTAAATACAATTGAAGCAAATCACCAACTCGGTTTTGAAGCTGATGAGCGAAGTTACGAAGTTGCTGACTATATCTTAAAATATTTTGAAATTTCTAAAATTAGACTCTTAACAAATAATCCTGAAAAGATGAAAAAAGTAGAAGTTGAAATTGTAGAGAGAGTACCAATTCTTATGGAAAGCAATGATTTTAATAGAGAGTATCTTCAAATTAAAAGAGATGAAATGGGGCATCTAATTTAAATTTTTCGGAACTGAAGTTCCGACTCCAATTTATAAATCCAACCATCTTTTAGCTACATCTTTTAAAAAATCTGGATTTTCAGAAGCAAAAAATGATATTGCTGTTTCAACTTTTTTTGATAAAGAGAACTCTTTTTTCAAATATTCTAAAATAGCATCTCCAGAGTGGATTAGATTTGGTCTATTTGGAAAGAAATCAGATATCTTTTCACCAATAAGAGGAAAATGGGTGCATCCTAAAACTATGTGATTTGGAATTTCTACTTTTTCAAGATAGTATCTTATAGCAATTTCAAGAAGTTCTCCATTAAATATTCCCTCTTCAACAATAGGAACAAATAGTCCTGTTGCAACTCCTGTAATATTTGAATATCCCATATTTAAAAGGGCATCTTGATACGCTTCACTTTTTATTGTCGCTCTAGTTCCAATTACAAGAATTGGCTCATTTTTATCTATATTCTGATTTTGAATTGCAAGAATTCCAGACTCTATGACGCCAACAATTGGAAAATCTGCCTCTTCTCTCATCTTTTCAAGAGCATAAGCACTAACAGTATTACAAGCTACAACAAGTAAATCTATATTAAAATTTCTAAAAAACTCAACAGCTTCAAGAGAGTAACGAATAATAGTATGTTTATCTCTGCTTCCATAAGGTACTCTTGCTGTATCTCCAAAATAGATAATCTCTCTAAAAAGAGAGCTTTTGAGCAGAGATTTTGTTACAGTTAATCCACCAATACCGCTATCAAAAACACCTATATTCACAGAGTATTGTATTGAAGTCTAAAAATCAACTCTTCATAAGAGAGTTTAAACTGCTTTAAAGTATCGATAAGAACAGTACTACTTTCATGAATTCCTCCAAAACTCTCAGAAGATTTCATCTTCTTATAAAGACCTTCTACAATATTAAGTGCATCTCTATTTGGAACTCTTCTTGTGGAGTGATATCCAATAATATTTTGCTGTCTATCAAATGATGGAGTTACATTTGCAAATACCCAGTAATAAGTACCATCTTTTGATAGATTTTTAACATAAGCATTAACCTCTCTACCTGTTACAATTGTTTCCCAAAGAAGTTTAAAAACAGCTTTTGGCATATCAGGGTGTCTAACAATACTATGAGGCTGTCCTAAATACTCATCTTCAATATATCCAGCCATTTTTGTAAAAACTTCATTACCATAAGTTATATTGCCTCTTGTATCTGTTTTTGATACAATCAGTTCACTAGTAGAAAAAAACTTCTCTACATTTATCGGCTTAGGTTTCCAAATCTTCTTCTTCCCTCTTTTTATAGAAAGCAAATCAACTGTTTTATTTTTCGAAACTTCAAACATAAATTATCTCTTTTACAAAGTTAAATTTTTTAATATTAAAGAAAGAATGCTTAGAGACACTTAAAAACTGAAATTGAGAAATTTATAAACTGGAAGTGATTGGGAAATAGGAATTTCTGGAAAGTGCCTTTTGGATATAATTTTTTTGAGAAAAATAACAAAAGGCATTCGGAATTTTACCATGAATACTGACCAAAAAATGACAATCAAAATTGGCAACTTTGGAACTCTCCAAATCGGACACCTTTCAAAAATGGGAAAAGTCTCTCAAGTTGTTGAAATGGGAAATCAACATCGTGAAAGAAAAGAGTTAGCTTCTCTTTCACTTGATACTCTTTTGAAACGACAAGATTTTTGGGAATTTGTAGTTTCAAGAAATGCTCAAATTCTTTCAAAAATAAATTCCGCTGATTCAGCGGATTTAAAATCAGAACCAATTCAATCCGACTATTCCATGATTTTAGACAACAAAGATTTAGCTGGTCAAATCAAATACAACGAACTCATGAAACAATTTCCAAACTTAATCAAATCTAAAAGAGGAAGAAATGGAGGAACTTGGGCAGAACTCTATATTTTGCTGAAAATTGCTTCAATGCTTGACAAAGATTTAGAAGTTAGAATTTACAAAGTTTTTATCGAAGATAAAATTTTGCTTTGGAGAGATTTGGGAGGAGATTTTTTCAAAGAGCTTAACAAACTGATTGACACTCTTTCTGATACAAAAGAAAAAAACAACACTGGTAATTATGTTTCGATGGCTACAAAAGTTCGTACAAAATTGAAAATTCTTGATACAAAAGGCTACAACCAAAAAGAGCATGATTCATTCGTTCAGGAAAATCGTGCGGAATGGTTAAAAACTTTGAGTTTTGCAATTTCTATTGGTTGGATAAAAACATTTGAAGAATTGACAAATTCTCTTGAAAAATTAGAAGTGATTGGAAAATAAGAATTTCTGGAAAGTGCCTTTTGGATATAATTTTTTTGCATAAAAAATCAAAAGGCATTCGGAATTTTACCATGAATACTGACCAAAAAATGACAGTCAAAATTGGAAACTTTGGAACTCTCCAAATCGGACACCTTTCAAAAATGGGAAAAGTTTCTCAAGTTGTTGAGATGGGAAATGATACTCGGAAAAAGAAGAATTTGAGTGAAATTCCTCAAGATGAAATCTTAAGAAAACAAGATTTGTGGGAGTTTATAATCTCCAGAAATACCCAAATAACGAGGAAAATAAAATACGGCGAATCGCCGGAATTAAAAAAAGGTTCTATCTTTTCTGATTACTCATTGCTAAAAACCTTTAAAACACCAGAGGGAAAAATCAAATACAACGAACTCATGAAACAATTTCCAAACTTAATAAAATCTAAAAGAGGAAGAAATGGAGGAACTTGGGCAGAACTCTATATTTTGCTGAAAATTGCTTCAATGCTTGACAAAGATTTAGAAGTTGAAATTTATCGAGTTTTTATCGAAGAGAAAATTTTGCTTTGGAGAGATTTGGGTGGAGACTTTTTCAAAGAACTTAACAAACTGATTGACACACTTTCTGATACAAAAGAGAAAAACAACACTGGAAATTATGTTTCGATGGCTACAAAAGTTCGTACAAAATTGAAAATTCTTGATACGAAAGGCTACAACCAAAAAGAGCATGATTCATTCGTTCAGGAAAATCGTGCGGAATGGTTAAAAACTTTGAGTTTTGCAATTTCTATTGGTTGGATAAAAACATTTGAAGAGTTGACAAATTCTCTTGAGAAACTGGAAGTGATTGGAAAATAAGAATTTCTGAAAAGTGCCTTTTGGATATAATTTTTTTGCGAAAAATAAAACAAAAGGCATTCGGAATTTTACCATGAATACTGACCAAAAAATGACAATCAAAATTGGAAACTTTGGAACTCTCCAAATTGGACACCTTTCAAAAATGGGAAAAGTATCTCAAGTTGTTGAAATGGGAAATGATACTCGGAAAAAGAAGAATTTGAGTTAAATTCCTCAAGATGAAATCTTAAGAAAACAAGATTTGTGGGAGTTTATAATCTCCAGAAATACCCAAATAACGAGGAAAATAAAATACGGCGAATCGCCGGAATTAAAAAAAGGTTCTATCTTTTCTGATTACTCATTGCTAAAAACCTTTAAAACACCAGAGGGAAAAATCAAATACAGCGAACTCATGAAACAGTTTCCAAACTTAATAAAATCTAAAAGAGGAAGAAATGGAGGAACTTGGGCAGAACTCTATATTTTACTGAAAATTGCTTCAATGCTTGACAAAGATTTAGAAGTTGAAATTTATCGAGTTTTTATCGAAGAGAAAATTTTGCTTTGGAGAGATTTGGGAGGAGATTTTTTCAAAGAACTTAACAAACTGATTGACACACTTTCTGATACAAGAGAGAAAAACAACACTGGAAATTATGTTTCGATGGCTACAAAAGTTCGTACAAAATTGAAAATTCTTGATACGAAAGGCTATAACCAAAAAGAGCATAATTCATTCGTTCAAGAAAATCGTGCCGAATGGTTAAAAACTTTGAGTTTTGCAATTTCGATTGGTTGGATAAAATCTTTTGAGGAATTAACAAATTCTTTTGACAAGTTAGAAGTGATTGGAGGACAAGTTTGAAAATACTATATTTTAATGAAATAGAAGTTGGTGGTTTAGAGAAACAGTATAAAAAAGTAATTAAGTTTCTTCAAAAAGAGGATTTTAAATCTGCGGAAGTTAAGAAAATTTCAAATACAGATATGTTTCGAGCAAAGTTGGATTATGAAAATAGACTCCTTTTCAAATTTATTTCATATAACTCAAAGAGATACATTGTAATACTGGAGCTTATTTTAAATCATGAATACGAGAAATCGAAATTTCTACGGAGAGTTACAGATTTTGATGAGACAGTTTTTCAAGATATTTTAGAAGCTGACTCTTTAGAAGAGAAAGAAATTACTCCAGTTCACTATCTAAATTTGGAAAAAGAGCATATTCATTTTCTCGATAAATTTATCTCTTTTGATAATATTCAGAATGAAATTCTATATCTTCCAACACCGCTAATTGTGATTGGTTCAGCAGGTAGTGGAAAAACTGCACTCTCTTTAGAGAAGTTGAAAACTCTTGATGGAAACATTTTATACATATCTCTCTCTTCCTATCTTGTAGATAATGCTTCTGAAATCTATTATGGAAATGGATACTCAAAAGAGAACCAAGAGGTAGATTTTCTCTCATTTGTAGAATTTATAAACTCTTTTGAAATTCCAAAAACAGTAGAGATAGAGTATCGAGATTTTGAGACGTGGTATCTTCGACACAAGCAGACTATCTCTATAAAAAATGGATATAAGATTTTTGAAGAGTTTAAAGGTGTAATAACTGGAGGAAATATTTCAAAAGAGTATCTTTCAGAAGAGGAGTATTTGGATTTGGGAATCAAGCAGTCGATTTTCACAAATTCAGAGAGAAAAGAGATTTATGAACTATTTGCAAAATATCTCAAATTTTTAGAAGAGAGCGGTTTCCACGATTCAAATATGCTCTCTTTCAGATATTTAGAGAAAGTTCAAAAGAGATACGATTTTATTTTTGTTGATGAGGTTCAAGATTTAACAAATATCCAGCTCTATTTGATTCTTTCAACTTTAAAAAAGAGACATAACTTTGTTTTAAGTGGAGATTCCAACCAGATAGTTCATCCAAATTTCTTCTCTTGGTCAAATCTAAAATCGATGCTTTTGACAAAAAGTAAGCAGAATATGAACATCATTAGAGTTCTTCAGAAAAATTATCGAAACTCTCCAGAGATAACAGATTTCTCAAATAAGTTACTGAAAATCAAAAATATCCGTTTCGGTTCTATCGATAAAGAGAGTACTTACCTCATCGACTCAATATCTAAAAAAGATGGAAAAGTTATCTTCTACAAAGATAGTGATAAGTTAAAAAGAGAACTTGATAAGAAGACAAAGAACTCTACAAAATTTGCAATTCTTGTTATGGATAACTCTCAAAAAAGTGAAGTTAGAAAATATTTCAATACACCTCTTATCTTCTCAATTCATGAAGCAAAAGGGTTGGAGTATGAGAATATCATTCTTCTCAATTTCATCTCAACTAATTCAAAAGAGTTTAGAGAGATAACAGCTGGTGTCTCCAAAGAGGATTTAGATGAAGACCTCAAATTCTCAAGACAGAAAGATAAAGGAAATAAAGAGTTAGAAGTTTATAAATTCTATATCAACTCGCTTTATGTAGCATTCACCCGAGCAATCTCAAATCTCTACATAATTGAAGAGAGTAAAAAGCATGAAATCCTCCAACTCCTAAATCTTGTAAAGCAAGTTGAGAAAGTTGAAATCAAAGTTACAGACTCAACTACTGATGAGTGGCAAAAAGAGGCTACAAAACTTAAGAAGCAAGGAAAACTTGAGCAGTCTGAAAATATTGAGAAGCTCATTGCCTCTGAAACAAATAGAATTGTTCTAAGCAGAGAGGAGTTGGAAACTCTAAAACTTGAGGCTTTCGATAGTGAAAACTACAATAAGAAAGCGAAAGATAGACTTTTTGAGTATGCAAAACAGGATATAGATAGAGAACTTCTTGAGAATTTGACTGAGTTCAAATATAGCAAAGCTAGAAAATTTCTTCGACAGCTAGATGTTGATTTCAACCACTTCTATCACGCTTGTAAAGAGGACAATTTGAAGAAAGTATCACTTTATACAAATAAGTATAAAAACCCTGCTTTTGCAAATATTAATGATATGAATGGTCTTATGGTTGGAGCTAGGTTCTCTTCAACTAAAGTTATAAATTTCTTCCTTGAAAATGGTGTTGATAAAAATCTCCGAAATAGACAAGGTTTAGGTGCTTTAGACTTTGCACTTCTCGGTTTTGCCGATGTGTTTGAAAGATTACCTTTCTACAATTTACAAGATGGAGAAGGAGAAAAGAGAGAAGGTGCAGATGTTCTAAAAAAAGATTTTGCAAGAGCTTATCAGAATTTCAAATATCCTTTTATCAAGTACAAGATTGGTGACAAAATTGTGAAAATAGCTCCAAACTCTATGGAGTACTTTTTAATTCTCTACTGGAATGCTCTTAATGAAAAGTTCTCAAATAGTGCTTTATATGCTCATCACTTCTGGAAATGCTTCAATATGGATGACTTTATGTATTACATTGAACACATGCCTCTTTCTGTTCTTCCAGAGTATAGAAAACAGCGAACTTATGTAAATTCTGTACTATCTAAAAATGAGATAAATGGCAAAAGTCCTTACAATAAAAAACTTTTTGTACGAAAAAAGAGAGGCTGTTACATCTTAAATCCTGAAATAGAGTTGCAGTAGCAATTCGAGAAATCTCTTTTTGAGATTTCTCCATTTTCCTAGTTTAGAAAACCTTCCAACATTTTTACACCATCATCACTACCTAAAATCTCTTCCATAGCTCTTTCAGGATGTGGCATTAATCCAAAGATGTTTCTCTCTATATTGCAAATTCCAGCAATTGAGTCTACTGAACCGTTCGGATTTAACTCATTACCATTTTCATCACAATAGGTTAGTAAAATCTGCTTATTTTTTCGTAAATCCGAAGCTCCAACCTCATCAATATAGTAGTTTCCTTCAGCATGAGCAATTGGAATTTTTACAATATCCCCTTTTTTCATATCTGAAAGAAAAGGATTATCACAGTTTTCAACTTTCAAATAGTGGTGTTTTGAGATAAAGTGTAAGTTGTCATTTCTTTTCATTGCACCTGGAAGAAAACCAGACTCTAAAAGAATTTGAAAACCATTACAAATTCCAAGAACTTTTCCACCATCTTTTGTAAACTCATCTATTTTTGAAAGAATTGGAGAAGAACTTGCGATAGCTCCACTTCTAAGATAGTCTCCATAACTGAAACCTCCAGGAAGAACTACCAAATCGATATCTTTTGGTATTTCACTATCTTTATACCAAAGAAATTCTGTTTCACAACCTATTTGCTGAAAAGCACTCTCTGTATCATAGTCACAATTTGTCCCTGGAAATTGAACAATTCCAACTTTTTTACTCATTAATTCTCTTTTTAGAAATTGTATCATGAAGCACCATTTAGAAAAGTTGTTGCAAATAGAGATAAAAGATTGTAGAATTTTCAAATAGTTATGGATATTTTTCCACTAATGAACTTTTCATGAAACTTCCCTAAAAATCTATCAAAATTCAAAGGTAACATATGAAAGAAACAAATATTGATGAAAAACCTAAAAGAAAAAGTAGGACTCATATTCCCGCAACAGGTTACACAATAGAAGATTTACGAGAGCGTTCTATTACAGAACTTGTAAAAATAGCTCAAGATGCTGATGTTGAAAATCCAAACGATTTAAAGAGACAGGATATCATTTTTGAAATCTTAAAGACTCAAGTTAGAAAAGGTGGATTTATACTTTTCACTGGAGTTTTAGAAATCATGCCTGATGGGTATGGATTTATCAGGTCTCTTGACAAAAACTTTTCAGATAGCATGAATGACGCTTATGTCTCGAATACTCAAATTAGAAAGTTTGCACTTCGAACAGGAGATATCGTAACAGGACAGGTTCGTTCTCCAAAAGAGCAAGAGCGGTATTACGCACTTCTTAAAATTGAGGCGATAAATTACCGTCCAATTGCTGAAAATAAGAAGAGACAACTTTTTGAAAACTTAACTCCAATTTTTCCAATTGAACAACTGAAACTTGAATATGATGGAATGAAACTTACAGGACGAATTTTAGACCTATTTTCACCAATTGGAAAAGGGCAGAGAGGTCTTATTGTTGCATCTCCAAAAAATGGAAAAACTGAACTTATGAAAGAGTTAGCAAATGGAGTTAAGAACAATCATCCAGAAGCGAAAATTATAGTTCTTCTAATTGATGAGAGACCTGAAGAGGTAACAGATATGGAAAGAAGTATTGTTGGTGAAGTGTATAGTTCAACTTTTGACCAACCAGCTAAAAACCATGTGAAAGTTGCTGAAATTGTAATCGAAATGGCAAAACGGAAAGTGGAGTTAGGTGAAGATGTTGTAATTCTATTGGACTCAATTACAAGATTAGCCAGAGCTTACAACACAATTACTCCAGCAAGTGGAAAAGTTCTTTCAGGTGGAGTTGATGCAAATGCATTACATAAACCGAAAAGATTTTTTGGAGCAGCTCGAAATATTGAGAATGGTGGGAGTCTTACAATCATTGCAACAGCTCTTGTCGAAACTGGAAGCCGAATGGACGATGTGATTTTCGAAGAGTTTAAAGGAACTGGAAACTCTGAAATTGCACTATCTCGAGCAATTGCAGAGAGAAGAATTTTCCCTGCGGTAAATTTACTAAAGTCTGGAACTCGAAAAGAGGAGCTTATTTTAGATAAAGATACTCTTCAAAAAGTTTGGATACTTCGAAATGCTCTTACAGATTTAGACAATGAAGTTGAAGCTCTTAAATTCCTATATGGAAAGATGTTCCAAACAAAAAACAATGTTGAATTTATTCAGATGATGAGTTCAAATAGCTAGTGGATAGAGAGAACTTCTTTATATCTCAATTCAAATCAAAATATATCGGTGATGATGGTGCTGTAATAGGTGATGAGGTTCATTTAGCCGACGCTTTTTTTGAAGATATCCACTTTAAAAGAGAGTGGCTCTCTCTCTCTCAAATAGCATATAAATCTGTTGCTGTAAATGTTTCTGATGTCTACTCTATGGGTGCAGTTCCAAAATATGCCTTACTTACAGTAGCAATTCCAAAAGAGTTTGGAAAAATGGAGCTACTAGAACTCTACTCAGGTTTCCAAAAGGCTTCAAAAGAGTTTGGTTTTGAGATAGTTGGTGGAGATACAATTTCCAATTCAAAATTGGATATCTCAATTTCAATGGTTGGAAAACTTCTCCGAAGACCTATTCTTCGAAGTGGTGCAAAACCTAAAGACCTCATCGCTCATACTGGAAAACTTGGAAAAACTAAAAGAGATTTAGAATCGCTTTTCAAAAATTTTGGAATCCGAAAAGATTCTCCTTTTTTAAAACCGAAAATTCGAGGTGATTTTACTCTCAAAATTTCAAATTTAGTTTCAGCTGGACTCGATATTTCAGATGGTCTCTTTTCAGAATTGGAACACATTTCCAAAAGAAGTAGAAAAGGAGTTCGTATCTGGAAAAGATTTGGTATTGAGAAATGTTCTGGAGAAGAGTATCAATTTCTCTTCACTTTTCCCAAAAGAAATCGTAGAGAAATCTTAGCAATTGCAAAAAGTATGGGAATTGAAGTTTCAATTTTTGGAGAAATTAGAAAAGGAAAAAGATTTAGAAATTTTTGCAAAAGACACCACTAATTGATAAAATTCTTAAATGATAAAAGTAATAAAATATTTTCTACCCTATTTAAAGCAGTATAAGAGGCAATATATTTTTGTTATCTTTGGAATTATTGCAACCACCGTAGCAACAGTTCTAACTGCTCATATAATTCAACCAATTCTCGACGATATTTTTATCGCAAAAGATGAAAATATGCTCTATATCATTCCACCGTTTCTAATTCTTATCTATCTTGTAAAAGGGGCTGGTCGCTATATTCAAGCCTATTTTACAGCTTATATTGGAGACTCCATTGTAAGAAGATTAAGAAATAGAATGTTGGACAAGATACTTCATTTCGATTTGGAGTATATAAATTCAGTTCGAAATGGAGAGCTTCTTTCAAGAGTAAATGGAGATATAGTTCGAGTTCGATATATTGTTTCAGAGATGCTTCCAGAACTAACTAGGGAGATTTTTACAATAGTTGGACTTGTTGGATATGTTGTCTATCAAAATCCACTTTTAGCATTCTATACTCTCGTAATTCTTCCCGCAACTTTCTACCCACTCTCAATTCTTGCAAAAAAGATGAAAGCTACTTCTCGAAAGGCTCAAGAGAAAACTGCTGACCTCTTTTCAAGATTAACAGAGATTTTGAATAATATAGAAGTGATAAAGGCAAACTCTACAGAAAAATTAGAAAGTGATAGATTTCGAGAAGAGAATTTTAAACTTTTTCAAATTGTGATGAGAACAACAAAGATTTACCAATTTGTTTCACCGATGATGGAGACTTACAGCTCTTTCTCTATTACAATGGTCATCATTTTTGGAGGTCAAGCAGTAATTTCTGGAGATATGAGTGTTGGTAGCTTTTTTGCATTTCTAACTGCAGTTGGTCTTCTCTTTGACCCGATAAAAAAGGTTTCAGCTCTTTTCAACAAGATGCAAGATGGTGTTTCTGCAACAGAAAGAATAATTGAACTTTTGGCTGTTGAACAGAAAATTTTTGGAGGTGAAAAGAGAGAAATTGGAGAAATTAAGAGAGTTGAGTTTCAAGATGTCTCTTTCTCATTTGGAGAAAAAGAGGTTTTGAAAGGTATTTCTTTTGGTGTAAATTGTGGAGAGAAGTTGGCTCTAGTTGGAAATAGTGGGGGTGGAAAAAGTAGTGTTCTAAATCTACTTTTAAGATTTTATGAAAGAGATAGTGGAGATATTTTTATAAATGGGGAGAAGATAGAAAATCTCTCTTTCAATGCTCTTCGGAAAGAGATAGCTTTTGTCTCTCAAAGAGTCTACATCTTTAATGAAACAGTTCTCCAAAATATAGTTTATGGTAGCGATGAGGTAGATTTGGATAGAGTTGAAAAGGCTCTAAAACTCTCTGAGGCTTATGAGTTTGTTGAGAATATGAAAGATGGTATCTATACAGAACTTTCTGAATTTGGAAACAACCTTTCTGGTGGTCAGCGACAGAGAATAGCTTTAAGTAGAGCAATTTACAAAAATGCTTCTCTACTCATCTTTGATGAAGCAACTTCTGCCCTTGACAATAGAGTCGAACGAAAAATTATGGAGAATTTAGAAGAGTATTTGAAACATCGAATTGTAATTACTGTTGCTCACCGACTCTCTACTGTTGAAGACCATTACCTACTTCTTTTTGACTCTGGAAATATAGTAGCTAGAGGAAACCAAAAAGAACTTTTGGAAAATTCAAAAGAGTTTCAAAGACTTAAAGGAGAGTAGTTTAAGTTTAGAATCAGATATTTTAAATTTCAGTTTCCAATTTAAAATCGCTCTTTCCATTTTATATTTAAGTTTAGAATCATAGTTTTTAGATTTAAGATTCTAGTTTGAAATCAAAGATTCAAGACTTAAGTTTCTACTTTGTAGCTAGAATTTTACGATTTAGATTTCTAATCTTAAGCTAAATATCATCTTATATAAAATAGAATTTCGAATTAAATATAGCTAAGACCATAAAGTTAGTAGTTATATTTTATACTCTTATTTTTAAGGAGGAATTAGTGGGAAATCAAAACCCATTAGCTTATGACTATACTGTCGCTAAGTGGTTCTTATGGGCAACAATTGCTTTCGGTATTATCGGAATGACAGTTGGTGTTTTCATCGCCTTTCAAATGGCTTTTCCTGAATTGAACTATCTTTTCGGAGAATATGGAACTTTTAGTAGACTTCGACCGCTTCACACAAACGGTGTAGCATTTGGATTTACTATGAGTGGTATTTTTGCTACTTGGTACTATGTAGGACAGAGAGTTCTTAAAGTATCTATGGCTGAGTCAAGTTTCTTGATGGCTGTTGGAAAACTTCACTTTATCGTTTATGTTTTAACTATCCTTTTAGCAGTTGTTACTCTTCTTTCTGGTATTACAACTTCAAAAGAGTATGCTGAACTTGAGTGGCCATTAGACCTTATGGTTACACTGTTCTGGGTTCTTTGGGGTGTATCTATTTTCGGTCTTATCGGAATTAGACGAGAGAGAACTCTATATATCTCAATTTGGTATTACATCGCTGCTTTCTTAGCTGTTGCAATGCTTCATGTATTCAACAATATGGAAGTTCCAACTTACTTTGTTGCAGGTGTTGGTGACTGGTATCACTCTGTTTCTCTATATGCGGGAACAAATGATGCTCTAGTTCAATGGTGGTATGGACACAATGCTGTTGCATTTGTTTTCACAACTCCAATTGTTGCGATGATTTACTACTTTTTACCAAAAGAGTCTGGACAAGCTGTCTACTCATATAAACTTTCACTTCTCTCTTTCTGGGGATTGATGTTCGTTTATCTTTGGGCTGGTGGACACCACCTCATCTACTCTACTGTTCCAGACTGGATGCAGACAATGGGAAGTGTATTCTCAATTGTTCTAATTCTTCCATCTTGGGGTTCTGCTATCAATATGCTTTTAACTATGAAAGGTGAGTGGGAACAACTACAATCTAACCCTCTTATCAAATTTATGGTTTTAGGTTCAACATTCTATATGCTTTCAACTCTTGAAGGACCAATCCAAGCTATCAAATCTGTAAATGCTCTTGCTCACTTTACTGATTGGATACCTGGACATGTTCACGATGGAACTCTTGGTTGGGTTGGATTTATGATTATTGCAGCAATGTATCACATGACTCCAAGACTATTCAAAAAAGAGCTTTATAGTAAAAAACTTATGGAGACTCAATTCTGGCTCCAAACAATGGGTATTGTTCTCTACTTCTCTAGTATGTGGATTGCAGGAATTACTCAAGGTATGATGTGGAGAGCGACTGATGAGTTTGGAAACCTTTCTTACTCGTTCATCGATACTGTAACAGTTCTTCACCCTTACTACACAATCAGAGCTATTGGTGGTGCTTTATACCTCATCGGTATTTTCATTTGGGCTTATAACATCTATAAAACGATGAAGTCTGGTAGAGAATTAGAAGATGCTGAAGTGAATGTAAACAAGTCGCCTATGGCTGAAAATCGATAAGGAGGTGAATTAGAATGTTTCATTGGTTAGAAGAGAGACCTTTCTTTTTCGCAGTCGGTGTTTTTTTAGTAGTCTCTTTTGCGGGACTTATCGAGATACTTCCAAACTTTGCAGAAGCGTCTCGACCAACAGTTGGAACTAAACCATACTCTGGTCTCCAACTTGCTGGACGACATGTCTATATCGAAGATAGTTGTAATGCTTGTCACTCACAACTAATTCGACCTTTCAAAAACGAAACAGACCGATACGGAATGTATTCACTATCTGGAGAGTATGCTTACGATAGACCTTTCCTTTGGGGTTCAAAGAGAACTGGTCCAGACTTAATGAGAGTTGGAAACTATCGAACAACAGATTGGCATGAAAACCATATGTGGGACCCTCTTTCAGTTGTTCCAGGTTCAATTATGCCAGCTTATAAGCATCAGTTTACTCAAAATGCAGATTTAGAGACTGCGTATGCTGAAATGGTTACAGTTCAGAGTGTGTTTGGTGTTCCTTACAACAAACCTATCACAATGAAAGATGGTTCTTCTGAAACTGTAAAACTGGGTGCTTCTTTTGAAGAGGAGAAAGCAAACATGTTAGCTGAAGCAAAACTTATTGCTGCTGATATGAAAAATCAAGATGTAAAAGATGCTGTTGCAAATGGAGAAATTCCAAAAATAGTAGCACTTATTGCATATTTAAATAGTCTAAAGTAAAAAGATGGATTTGGGTGAGATTCAAGCCTACGCTTACTTCTTTTTCACTGCTTTCTTAGTAGCTGTTTTATACGGATATATTTTTCATCTTTATAGAAGTGAAAAAAAGGGAACTAGAGATTATGAGAAGTATGGTCAAATGGCTCTCGATGATGAGGTCTCCTCAAAACCCATTGAGAAAAAAGAGGAGTCAGTAGACTCCCAAAAACTAGCGAAAGGAGAGTAGAGGAGTATATGAAAAATATAATTATTGTTTCCGTAGTAGTATCACTAGTACTTATAGGAATTATCTATAGTTATGTTGGTAACATCATCGGCGATGACATGGTAAATATTCTCTCAATGCTTGCAGCAATTTTAATTCTAGGTATCACAGTTGGTGTTGGAGTTAAATATGTAAATCAGATGAAAAACGATACAGCATCTGGTGAACTTGCTGATGAGAATTGGGACGGTATTGGAGAGTACAAAAATGACCTTCCAATTGGTTGGGCAGTTGTATTCCTTGGAACAATTGTTTGGGCAATTTGGTACTGGTTTGCTGGTTACCCACTTTGGGCATATTCTCAAATTGGAGAGTGGAACGAAGAAGTTGCAACTCACCAAGAGAAATTTGAAGAGAAGTGGAGCAATATTTCTGAAGAAGATTTAAGCAGAATGGGTGAAGCATTCTTCTCTGTAAATTGTGCTCCATGTCATGGTGTTCAAGGTGATGGAATGGACGGCAAAGCTGCTGACCTTACAAAAAGACTAGATGCTTCTGCTGTTGAATATGCAATCCGAAATGGTTCAGACAACCATCTTGTTAGCGAGTATATGAGCATGCCTGCTGGACTTCTTTGGAATGCTGTCGAAATCAAACAAGTTTCTAACTATGTTGCAAGTGGTTTCACAGGAATTGGAAAAGATGTTTATGAAGCAAACTGTGCATCTTGCCACGGAATGGACGGAATGGGAATTCCTGGAGTTGGTGCAAATATCAGAACATTTACTCCAGACCTAATTAAAGCTGTTCTTGACAATGGTAAAAAAGGTGCTATTGGTTCTATGCCATCTTTCAAAGGTAGATTTACAGATACTCAAGAGAAAGCTGTATCTCTATATATTGAGAAATTAAGAAAAGGAGAGCTGTAATGGCAAAAGAGATGAGAGAAAGTGAGCGAAGTGTTTTTGCACTTCATGGTGCTACTGGAATGTTAATTGCAACAGCTCTTCTTCTGACAATTTTAGCTATTCTTGCTACTAATGCTGTTTCTATTCAACATGAACAAGCTGAAAATGCTTACTCTATCGAAGCTGATAAGTTAAAGATGATAAGCAACGATAACTATCAGTATCATAATGAAAAGCAGTAAAAGGATTTAAGAATGGATAAAATTATCGCTTGGGGACTTGTAATTAGTGCTGCTATTACTCTTTGGGCTGTTGTTACAGACCATCATCTATATGTAGGATAGAAATCCTAGGGAGAGGAGACTCTCCCCCCCTCATCTATTTCTAAACAGATATACAAAAAGCAAAACTACAAAACTTATAAAAACCATAATTAAACTGTAAATATGAGCTGATTTATAATCCATAATTTCAACAAACTCATATATAGCAATACTTGCGACCTTGGTCTCTTCTGGAATACTTCCTCCAACCATTAAAACTACACCAAATTCTCCAACTGTATGAGCAAATGTAACAACTAAAGCTGTAAGTAGTGCTGGTTTTATATTTGGTAAAGCTACTTTAAAAAGAGTCTCAAATTTACCTTTTCCAGCAATATAACTAGCTTCAAGAATATTTCTATTTAGAGACTCAAAACCACTCTGGAGTGGTTGAACCATAAAAGGTAAACTGTAAAAGAGACTCGCAATTAAAACTCCAGTAAAGTTGAAAACTAACTCTACTCCAAAATTATCTTTAAAAAAAGCTCCAATTGGAGAATTTTGAGATAGAGCAATTAGTAAATAGAAACCCAATACTGATGGTGGTAGAACAATTGGTAATGCAAATAGTGCTTCAAGAAAAGGCTTAATTTTACTATCTGTTTGAGAAAGATACCAAGCGATAGGTAGAGTTAGAAAAAAGAGAATTGTAGTTGTGAAAAATGCCAATTTGAAAGAGAGTAAAAAGGGAGCAAAATCTAAATTCAAAAGATATCTTTTTGCCACAAATCGGTTTTCAAGCTGAAAAGTTACAATTCGGTAAAATTTCGACACTTCTTTTTAGGAATAGATATATGAAAAGTTATGTTCTTGGATTTCCTCGTATCGGGGAGCAGAGAGAATTAAAAAAAGCCCTTGAGTCATATTGGAAAGAGCAGATATCTTTACAACAACTTGAGGCGACAGCAAAAGAGCTACGAACACGACACTGGAATTATCAAAAAGATGCTGGAATAGACTGTATTTCCATAAATGATTTCTCCTATTACGACATTATGCTTGACACAATGTTCCTTCTAGGTGCAGTTCCAAGTAGATTTAAAGATATTGAAGACAAAACAGCAAGATACTTTGCAATGGCTAGAGGTGATAAAACTCATACAGCTATGGAGATGACAAAGTGGTTGAATAGTAACTACCACTATATAGTTCCAGAACTTTCAGAAAGTGATGAATTAGGTTTAGATATTTCTAAAATTGTTAGTGAGTATGCTGAAGCAAAAGAGTTGGGTGTGCAACTAAAAATCAACCTCATCGGTATTATCTCTTTCTTAAAACTTGCAAAGAGAGTAGATGTTGAAAAAGATACTCTAAAACTTTTTGATAAATTTTTACCTCTCTATGTAGAACTTGTCTCAGAATTAGCAAAACTAGACTCTGAAAAAGTTGTTATCCAATTTGATGAACCATCTTTTGTAACTTCTATCGGTTCAGAAGAACTTTCACTTCTTAAAATAGCTTATGATAAGTTGGGAAGTGTAGCTGAAAATGTTAAAATAGTAGTTGCTACTTATTTCCAACACTCTGTTGAGGCAACAAAAGTTCTTGTAAATACTCCTATCTCTTCTTTAGCTCTTGACTTTGTTTATGGTGAAAAGAATATGGAGAGTTTAGAAGCGATTGCAAACTCTGATAAGAAACTTCTTGTTGGTATTGTTGATGGTAGAAATATCTGGATAAATGATATTTCAAAATCTCTGGAAACTTTAAAGAAAATTTCTGAAGTCGTTCCAAGAGAGAGAATGAGAATTGGGACTTCATCTTCACTACTTCATGTTCCTTACACTCTCAAGTATGAAGCGAAAATGGACTCTGAAATCAAATCTTGGTTATCTTATGCTGTTGAAAAGCTTGATGAGGTAAATATCATCAATAAACTATTTTTTGGACTGGAACTATCTCCACAAGAGACAGACAAACTTGCAGAAAATAAAAAAGCAAATCATAGTAGAAGAACTTCAACTAGAGTTCGAGATGAAGCAGTTCGAAATAGAGTTGCAAATTTCCAATTTGAACCTAGAAAATCTTTTGAAGATAGAATTGTTGAACAGCATAAGAAATTTAACTATCCACCTCTTGCAACAACAACTATTGGTAGTTTCCCTCAAACTGCTGAAGTTCGAAAAGCAAGAAGAGATTTCAAAGCTGGAAACATCTCTGAAGAGAAATATATAGAATTCTTAAGAGAAGAGACAAAGCAAACTGTACAGTTCCAAGAGAAAATTGGTTTAGATGTTCTTGTTCATGGTGAATTTGAACGAAATGATATGGTTGAATATTTTGGAGAGCAACTCAATGGTTTTGCATTCTCTCAAAATGGTTGGGTTCAAAGTTATGGAAGTAGATGTGTAAAACCTCCACATATTTACGGTGATGTCTCTCGACCTGAACCAATGACTGTTGAGTGGATTAGATATGCTCAATCTCTTACAGAAAAACCTATGAAAGGTATGCTAACTGGTCCCGTTACAATTTTAGCTTGGTCTTTTGTCCGAGATGACCAACCTCGAAGTGAAACTTCTCGACAAATAGCTTTCGCAATCCGAGATGAAATTTCTGATTTAGAGCAGAATGGAATTGAGATGATACAAGTTGATGAAGCAGCTTTCAAAGAGGGTTATCCACTTCGAGCAGAAGATATTCCAACTTATGAAAATTGGGCAGTTCAAGACTTCCTTGTTACAACTTCAGGTGTTAAAGATACAACTCAAATTCATACTCATATGTGCTACTCTGAATTCAACGACATCATCAAAACTATTGAAGCAATGGATGCTGATGTTATCTCAATTGAAACTTCACGAAGTGGAAATGAACTTCTTAAAGTTTTTGAAACTGTTGGATACAAACAAGAAGTTGGACCTGGAGTTTATGATATTCACTCTCCAAGAGTTCCAAGTGTTGAAGAGATGGTTACACAAATTGAACTACTTCTTGAAGTTTTACCAGAGAGACAACTTTGGATTAACCCTGACTGTGGTCTAAAAACTAGAGGTTGGGCAGAGGTTGAACCATCACTAAAAAATATGGTTGAAGCTGTTAAGGTTGTTCGAGAGAAGAGAAAGTAAGGTCTTATCGTCATTCTGAACTTGTTTCAGAATCTTTACCCCGTAGAGATACGGGGATTTATCTATTTACAAGATTTTGGATAAGTGTAGAACTTTCCTTCTTGTTTGATTAACTCTTGGTAGTGAAATAGAACCTCACCATAAGATTTTGGATCTATTTTCCAGCCGTTTAGCTCTCTATTTGATAACCAAACTCCTAACTCATCAACAGCAATTACTTTTCCAGTCTCTCTGTTCTTAAAAAAGGTTATATTCATAAAAGTTGAGCTATTAAGTGAATTTTCAGGAACTTCTAAGTCATTAGCTATACACCCGATAAAAGCCTCTTTTGACTCTTCAAAACAGAAAGAGTCTTTGTTGTAGTTATGAACTCCATCAAAACCTGTATCAAAGATTTTACACTCTTCTGGATAGGTTAAACACTCTCTTTCTGTAAGAGTTTGACAATCGACTAAGTTTTCAGCAAAAGATAGTGTTGAAAACAGTGCTGTTAAAACAAATAGTTTTTTCATTTATTTTCCTTTAAAAATTATTCACAATATTTTGGATATTGCATATTTCCTATTGGGTAATACTTATCCTCTTCTGGAAGATTAACAAGATGTTGTAGTAGTTCATCTTTTGCCTCTTGGTCTATAACCCAAGTTGTCTGATTAGGATCTCCTATCCAACCTGTTTTATTTATAGCGATATATTGAGCTGTATCTACATTTCTATAAATATCAAAATCATATAGATCTATTCCTGCATACTCATCAAATGAATCATTTTCCCTACCCGTTCTACAACCTATGAAAATTGAAGAACTATTCATATCCATACAGAAATTTTCTCTATTATAGATATAGTAACTACCTTGTGTTCCATAAATATGATACTGTGCATCTATATCTTCTGTTTCTGTCTCCCAAACTTTACACTCTACTGATAAAGAACACTGCTCCCTATTTAGAGAGTAGCAGTCAGATAGATCAATATTCTCAATTTGATCAGTTATATTTTGTTCCAAATCTACCCCTTGGCAATTTATAAAGAGAATAGAAATAAATAGCAAAAATGGAAGATACACTGTTACTTCTTAATTTCTGTAAAAGCTAAACCAAGATACAAACTCTTTTTAGCCTTACTATTTTTTGAGTCATAAAAAGCTCTTTTTATCTCAAAAGTGTAAGTTCCATTACTTGTAGGAGTAAACTCTATAAGTTCAAAAGTATCTTTATCTCTTTCAGACTTTTTAACCTCTTTTCCATCTTTTTTAATATAGAGATCAAAATCTAAATATGGTTTTTTATACTTTAAAGTATAGTCTCCGTGGACTAACCAAGAGATAGCTATTCGATAAGTTCTATCAGCTTTAAGATACCTACTTTTAGAGAGAGTACTTCCATTGCTTTTAAACCAACCCTCAACTGTTCCATTCCACCAACTTCTCATAAAATTAAATGTGTTCTCATAATCTGGAGTTCCTGCACCCTCTTTCTCATTGATTGGACTATCTCCACCAGTAATATTTTGACTAATAGTCATAAGAAAAGCTTTTAGTAGTTGGGGTTGATAACGAAAAATAGGATATTGTGAAATAAGATTTGCACCAAAGCCTGATGCAACTAAAGGAGCAGCCAAGCTTGAACCTTGAGCCTCTCCTCCTAAGTCTGTTGGAAAATCCAAAAGTCCATTTGCTACTATTTCAGGCTTTTGAGCTTTTGTATCTTTAACTCCAGAAACAATAAAAGAGTCATCAATTGTTCCACTACTATCTTTTGTAAAATAGCTTACAGTAATTGTGTTGTATGCTTTTCCTGGAGAAGTGACATAACTTCTTCCATTACCACCACTTTTAAAAGAAGCAACCAGTTTATCAAAAATAAAATTATCAAGATTTTTATCTCTATCTATATACGATGATTCACTTTTTCCAAATGATTGATTTAAGACATATATTTTTGGCTCTTTATCTTTTGGATTAACAGTATAATCTCTCTCGTTTTCACAATATATATAAGCATGTTCTGAGGCTTTTTGAAGAATATATGTAACCTTTGCAGCATGTTGATTTGAATCACTTTTATGACCCGAGTAATTCTCAATTTTTTTAGAGTCAATACTTGTCAAAGAGGTATCTGGACAATCTCCACCTCCATCTTGCATCATAATTCCAACATCTATACCTGAACTATAATCCCCACTGCTAATCCAGTAGCTTGGTTTTTCAATAAAACCTAATGGATCAATATTAACATCATTAAGAACATCTGGAAGTGTCATTGCAGTCTCTTCTTCAGTTTTCACATTCTCTTCAATTCCCTCAATAAAAAAGAAGTTTTGAGTCAGTTCAGCAATAAGTTCTGGAGATAGCTCTTTAACAACAAGTTTAGTGCCTAAGTTGTCATATTCTACTCCTTTGCTATCAAGAATTGAGCCAACAAAATTAGATATAACTTGCTGTTGCTTATTGATAAATATTGACTCTCTGCTAATTCTCTCGTGAATGGACTCAATTACAGACTCTAAAGTTGAAACATCAACCTCAACTCCATTAACCTTATATGATGTGGTGATCCCATTTTCACCCTCAGCTTCAGCCTCTATATGTTCCACTTCTGGTTCATAATCTACTGTGCTTAACAGTATCTCTGTTTGGACAATACTCTCTTCCCCAAATATATAGAATGGGTAAATAAGTGTAAACAGTAGAGCAACTCTTACTCTAAAACTCATATATCTCTCCTTAGAATTAAATAAAATAAAATGAAATGTTATGACAATTGTAATTAAACTTGGCTTAACTTATTTAAGGTGAAAAATACCAATAAAACACAAATAGTTAGATTGTATTACTTAATGATTATTAAGATTATTTATAATTTATAAAATGTAGGTATGGTTTAGAAGAGTATAAAGCTATTTATATATAAAATCATTAGATGGAAAGTTAAATAAATATAAGTTTACTAAGACAATAGCATTAAGAGAGGTATCTAACTAACTTTTTAGAAGAACCTCTATTAGGTATAATTATTTTTCCGAAAATTAACTAAATAGAGGTTTTGAAACTTAATAGATAACGTTCTAATCTTCAGGAATTAATGACTTTTTTAGATCAGCATAATTTAAAATTTTTGCATATTTAATTAGCCCCCAAATATCCTGTTCAGCGGTCTCAATTTTTGCAAGTTCATCTTTTGACATATAATCACGAATTGAAATATTATTGTCCTCTTTGATCTGCTCATCTGTAATTTTATTAGCCTCTTTATACTGTTTTGAAGTTATTCCTAAAGCTTTTAAATTTGCTAAATCAAGTAACATACTGTAAGCCCACTTTTTACTATTTTCAGACTCTTGGGCAGGAATCCAAACATCTTTTATAATATCCGTTAAAGGGTGAAAAAGAAATTTTGTATTTTCCCTTGAGATTTTCATAAGATGAATTTCACTAATTAATTTTTGCATAATATCATAAATTTCTATCTCCATTTCAACATCAAAAGAGGTTAGAAACCTTAGAAATATCTCATAATGTAACCAAGTTCCACCATATTTTCCTTTTCGAGAAATTATTAAAGGTGTTGGAGTTTCTAACCAATCTTTATCAAACCAAAGAGATTTTTTATATATTTTCTCTATATTTTCTAAATACCCCAGATCTGGGTTATTTAGAAATCTTCTATTTTTACCCTGAATATATCGCTGTATTTCAGCATTTCTATACCATTTTTCAAAGCTATCAAACCTACAATATGTTGATTTAAAGAAAGGAGTTATATTTACATAAGCATCTTTACTGTCAGCTTTTTCCTTGAATAAAACTGTTAAATCAATTTTTATATTTATATCATCTAATTTAAATTCAAAGAATTTATCTGATAGTTTTAACGGATTATTTGTTGCTATATTTATCATCTTTAGCCTTTTATATATTTCATTAATTATATTGATTACAAACTTATACAGGCTTTAAATACCTTAAATCAATATAATTAGAATTAGAAGCAACAGCGAAAGAGTTAAGAGTTCGACATTGGAACTATCAAAAAGATGCAGGAATAGATTGTATTTCAACAAATGATTTCTCTTATTACGACATTATGCTTGACACGATGTTTCTTCTTGGTGTAATTCCAAGTAGATTTAGAGATATTAAAAATAGAACAGATAGATATTTTGCAATGGCAAGAGGAGATAAGACTCATACTGCAATGGAAATGACAAAGTGGTTAAATATACATATCGGAAAATAAATTTCTCAAATGAACGATATTATTATTAATGGGTAATTTAAATTTATCAAATTCAGAAAGACAACAAGTAAAACAAATATATAAACATACTTACAACAATAGTATGAAAGAAAATCGTATCAGAGTAGTTTTGTCTTATGACTAAGAAAAAAGCTATAAAGAGATGAAGTTGAGTGGATTAGATATGCTCAATCTCTAACAGAAAAACCTATGAAAGGTATGCCAACTGGTCCCGTTACAATTTTAGCTTGGTCTTTTGTCCGAGATAACCAACCTCGAAGTGAAACTTCTCGACAAATAGCTTTCGCAATCCGAGATGAAATTTCTGATTTAGAGCAGAATGGAATTGAGATGGTACAAGTTGATGAAGTAACTTTCAAAGAGGGTTCTCCACTTCGAGCAGAAGATATTCCAACTTATGAAAATTGGGCAGTTCAAGACTTCCTTGTTACAACTTGTGGAAATGAACTTCTTAAAGTTTTTGAAACAGTAGGGTATAAACAAGGAGAGTGATGAAATAGCTTTTTCAGGGTAGAACACTCTGAGGAAGGGTAGCGACCGAAGAGTCTGTAATTTGAGATAGACTCTTCGCGTTCGCTCAGAGAGGAAATCATACTCTAGTCAATCCCGTTTATAGTAAAACTCTCTGCGACTTCGCTCAGAGAGAGGAAGTAAAACCTTATATTCCCCCAGAAATAGGGGAAAAGGAAACTTACTTAGTTTCCTCTACATCGATAACATCATCGTCATCTTTTTTCTTCTGCTCTGCTCCAGCTTCAGGATTTGCACCAGCTTGTTGTTGAGCCATCATAGCTTCATTTAATTTCTGACTTGCAGTTCCAACTTCAGCAATTTTTGCATCAATTTGCTCTTTTGTAGCATTCTCATCTTTGACTAGAGCTTCAAGTTCTCCAAGAACTTTCTCAATTTTCTCTTTTTCACCAGCATCTAATTTATCACCCAGTTCGTCCATAGACTTTCGAGTTTGATGAACAAGAGCATCTGCTTGATTTTTAGACTCAATCACCTCTTTTCGTTTTGCATCAGCCTCTTTATTTGCTTCTGCTTCTTGAACCATCTTTTCAATTTCCTCTTCAGAAAGACCAGAACTACCAGAAATTGTAATGGATTGCTCTTTTCCAGAAGTTTTATCTTTAGCAGAAACATTTAAAATACCGTTTGCATCGATATCAAATGTAACTTCAATTTGAGGAACACCTCTTGGAGCTGGTGGAATTCCATTAAGTTCAAAATTCCCTAAAGATTTGTTATCTCTTGCGAATTCTCTCTCTCCCTGAACAACTTGAATTGTTACAGCAGGTTGATTGTCATCAGCAGTCGAGAATACTTGAGATTTCTTTACAGGAATTGTAGTTCCCTTTTCGATGATTTTTGTGGCTACTCCTCCAAGAGTTTCAATACCTAAAGATAGAGGTGTTACATCTAAAAGAAGAACATCTTTAACATCACCTTTAAGAACTCCTGCTTGAATTGCCGCACCCGCTGCAACTACCTCATCAGGATTTACAGATTTGTTTAAATCTTTTCCACCAAACATCTCTGAAACCATGCTTTGAGCTTTTGGAACTCTTGTTGAACCACCAACCATAATTACTTCTTGAATTTCATTAGCATCAAGTCCAGCTTCATCTAAAGCCACTTTAATATGGTCTTTAGTCTCAACTAAAAGTTCATCTACCATAGACTCAAATTTTGCTCTTGTAATCTTTTGAACAAGGTGTTTTGGTCCAGTAGCATCTGCTGTAATAAATGGTAAATTTACTTCTGTTTCAGAACTTGAAGATAACTCTTTTTTAGCAGTTTCGGCAGAGTCCTTAAGTCTCTGAAGTGCCATTTTGTCAGCTTTTAAATCTATACCATTAGAAGCCTTAAATTCACTTGCAAGGTAATCTACAATTTTATTATCAAAATCATCTCCACCTAAAAAAGCATTTCCATCAGTAGAAAGAACTTCAAATGTTCCATCACCAATTTCAAGAACCGTAACATCAAAAGTTCCACCACCTAGGTCATATACTAGAACTTTCTCATCACTCTTCTTATCAAGACCGTAAGCAAGTGCAGAAGCTGTTGGTTCATTGATAATTCTTAAAACATTTAGACCAGCAATTTGTCCTGCTTCTTTTGTCGCTTTTCTTTGAGCATCGTTGAAATATGCAGGAACTGTAATTACAGCGTCCGTTACAGAACTTCCAAGATAAGCCTCTGCGTCCTCTTTCAATTTAGAAAGAATTTTTGCTGAAATCTCTTGAGGAGTATAAACTTTATCAGCAACTTTTACTGCAGCAGCTCCACTTTTCTCAACGATATCGTAAGTAACTTTATCGTGAGCCTCTTTTGCTTTCTCCTCATTCATCATAAGACCCATAATTCTTTTGATTGAGTAGATAGTTTTTTCAGGGTTTGTTACCGCTTGTCTCTTTGCTGGGTCTCCAACAATGATTTCACCCTTGTCTGTAAAAGCTACGATAGATGGAGTTGTGTTTCTTCCCTCTTTGTTAGGAATGATTTTCGCATCTCCTGCCTCATAAACTGCCATACAACTATTTGTTGTTCCTAAATCTATACCGATTGTTGCCATTTAATTCCTTTAAATTTATTTATTTTTCGATTTTTATTAGAGCTTCTGGTGGGAAATTGCTTATTCTAATTTCACAAGAACAAAACCAAGTGCAAGTCATAGAGTTTTCATTTTGATTGTAAAATCCACTTATTGTCATATTTGGACCACCACTTTTTAGTTGAACTACATCACCAACTTTAAATTCCATTTCCACTCCTATTTATAAATATCACCGCGAAAATCTATATTTTCCACAATAGCCTCAATAACTATTTCGTTATTTTCTCCAATAGAAAACAAAATCCTTACTTTACCTTTTCTTATTCGATAGCTTCCAGAAAAATCACCTTTCATAGGAATTGAGTCTATTGAGATATTTTCTCCAAAAATATGTTTTTTGATAGAAAGAACTATAAGTTCCTCTATCTCTTCAGTTGAAAACTGATGATTTTTTTGGACAAACTTTAAAGCTCTTTTCTTCCAGATAATATCTATCTTTTTCAAATATAGTAACTCTTCCTAGAACTTTCAACTATCTCATTATCTTTTGGGTCTTTTAAAATTTCTTCAAGCTCTTTCTGCTCTTCATCTGAAATTTCAGAATCAAATTGAGAAATCTTAATTTTTTCTCCAAAACCTTTAAGATAATTTAAAAGTTCATTAGCAATTGAGTTTTCTGCTTCAATTGTAAGTGTCATTTCCACTCCCATTTATAAAAGTATCCATTGCTTGAAAAACAAAAAATAGAACACCTATTCCTCAACTTTTTTCAAAGCCTTTTCAGGAAAAGGAGTCCATTCAACTCTGTTTACATAGCCAGTTGAGTGGTAAATAAAGTAGTTACAAACAACCATATTATCTTCAAATTTTACAACTGTCATCTTTTCACCACCACTATTGAGTTGAACTATATCACCAACTTCAAAACTCAATTAGCTACGCTCACCATTGTTGCTCGAATAACTCTATCTTTGAGTTTGTAGCCATCTTGAAGGACTTGAACAATTTCGCCACTCTCGACCTCATCGCTATCAACTTTCATAACAGCTTCGTGAAGATGTGGGTCATACTCTTCAACTTCTATCTTTTCAACTCCATTCTTTTGAAGCGTTGAAAGGAAGTTTTTCAAAGTAAGTTCTACACCCTCTTGAAGTTTGTCCACATCATGGTTCTCTTCAGCAGACTTAATTGCCATTTGAAGATTATCAAGAATTGGAAGCAAATCTGTTGCAAACCTTTCAGAAGCGTAAGCTATGGCTTGAGACTTCTCTTTTTCAAGTCGTTTTTTGTAGTTGTCAAATTCGCTAAAAACTCTTACATACTTATCTTCCGCTTGTGAGAGTTTCTCTTCTAACTCTTCAATTTTTATATCTTTTTCATCTCTACTCTCTTCAACTGGAATTTCTTCCACTTCAGGAGAAGTAGTCTCTTTTTTCTCTTCTTCCAATAGACTACCTTTCTTGTAACTATTTCGGCGAAATTATATAAAGTTTAGTCTATCTATGTCAAGTTATATGTTTGCCTTTAACTCAAAGTAAGACAAATTATTGTCTATTTCTGATATTTTATATTCAAGATTACCAGTTGTTTTTCTTTTAATTTCAATTAGACCCAATCCTGCTCCTTTTGTGTGAGCATCTTTACCACTTTTTCTAGCTTCTTTAAAATATTCTCGTAACTCATTTTTGTTTAATGAGTTTAATTTATCTATTTTCTCTTTTATTGCTTCTTCATTTTCTTTCAAAATGAAGTTTCCAGAAGAGACACTATATTGTTGATTAAATATATCATATTTAATCACACAAATTCCTTTTCCAATAGATTTTTCATTGATAGAAATCCTATCAACAGAGTAGTTCATAATGTTTTGAAGAATTTCTACAAATACAGTGTAGATATTAAATAACTCTTTAGAGTCCTCTTTCAAATTTAAGAAATCTTCTCTAATTGCAGAACTTATTCTTGTTAGCAAATTGTAGGAGATAGCACCACTATAACTAAATATGATACCTTCCCTATCAAACTGGTTTTGCAAATTTAATAAGTTCAAAACTCTAAACCTAAAACAGTAATATCATCAATCTGATAATACTCTTCCTTATATTTTGCTAAACGATTTTCTAAAATCTCTTTTTGCTCTTTCATATTCACTCCTCCACTATTTAAAATAGTCTCCTTAAATCTCTTTTTTCCGAAACCAAAGCCTTTGCTTCCACCTTTTTGGTCAAAAAGACCATCTGTTGAAATATAGAGTCTCATTCCTTTTGCAATAGAAACTTCAAGCTCTTTAAATTGGAAATCTTCTCTACTCTTTTTATATCCAATTGAGTATCTGTCTGTTTTGAACATCTCTAATTTATTTTCATAAAGAAGAAAAACTGGTGTAGAAGCTCCTGCAAATCTAATTTTATTTCTATTTATATATAAAACAACTCCTTCAAAACCGACATTTGAAATATTATTTGTCGATTCTCCCTGTTTTAAAATTCTTTTTATTTCTGAATTGAAATAGTTCAAAATTTTAGAGGGACTCACAGTTTCTGAACTTTTCACAATATCAGAAATAACCTGTTTCTGGATAGCTTTCACAAGCATAGTTACAAAAGCACCAGGAACTCCATGTCCTGTACAGTCAATAACAAATAGTAGAGACTCATTTTCTCCAATTTCCTCAAAAAAGTAGATATCTCCACCAACTATATCTTTAGGTTTCCAGATAACAAAATATGAAGGGAAGCTCTTTGCAATTTCAGAAGTATCAGGAACTATGGAGTGTTGAATATATGAAGCATATTCAATACTAGACTCTGTTCTTTTATGTAGAGCCTCTATCTCTTTTTTTGCCTCTTGCAACTCTTCAGTCTTATTTCTAATCTGCTCTAACATATTGTTAAAACCGTTATAGAGAAGTCTGATTTCATCATTATCTTTATGATAAACTCTAAGAGAATAGTTATCTTGAAGAGAGACCATCTCCATCATATCTCGAAGTTTTAAGATAGGTTCAGAAACTCTTTTTTGAAGTTTAAAAGAGAGGAGAATAACAATTATAAAAATTACAATTGAGACAAGAAACTGAACAAGAAACTGTTCTACAATTGTAGAGAAGAGCTTTTTCGTATTTCCAATAATAATTAGATATCCAAGAGTTTCATTTTCTAAAGATATCGGTTTTACAATTCTAATGTAGTTGAAATTTATATGGTGATGTTCATAAGGTTCTAGTTCAAAAAGAACCATCTCTTGGAGCAGTTCTCTCTTCTCTGTAAATCTGATATAAGATGAAAATATATTTCCAGAGATAGTTACAAAAGCTCCCTCTATTGAGTCATACATCTCAAAAGTTTTCAGAACCTCATCAGCACTCTCATTATCTTCAAATTCAACTGAGGCGATG
Organism: Candidatus Thiovulum imperiosus; assembly: GCA_024281175.1. GTDB lineage: Bacteria > Campylobacterota > Campylobacteria > Campylobacterales > Thiovulaceae > Thiovulum_A > Thiovulum_A imperiosus. The sequence continues at coordinate 43,244 of JAMJTW010000009.1, forward strand.
AGGTTTACAGAGGCGATATCTGAAAGTTGGGAAATTCGCTCTATTCCATCATTAGTTTTCATATATACTGTATGAGAAAATATTGCAACAGAAGAGAGGAAAATTGAAAGAAATGCTACTAATCCTAAAATATATATTAGCTTCTTCTGAACTGAATGAAACTTTTTCATAATCTCATTTCAGCTTTTATGTAGTAAAAAGCTCCGCTATATCCGTAAGGAGAAAATCGTGAATATGGCTTTACTCCATCAAATCCATAAAAATTTCCTGAAAGTCCATCCCACTTATTTGGGTGATTGTCAAAAACATTTATACCTCCAAAAGAGAAAGAGAAATCTTCTGTAAATTTATATCTATAATTTGTATCAAGAGTCCAGTCAGCTTCAAATTTGTAAGAGTTTTCGCCAATCATCTGGTAATAAGAGCCATATCGAGAGAGATTTAAAGTTATATCACTATCTCCAGTTTCAAAATTTCCTAAAAGTCTTAAAGAGTGTTTTGGCTGACCTCTCTCAATTCTATCTTTCTGCTCTTCTGTTCCAGAGTAGTGATTTGAAAGGAGGTTTGTTTTAGCGTAGCTGTACCATGTTCGAAAATCTATTCTACTTCCGCTTTCAAACTCATGTTTAAAATCAGCTTTAAAATCTATTCCATGAGTTTCTGTATTTCCAGAATTTGTAAAAATACGAATATATGAAAGAGTATTCTCTTCAAAAACCTTTTTTTGTGCTTCTGTTTTAGGTAGTAAATCTCCTGAAAGCAGAATTCTATCTCTAACTTTTGTATAGAAAAAATCCAAATTGAAATTTAGATTTTGAGTTGGAGAGAAAAGAATTCCAGTTGTAATATGTTCTGACTTTTCAGAATCCAAATCTTTTTCTCTAAATATTTTTGCAACAGGACTATCTGATTTTGCTGTACCTTTTACAACAAGATTTCCAGTTTCAGTATCTGAGAAAGTTGAGATGTGAGAGTAGTTCTTTTGAGCTAAAGATGGAGCTTTAAACCCAGTTGATACTGAAGTTCTAAAAAGTAGAGAATCTGAAAGTTTATTTCCAAAAGCTAATTTGAAATTTTCCGTAGAACCGAAATCTGCATACTCTTCAAATCTTCCAGCTCCCTCCAGAGTTGTATCTTCTGAAAGTTTGAAAGTGGAGTTCAAATATATAGCGTAACTATTTCGATGGTCCTCTCTACCATTTCTCTCTTTAAAACCTCGAAATCCCTCTGAACCTGTTCCAGTTGATGATTCTATATCTCCAGCTTCTATTTTGTAATTTTCATGGCGAAATTCTAAACCTCCAGCAAGAGATAGAGAATCTAGCTGTTTTTGTAAATCAAAATTTGTACTGTTTTGAAAAAAAGTGAAATTTCCAACATTAAATTTTATTGGAGATTCCTCACCAAGAGAGAAATTTATCGTGTTTTCAATATCAAAGAGAAAAGAGCTATATCCAGAAGTGTTACTCAAATCCCATTTCAAATTATTTCTACTCTCTTTAATTCCAAAAGTAAAGTGGTGATTCTCAATTTCAGCTTTAGTAATTGGAAGAAAGCCATTTGGAAAAAGAGTTCTAGTTGAATCTGGAAGACGAAAAAATACATTTGCTTCACTATTTCGGTAGCTAGATATAAAGTTTGTGTAGTATGTGAAATCTCTATTCACTTCTATATTTCCAGAAAAAGTGTAGTTTTCTGTTTGTGGCAGACCAACTTGTGTAGTTTTTTGAGGAATTTCCAATCTTTTATCAAATCCACTTCTATCTGTTCTTTCACTATTTCTTGCTGAAAAAGATAAGTTTGCAAAACCGTCATAAGAGAGTGGTATAGCTATAAATCCTCCACCATATTTTACTTCACCATCACCCACTATTCTCTTTCCATAAGAAGTAGTTACAAAACTAGTTTGGTAAGCACCTTTAAGTTTTATATTTATAGCTCCAGAAATGGCGTCAGAACCGTATTGAGCTGCTGAACCATCTCGAAGAATTTCTATACGAGAAATAGCTTCCAGAGGTATCATCTCTAAATCTACATTAGAATTTCCCTTGCCGATTGTACCGTTCATATGAAGTAGTGATGAGGTGTGAACTCTTTTTCCATTTACTAAAATCAATATCTGATTTGGAGACATTCCCCGTAGAGTAAATGCTCTTACATGGTCAGTACCATCAGCAATATGAGTTTCTGGAGAGTTGAAACTAGGAATAAAATAGCGAAGAATATCAGGTAGAGTAGAGAGACCAGTTCTGGAAATCTCTTCTGCTGTAATAACATCTACTGGAAAAAGAGAGTCTGAAATCTCCTTTGCACCATCTCTTGAGCCAATATCAACTTTCAATTCACTCTCTATTTCAAGAAGTTCTTCCAGAGACTCATCTAAAAGAGAAGAAGAGTCTAATCCAAATAGAAGAGCTGGTAGTAAAACTATAAATCTCAAAATTTCAACCTTTTATAACTTTTGATATTCTCAATAGAGTTGAGCTGATTTTTACTCTCTGCTCTTTTGAGGTTTCATAGTTTATTTTAAATTTTATTTTTCGAGATGCAAAATAGAGTTGAATAACTCCACCTCTTTCAGCAAAACCTTTTGAGTCTCCAACTGTTAGAATATTTTTTGAAGCTGTACTTCTGAGAACCTCATCAACTTCCCTATTTCCTATATTTGGGATATATAAAATGTGACTTTTTCCAATCTCATCTACTGTTTGAGCTAACTTAATTTGAACTCTTCTATCTTGTATTTTTCTATTCTTATACACTTTTTCAAAAAACATCTTACTTCTTCTACTTTTATAAATAGTAATGATAAAATCATTACCATCATCATTTTCCCACTTTATAAATTTAGCTATTTTCCCAACAATTACACTTTTAAGCATATCTTCAGTTGTATAAGAGTAGATTGTCGATGTCAATATAAAAAGTAGAGATAGTTTTAGCAATAGAGTTCCTCTTTTTTAATCCTTAAAATTATCTCTTATTTTTAAGAATTCTCCAATGTTTTTGAAAAAAATGTCTATTAGTTTTGGTTCAAACTGTTTTCCTCTCTCACTTTGTAGAAAATCAAAAATTCTTCCATCTTCCCAAGCTGATTTATAAACTCTGTTACTCCCAAGAGCATCAAAAACATCTGCCACAGCCGTAATTCTTCCAAAAATATGTATATCTGAACCTTTAACTCCTCTAGGATACCCATCTCCGTCCCATCTCTCATGATGTTCATACGCAACAACTGCTGCCATTTTTAGAAACTTTCTCTTTGAAACATTGAGCATATCAAATCCAATTTTTGCATGAGTCTTCATAATTTCAAACTCTTCAGGAGTAAATTTTGCAGGTTTATTTAAAATTGCATCTGGAATTGCAACTTTTCCAATATCATGCATTGGAGAAACCTCTTTTAATATCTCACTATCCTCTTCAGAAAGACCATATTTTAGAGCTAAAAGTTTGGAGTATTCTGCAACTCTTCGAACATGATTTCCAGTTTCTCGACTTCTTGTCTCTCCAATAGAACCCATTGTAAAAACAACCTCTTTTTGAGTATCCTCTATCTCCTTTTTTAACTTCATCAGCTCATCAAACTCTTTTCGCTGTCTCTTGTCAGTTCTCTCAAGTATCTTATTCTGTCTCTTTAAATCTCTTATAAGTCTGTTTGTAGCTTCTTGGAAATCTCTCTGAACTTTTTCAAAGTTACCTAATAAATCATCATCAAGCATCTATTTTGTCACCAAGTTGAAGTTTAGTTCTTCAAAATCTTCTCTAAACTCCTCTCCAGCCTCTTCCATATTTTCATTCTCAATATCGTATATCCAATTTATCTCAACTTCTGTAAATGAACTTGCATGTTCAAAAATATCAAATAGGTCAAAAAAGAGTTTTGATGTACTGGAGTTGAAATAAGTTACTTCTACATTTAAAACTGTTCGCTCTTTATGATTTCCCTCAAAATACCAATTCAATTTATCTATTAGAGGTTTATAAAATTCAAAAGTATTTTCAGGTAAAGAGTCTCCTCTTATCTCAACTAGCCCTGCTTTTACATCAAACAGAAGACTTGGAGTGTATTTTGTTTTTGCTATATCTATATTATTCATCTGTTTTCCTCTGTTTATTTACAATATTATATGAAAAAAGAGCCTATTTTAAGAAATAAAGCTCTTTACTAAAGTGGCAATTTTTAGTTTACAGTAATAGTAAAAGATAGCTCTTCTTCGCTATTTTCAATTTTCAGGGTAACTTTATCTGCACCAGTAGATACAGCTGTAAGAGTTGTTAAACAGTTTCCATTTTCATCACATGTTGGTTCAGATGGAATTGCAATTCCAGTTGATGAGGTTTGCCAATTTACATTTTCACTCCAGTTCTGAATTGAAAAGGATATCTCTTTTATCTCTCCAACACTCATTGTAAGTGAGCTACTTCCTGTGTAAGAGATAGTTGGTAAAAGCACTCTCTCTGCTATATTCCAGCTCTGTATAAAATAGGAGTCTTTCCGAGTCTCAGAGTGAGTAAAAACACCATAAATCATACTTATATCTTTTGCCAAATACTCTTTCGAAGAGCTTTGAAACTCACTACCACTATATTGCCAAGAACAGTCTATCTCCAATATATCTGTAAAGTTGTTATCACCTATTGGCATAGTTGGATACTCATTTAAAACTTTACAATTTCTATCTATTTTTAAGAAATCTACATTACCATTTACATATCTTGGAGAAGAGAGATTTCTATCTAAGTCCCAAATAAAGCACTCATCTATATAGTAATTTACTCCATCTTTTGAGATACTCTTTCCTGAATATGTGTAGGTTTGACTCTCTGTTTTAATAGCATTATCTATATCTTGAACAGTATAATTTAAAGTTCCATCTCCCTCTGGAAATAGATATAGAGCTAAGTCATATCCAACTGCACACCCTACATCTGTTTTAGAAATATTTACATCAACTCCAACGGCATCTGTTCCACTACTCACATTACAACCAGAGAGTAGTAGAGTTGAAGCCACCGCTGTTGCTCCTATTGAGAACTTTATCACTAAAGAAACCTCCAAAATAACTCTGATTTTATCACATTTCCAAAACTCTACCTTTAGATATTTAACTCACAAAAATTAAATAAAAATATAGTTCTTATTTTATTCTATAATATATTCTAAAATTAGGGGACTGACCAAATAGGCTTGTGCCTCTCTTGTCATTTCGATATGAGCGAAGTGATTGAGAAATCTTGGGAACTTTAATTGAAGTAAAATAAAAGATTTCTCACCGTAAAGGGTTCGAAATGACATACAGGTTGTTAAAGCGTAAAAATACTCTATTTGGTCACTCCCAAAACTAGGAGTCTAAAATGATGGATATATTTAATGATGAAGATGATTTTCTACACAGCAATCCAAAAGATAAGTTTTTTGAAATTGCAGATAATGCAAATAGCGATGTAGTTAGATATGAATTAGAGCAGATTTTTGACCAATTTATAGCAATGGAAAACATTCTTGAGGAGAAGTTTGGAGAAGAGTTTTTAAGAGAAATTCACAACTTCATATATGGTAGAGCTGATATGGAGACACTACGAACAGGTTTCTACATGGACAAAATGTCAATCATACTATCTAAAAGTGAGTAGATTTCTCTTTTTACTCCTCCTTCTAGGAGGAACTCTCTTTGGAAGATATTGGGATTATGAGTATGAGATAACTCTTGAGAAAGATGAGGTTGCTGAGTATCTAATTACAGATAGAGTTCGTGAAAAAACATTCACATTTCGCTGGACACTATATATAAATAATGGTCTCATTCTTGTTGTAAATCTCGATGGTTACCCGTATCAGAAAATTCTATACAAAGACTATAATCGAAACTCTTTTCAGATGAAATTGCACGGAAAAAGGGCTTTGCTCATGGTTGAGTTTTCGGAATTTGATGTTGAAAATAAAAAAGCCTCTTTTCTTGTTTTAGTTAAGAATAGTAGCGTTGAACCTGTTCTGGAGAACGAGCTTCTTTAGTAATTGAGAAATCTTGAAAGATTTCTCACTTTAAAGGGTTTCTAATTTTTACCTCTTTTCAAAATCTATTCTTGGGTCAATAGCTCTATAAGTCAAATCTGTAACAACATTTAAAATTAGAGTTACAAGTGTAAAGATATATAGAGTTCCAAAGATAACAGGATAATCTCGATTTAGAATAGCTTCAAAACCCAAGAGTCCCAAACCATCAAGTGAGAAAATTATCTCTATAAGAATTGAGCCTGTAAATAGAATTCCTATAATTGCTGATGGAATTCCTGAAATTATAATAAGCATTCCATTTCTAAAAACATGGTTTCTTAAAATATCTCTCTCTTTCAAACCTTTTGAACGAGCTGTAATAACATAAGGTTTATGGATTTCATCAAGAAAAGAGTTTTTTGTAAGAAGAGTCATTGTTGCAAAAGAGCCGATAACAAGTGATAGTACTGGTAGAGTTAGATGCCACAACCAATCAACTATCTTCTCTCCAAAACTCATAGTTTCAAAATCTTCAGAAAAGAGTCCTCGAATTGGAAACCACTCAAAAAAAGTTCCTGATGCAAAAAATATGATAAGAACAATTGCAAATAGAAAAGTTGGAATTGCATTTCCAACAGCAAGAAGAGTTGTTGTGAAAGCGTCAAATTTAGAGCCGTGTTTGATGGCTTTCAAAATTCCAAGCGGAATAGATATTAGGTAGATAAGAAAAGTTGATAGTAGACCTAAAGATATTGAAACTGGTAACTTTTCCAACATCAAATCCAAAACAGATTTGTCATGAATAAAGCTCTCTCCTAAATCAAAAAAAAGATAGTTTCCCAACATATCAAGATATCTTTCTAAAGGAGGTTTATCAAAACCTAAAGCTTCTCTGATTTCAGCTTCCATTTCAGCATCTATTGAAACCTCATCACCTTTACTTATCTCTATATCTCTTTGAAGAATTGAACCTTCACTTCCTATACTCTCTAACCACTTTTGAACAGGACCACCTGGAGTCATCTGAACTATTAAAAAGTTTAAAGTGATAATTCCCCATAAAGTTGGAATTATCAGCAGTAGTCTCTTTAAAATATACTTTGTCATATCAATTTATCTTTTCTTAAAATTGTATCTTAAGAACCAATCTTTGCAAAAATTATGATGACTTTTCTGATAAACTTCTTAAAAAATTTAGGAAATTATTACATTGTTAAAAAAGATATTTTTAGGTGTTGGATTACTAATTTTAGGTGGTCTCTCTATCATCTCTTATGACTTTTACACTACGGTTTCTACAAGAATAGATGAACTCTTGGAACATGATATGGATATTAGTAGTGAGATTTTTGATAGAAACGGAAATAAGATAGCAAATATTGTTAGCGATGAGTATAGATTGTATGTGAAATATAACGATATACCATCAAGAATAATTGAAGCACTTCTTGCAATTGAGGACACTTCATTTTTTGAACATGATGGAATAAATATAGAGGCTATTTTTAGAGCTGCAATTAAAGATGTTATTGCAATGGAGATGGTGGAGGGTGCTTCTACAATTACTCAACAGTTTGTTAGAAATGCAATTCTTACAAGAGATAAAACTATTTTGAGAAAGTTGAAAGAGGTTGTTTTGGCTTATGAAGTTGAAAAGCATATGTCAAAAGAGATGATACTTGAACAGTATTTAAATAAGATATATTTTGGTAGAGGTTATCACGGTATCAGAACTGCTTCCAAAGGATATTTCCACAAAGAGTTAAATGCTTTAACTTTAAAAGAGATGGCTATCTTGATAGGTCTAATTAAAGCTCCCTCTTTTTACGACCCAACAAAAAATTTAGAACAGTCTGTTGGTAGAGCAAATCGTGTTTTAGACAGAATGTACAGTGGTCTTGGCTGGATTACTAAAAGCGAATATGAAGAAGCTATTAAAGAGGAGATAAAACCTTTTAGAACTACTAAAACTCAAAATGTTGCACCCTATATTGTTGATGAGGTCTTAAGAAGAGTCTCTTCAACTGTTACAAAAGATGAGTTGAAAAAAGGTGGTTATAAAATAGATACAACCATAGATTTACAACTTCATGAAATTATGACAACAGCATTACGAAATGGTCATAAAAATATCATAGAGAAGTTAGATAAAAGAGGTGTTTCTGAAAGTGAAAAGAAGAAATTGAATGGTGCAGCAATTGTCTTAAATCCTCACTCTGGAGAAATTTTATCAATGGTTGGAGGTGTCTCTTATAAAGAGAGTGTTTTCAATAGAGTTACTCAAGGAGAACGACAGATAGGAAGTAGCATAAAACCATTCATTTACCAAACAGCTATAAACTATGGTTTCTCTGGTGCTTCAATTCTATATGATGTTCAAAAAACTTATGAATATATTGATGGCGAAGGGAATGAGCAGAAATGGAGACCTCAAAACTACTCTAAGAAAGTTAAAGGAACTGTATCTCTTAGAGATGCACTTGTTTTTTCAAAAAATCTCGCAACAATCAGTTTGGTAGAGAGTGTTGGTGCTGGAAATATCTACAATGCTCTTGTGAATTACGGTTTTAAAACAATTTCAAGAAATTTATCAACTTCTCTTGGTAGCTACTCAACTTCTATGTTAAATTTAGCACATCTCTACACAACAATTGCAAATGGTGGAACTAGAGTGAAACCTATTTTAGTAAGTAGTGTAAAAAGCAAAAGTGGTGATGAGGTTTATAAAGATGATAGAGAAGAAGTTACAATAGATTCCCCTCAACAGAACTATCTTATGGTTGATATTATGAAAGATGTTGTTCACAGAACATGGGGTAGTGGAAGAAGAGCTAGAACAAAAGGGTTAGATATAGCTGGAAAAACTGGAACAACAAATTATGGAAAAGATGTCTGGTTTAACTCTTTTTCACCAACTCATCAAGTTCATGTCTGGTTTGGAAAAGATGACAACACACCTATTGTTGAAAAAAAGGCAGGTGAAAAGAAAATAGGTATAGCAGTAGCTGGTGGAGTTATGTCAGCACCTGTTGCTGGAGAGTTTTTTCAAGAACTACTAAAGTTAGAACCTTATGTTGAAAGAGAGTTTAAAATGCCAATTGGAATCAACAGATTTAAATTTAATGGAAAATTTGAAAACTTTACAGACATTTCAAAACCGCCACTAATTCGAAACGAGATAGTTGAAGAGAGTGAAAGTCTAATTTTCTAGGAGAGAAAGATGAAAACAACTTTGCTTATGATACTTTTTTCAGGAATTCTAATGTCTGAATACTCTATTCAAGTTGGTACTTTTAGTAAATTTGAAGAAGCAGAGAAGTATCTGTCAAAATTTAACAAAGACTTTTTTGTGTATCAAACAGATAGTGGATATTGGACAGTTCGTTTTGGAATTGAAACCAGTAGAGCTATTTTAGAGCAGATGAGAAAAAAAGCTATATTTAAAGAGGTCCAAAATGGAGTTATTGTTCCAACAGATGTTTCTAAAGTAAATTTTAGAAACTCTTTAACAAACTCTATCTTTTCAAGAATAGAGAGAACCTATAATCAGATTGACACAATCACATTCCATATAAAAATAGAAGATAAAATCTATAAAATTCAGATAACAGAGTACCCATACTCTGAAATGGCAAATTTGATATTTGATGAGAAGATCAAAATATCAGATTTAAACTCTATTATTATTTCAAATAATATCATTCATTTATACATCTCTTACAAAGAGTTGGATATATCTCAAAATCAGATCAAAAAATATCTTTCAGAAATCATGGAATTAAGCAAGAAAAATAGGGAAATTAGAACTAAAATATATCAACTTAATAAATTGTGATATTATCACGGAAATTTTATCTTAAAGGTATATGTTGAAAAATTTATTGCTATTAGCTTTTATTCTTAGTTCAGTTTTCTTTAATGGGTGTAGTTTTATGGAAGCAACTCCTGAAGAGAAAGCAACAGTTGAGGAAGAAATCGTAGAAGAAGATGCTGAAGAGTATGAAGAATACGAGGAAGAAGATGCTGAAGAGTATGAAGAATACGAGGAAGAAGAGAGTGAAGAGTATGAAGAATACGAGGAAGAAGAGAGTGAAGAACTTCTCTAAAAGTTAAAAGTTGAAAATAGCACTTATTCAAACACATTTTTCTAAAGATGTGAGTTTGAGAATGAGGGACCTCATTAAAGAGGCCTCTCAAAAAGCGGAGCTGATAGTTCTTCAAGAACTTCATCAATCTCCATACTTTCCAATTACAGAAAATCCAAACAATTTTGATTATGCTGAAAATTTTGAAGATGATTTGAAATTTTGGAGTGAAGTTGCAAAAGAGAGTAGAGTGGTTTTAGTAACTTCACTTTTTGAGAAGAGAGCAGAAGGACTTTATCACAATACAGCTTTTGTTTTTGAGAAAGATGGAACTATTGCTGGAAAATATCGAAAAATGCACATTCCAGATGACCCAGCATTTTACGAAAAATTCTATTTTACAGAGGGTGATTTAGGGTTTAAGCCAATTGAAACTTCTGTTGGTAAATTGGGAGTTCTTATCTGTTGGGACCAGTGGTTTCCAGAACCTGCTAGACTTATGGCAATGGCTGGAGCTGAAATTCTTATCTATCCAACAGCAATAGGCTGGTTAGATGAAGAACCAGTTGTAGAGCAGAAATCTCAAAAGAGAAGATGGAAAACTGTTCAAGAGGCTCATGCAATTACAAATGGAATTCCAGTAGCTACTGTAAACAGAGTCGGTTTTGAAAAAGACCCATCTCAAAACTTCAAGGGGATTACTTTTTGGGGAGGAACTTTTCTTCTAAATGCAAAAGGAGAAACTCTTATTGAAGGTGGAGAGAGTGAAGAGATACTCTATGGAGAGATTTCTAAAAAAGAGAGTGATGAGGTTCGAAGAATGTGGCCTTTCTTTCGAGATAGAAGAATTACAGAGTATGCAAACTTGTCTAAAAGATGGTTAGATTAGAGAGTCTAAAAAGACTCTCTATTATTTAAAATAGTGGTAGAGGAAAACCATTTATAAGAAACTCTGGTTTGGCACCATTTATCTCTATTTCAAAAATGAGTTCATCACCAACCTCTTTTGCAAGAGCTGCTAATTGTGGTTGTAGAGTAAAGAGAACTAGACCATCTTCTTTTGCAATTTTAAGAGTGGTACTATTCTTGAAATATTGAATAAACTCTTCAGGTTGAGAGCCAACATTTTTTTCTATTTCAGATTTAGAAACGATTTCACCACCACTTAGAGGAACAAGAGGAGAACTAATGTCTGCAATTGAAATATTAATATCTAAAAGAAAACCGTTGTTGATGAGGTTCAGATAGAGTTTTTCTAGTTCTGCTTCAGAAAGAGAGTTTATATCTTCTAACTTTTTAATACTTTCGGGGTGAAGACCAGAAATTAGTAAGTTTGACTCCAATTTTGAAACTTTGATGTTTTGGGCTGTTTCCACATTTTCAAGAAGAAAGTAAGTGCTGGTAGTATCTTTAAAAATTTCACCTTCTAAAACAGCATTTCCAATAGCTATACCATCATAGTCACTTTTTATTTCAAAGTTTTTTAAAGATATCTTTCCATAAGTTAAACCATTGTAGCTGTAATTTACATCTTCAATTGAAACGAACTCCTCAAAAGTAACTCCTAATCTAGCCTTTTTCAAAAAGATATCTACGCCATCTCTTTTTAATAGAGAGAGTCCTAAAACTTGAAGATTTCCACCAGTTAATTTTTCATCAAAATCTTCCATTTTTAAAGATTTAAACTCTCCAAAAGAATCAAAAAGAACAAAAAACGCTATTTTGTTTTTATCTAAAATAGCTCTTATCTCTTTTTCTGTTTCAGAGTTTTGAGAATAGCTTTCAGTTGCTAAATATGAGAACTCTTTTAGAAATAGGTCTAACTCTATATCTGTTGGTAGTGTATTTGAATTCTTTAAAACTCCAAAAAACTCCATACCTTCCAATAGTTGAGCTACATTGTTTAAATCTTCTCCAGATGGATTTCCAATATTACTAAAAAGATATTTTGCAAACTCTCTACCATCTGTAATTGTGATATTTAAATCTCTTTCACTATTAAGATAGCCTTTCTCTTCTAAAACTTCAATTTTTACACCGTTCTGATGAAAGTTTTCGCGATGAACTTCTAACTCTTCTGAAAATTTATGTTTTACAAAAATTGGAAAATAAAATGTTCCAACTATTAAAAGAACTAGAAGTATATATTTTAATTTAGACATATCTGTCTCCTAGAAAAGTTTGTAGAATGGAGTAAGCTGGGTTCTGTGTTAAGCAACAATTTATCTATACTCTATTTCACAATAGAGTTAAAGCGAGAGAGCTTTAATTGTGAGACTTATACCAACTCTCTCTTGCTATAGGTTGGGTTTATACAGCTTTTAAGATTACTCAAAAAACTGGTAGGCTCTTACCCTACCGTTTCACCCTTACCAAATTTGGCGGTCTGCTTTCTGTTACACTATCCCTCATCTTGCGATGGCTATCCGTTAGATAGAACCCTGTCTCACCATAGCCCAGACTTTCCTCTACTCTATCAAGCTGTTGCATTCCATTCTACATTTTCGTATCTTACCAGAAAATCTGAAAGTCCTGAATTTTAAAAACTAAAACTCAAGGAACTTTCCAGTTGAAGTTACAAGAAGTCCATTTTAACTGTTATTTATTGTTACTTTTATCGATTTGAATTGTGAAGTTTTTATAAGTTCATCTCCCTCATCACCAAAGAGGAAATTTATTCTACTTTTTGGGTGGTGGAAAGTTGTAAAGAGAGTTCCCTTTTTGAGTTTTTTTGTAAATTTTACTTTGAGTTCAGCACTCTCTCCATACTCTGTTTTAAGTTTCACTACCTCACCAACTCTTCTCTTGTCTTCAACACTTGCAAAAAGAGTATCTTCAGAATGGAGTTTTTGCAATCTCTCTGTTCCTCGAGTTTGGGAGGCGTTGTTGTAGTGAATGATACTTCTTCCAGTTGAGAGATAAAAGCTATTTTGCTCTCCAGAAAGCAACTCTTCTATCTGCCCTCGTAACTTATATTGGTGATACTTAAATCTTCCAAGACCATCTTTAGTTCTAAAGTTTTCTAAGTGTAAAATTGGAGTTTCACTTTCTCCTACGGGCCACTGAAGTCCAGAAATTCTATTCTCTTCAAGTCTCTCATAAGAAGCACCCTTATATCTCGAAATCTCTTCCCTAGCTTCATTCCAAATCTCTACTGATGAGGTGTAATTCCACTCTCCAGAAATTCTCTTTTCAACTTCTGCTATTACTTCCCAGTCATCAGGCATATCACTTTCTACGAGGGGTTGGGAAAGGTGAAGCCGTCTTTCAGCATTTACATAAACACCTGTTTTCTCATATCCGCTTTTGACTCCAAAAACAACATCAGCAAATTTTGTAACTTCAGAAAACATCACCTCATTTACAACTAAGAAGTCCAACTTTTGTAGGGCTTTTTGAACTTTATTCTGATTTGCGTGAATGTGAGCTAAATCTTCACCCATATTCCATATAGCTTTAATTTCCCCTTTGAGAACCTCATCGATAATATCTGGAGTCATAAGTCCAACTTCTTTTGGAGTTTGGTAGTCTGGTGCGTAATATGGAAGCATTCCAACATCACAAGCACCCTGAACATTATTTTGTCCTCGAAGTGGCATAAGTCCAGCTCCAGACTTTCCAACATTTCCCGTAAGTAGAGCAAGGTGAGTAATTGCCATTACTGCATAACTTCCATCAAAATTTTCAGTAATTCCAAGTCCCCATAAAATCATACTTTTCTTTGAGGCATACTCTCGAGCAATTTTTGGAAGTAGTTCAGCCAAATACTCATATCCTGCAACTCTTCTGAAGAACATTGGGTCAGCAAAAGGGTCGTTTAAAATCTGTTCTCTATACTCTTCAAAATACTTTGTTCGAGTTTCTACAAATCTCTTATCATAAAGCTCTTCTTCTAAAATAGTTCTTGCCAACATATTTAGAACTAAAAGATTTGCTTCATACGGTATGGTAACACCATATTTAGCTTTCTTATACATCTGTATCTCTCGAATATCGAAAGATGCAAAAGGTATTTTTGCTCTTAAAATTTTGTTTGCAACTATTGGGTGGGCTTCAGTTGTATTTGAACCGAAAACCAATAGAAATTCAGAATTTTCAATATCTCGAAATGGATTTGTAGATGCACCCTCTCCAATTGTCTCTCTCATTCCTCTTAGGCTTGGAGAGTGACAAACTCTAGCACAGTTATCAACATGGGGAGAATTTAGAGTCTCTCTTGAGAATTTCTGAAAAGTGTATCCACTTTCACAACTTGTTCTTGCTCCACCAATTGAAGCAGTCTTTGGTGCAAACTCTTTTAGCTTTTCTGCCACCAAATCATAAGCCTTTTCATAGGAAGTCTCTACAAGTTTTCCGTTTTCTCTAACCCAAGCTCCACGAACTCTATTCTCTGAACTTAGAAAACCGTGTCCTTCTTTTCCTTTTAAACAGAGTTCTCCTCTACTAACTTCCATCTCTGGAGTGGCAAAGACTTTTTCTATGCCACTATCTCCAATTTCCGCAGAGATTTCACAACCAACACCACAGTAGGTGCAAACAGAATTCTTAATCAAATTTCAGGCAGTTGTGGAGTATCCACATCTATATTTAAATCAGGTAACATTGGTGGCAAAAGTTCTGCTGGTAGAGGTGCTTTTTTAATTACTTTTTTGGCAACAAGTTTAGGTTTTGGTTTTTCTATTGGTTTAGAACTCTGTATCTGAACAATTCTTGCATGTTCATCAATATAACTCTTTTTTGACAAAAAGAAAATTGGTTCTAAATATATGTAAAGAGTATTTCTATGGTCAAAACTCTCATTTTTTGAGTAGATAAAATATTTTGCCAATTTTTCAAGTCTTGTAAGATTTTGCTCTTTAAAAACTACTGCACTATCAGGAGTTAACTTATCATCTTCATAAGAAACACCTCCAACTTGTAATCCCTTTAAAAAGCCCTTATAATCTTTCTCAACTATCTCTTTCGATAACTCAAGCTCTTTATATATATTAAAAATAGCACTATTCTCTTCACAACCGTAAAAGAGAAGTAAAACTAATGGAAACAACACCTTTTTCATAGACTCCCCCTATGATTAAATATAGAAAAATTCTACCATAAATAGAGAATTCTGTTAAAATAAAAAAAATTTAAAAGGACATGTAGTGGACCCTATTATTTTACTCTCTATTGCACTTGTTTTTGCAATAGGTTTAACTCTATTTCTTTCTGCTCAAATTAAAGGTTTAGCAAAACAACTAGCTTCAAATCAAGAAAATCTTGAAAATCTGAAAAGTGAATTGAAGTCAAAAGTTTCTGCTATCTCTATTCCAGATAACTCTACTGAAATTACTAAACTTAGTGATATGCTTGTTCTAATTGCTGAGAAAGTAAGTGAAAATACAAGTAGTATCTCTAAAGTTGGTGATGAGGTTTCTAAAATAGAAGTTCCTACATTTCCAGAAATTCCAAACTATTCTGGAGAAATTGCAGAACTAAAAGCGAAAGTAGAAGCGATACAAATTCCAGAAGTTCCTACATTCCCTGAAATTCCAAACTATTCTGGAGAAATTGCAGAACTAAAAGCGAAAGTAGAAGCGATACAAATTCCAGAAGTTCCTGCATTCCCTGAAA
>JAMJTW010000009.1:59036-102808 GCA_024281175.1 Candidatus Thiovulum imperiosus
AGAAATTGCAGAACTAAAAGCGAAAGTAGAAGCGATACAAATTCCAGAAGTTCCTGCATTCCCTGAAATTCCAAACTACTCTGGAGAGTTTGCAGAACTAAAAGCGAAAGTGGAAGCGATACAAATTCCAGAGCCTCCTGCATTCCCTGAAGTTCCAAACTACTCTGGAGAGTTTGCAGAACTAAAAGCGAAAGTGGAAGCAATACAAATTCCAGAAGTTCCAAATCACTCTGAAGAGATTGGAAATTTAAAGAGTAAACTTGAAGAGATTGCTACAAATACAAAACCAAGAGCTAAAACAGGTGTTCGTCCAACAGCAAAACCGAGAACTGGAACAACAAAGGCAAAATAGTTGAAGATTACTATTCTTGATGGAGAAACATTAGGAGAGGTTGATTTCTCTCCTCTAAAAAGATTTGGAGAAGTTGAAACTATTGAAGTTTTTGGACAGACATTTCCAGAAGAGACTTTTGACAGAATAGTTGATAGTGATATTGTGATTACAAATAAAGTTGTAATTAGTAGAAAGATGATGTTAAAAGCGTCAAGATTGCAACTTATTTACATCACTGCTACTGGAATGAACAATGTTGATTTAGAGTCAGCAAAAGAGTTTGGAATAGCTGTAAAAAATGTTGCTGGATATTCAACAGAGTCTGTTGTTCAACACACTTTTGCAACTCTATTTCATCTCATAGAGAAGTTGAATTTTTATGGAGATTTTGTAAAAAGTGGAGAGTGGACAAAATCCAAACTCTTTACAAATGTCTCAAAACCTTTTATGGAAATTTCTGGAAAAAGATTTGGAATTATTGGTCTTGGAGCAATTGGTCGTAGAATTGGCGAAGTTGCTGAAGCGTTTGGCTGTGAAGTTGTCTATTACTCAACTTCAAATCAGAATAACTCAAATAGATTTCAAAAACTAAATTTAGAGGAACTTCTTAAAACCTCGGAAATCATATCTGTTCATGCTCCATTAAATGAGAAAACAGCTGGGCTTCTAAACTCTGAAAATATGAAACTTATTAAAGATGGTTCGGTGATTTTAAATATGGGTAGAGGCGGTATTATCGATGAAGCTGACTTGAGTGAAGTAATTGAAAGTAGAAATATCTTAGTTGGCTTAGATGTGATTTCGAAAGAGCCAATTTCAATAGAGAATCCTCTCTACAAAGTTCTTAAAAATGAGAACCTTTTCATCACTCCTCATATTGCTTGGACATCTATTGAAGCTAGAGAACGACTACTTTCTGCTGTTATCTCTGGTATTAAAGATTTTATTTCTCAAAATAAATTTTAGGAATCAGACTTCTGATTCCTAATTTGAATTTTACTTCTTTAACCACTTTTCAAGTTGTTCAACTCTTTCATAAGCAGTCATATCAACTTTGATTGGAGTAATAGAAACAGAACCATCAAAAACAGCATCAAAATCTGAACGGAAACTTTTATATCTCTCCTCAACTTCTCTGCTACCCCACTCTAAAGGATG
Source organism: Candidatus Thiovulum imperiosus (assembly GCA_024281175.1). Lineage (GTDB taxonomy): Bacteria > Campylobacterota > Campylobacteria > Campylobacterales > Thiovulaceae > Thiovulum_A > Thiovulum_A imperiosus. Next base: position 60,529 of record JAMJTW010000009.1, read on the forward strand.
AAGTCCCAACCAATAGAGTCTTTCACCTCGTGGCGAGTGATATGTGTGTAAATCGCTACCATAAAGTCTATGTCCTGCGTAAGTAACTTCTATTCGTCCATCTCCTTTTGGAGGAATATTAATATTCAAAATCTCTCTCTTTTGAAGAGGAAAACCATTTTCAAAAATCTCTTTTACAATTTTTGCAATCACCTCTTTTGCAAATGTGTAGTCAGTATTTACTCTATTCTCTTTTCCAAGAACTTGAGAAACTGCAATTGATGGAATATCTTGTAAAACACCTTCCATTGCTCCAGCAACTGTTCCAGAGTAAGTAATATCTTCTCCCATATTTGCGCCCTTATTTATTCCACTAATTACTAAATCTGGAGAGAAGTTTTTGAAAATAGTATTTTTGGAGATATAGATACAATCACTTGGAGTCCCATCATCAACTTTATAAAAGTCTTCACCAACACTCTCCATTCGAAGAGGCATCTTCAAAGTTATGCTGTGTGAACAAGCACTTTTCTCTGAAGCTGGAGCAATTGTTATAACTCTACCAAAAGACTTTAACACTTCTTGAAGAGCATGAAGTCCATCTGACTCAAAACCATCATCATTTGTAAGAAGAATAGTCTTCACTTTAAGAAATCCCTTAAAAGAAGATACTCCTCTTCAATTGTTCTCAAATTTTCAATTAGAGCTATCTCATCATTTTCACCACTTTCCATCTGCTCTGCTCTCCATTCAAGAGTCTGAAATTCTTTCTCTAACTCTTCTAAGCCAGTTTGGATATATTCTCTCATTGTATCTATATCACTACCTCGAACTTCACCATCTTTATCAACTTTATAAAAAAGGAGGGCGTATTTACTCATATCATTTGAGTATCTAAAATCATCAGCTATATTTTTGATAGCCTTTTTTATGCCATCTTTTTTGAAAACCTTTTTTGCCAAAAATAACCTTTTTATTAATTTTATCGGATATTTTATTTTTCTCTCTTTTATGACGATAATGTAAACTAGATATTTTATAACTAGAAAGGGTTTGGCAATGAGTTATGTTATTAACACAAATGTAGCAAGTATGAATGCTTATGTTCAGTCAAGTCAAAGTAATAAAGCACTTAGCACATCTCTCGAAAGATTAAGTTCAGGAAATAGAATTAATAAAGCAGCAGACGACTCTTCTGGAATGGCGATTGCTGACTCACTCCGTTCACAAGCAAACGCTATGAACCAAGCTATTTCAAATGCAAATGATGGTATCGGTATTATTCAAACTGCTGATAAAGCCATTAGTGAGCAAGTGAAAATTATGGATACTATCAAGACTAAAGCTACTCAAGCTGCTCAAGATGGTCAATCTGCAGATACAAGAAAAGCTATTCAAGATGATGTAAGACAACTAATTACACAACTAGATAATATTGCCAATACAACTTCTTTTAATGGTAAAGAGCTTCTTTCTGGAAACTTTATCAATAAAGAGTTCCAAGTTGGTGCTTTTAGTAGAAACACAGTTGATGCTTCTATTTCAGCAACAAACTCTAATAAAATAGGTCACATCAGAGCTGAAACAACTGCTGCTGGTAGTATAAATACTACTGGAACTTCTACTTTAACTTTTAGTGGTTCTCACATTCCAAATGGCAGTATGACTCTTGAGTCTGTTGAAATTGGATATGAAGTTGGAACAGGTTTAGGTGCTTTAACAGAAGTTGTAAACAAAAATGCTGATGTTTTAGGCGTTAGAGCTTCTTATAAAGTTGAAGCAGTTGGAAGTAGTGCTGTTTCTGCTGGACAAGTTGATAGTTTAACAATTAATGGTGTTTCTGTTGGAAATGTTGAGAATATTAAAGCTAATGACTCTGATGGTATTTTAGTTGCTGCAATTAATGGTGTTAGTGATGAAACAGGAGTTACAGCTTCTCTTGACCAACAAGGACATTTAAGATTAGTTTCTGCTGATGGTAGAGGTATCAATATCTCTTCTGGAACAACAGCTGAAGATGGAACAACTTCAAACCAACTATCTGGTGTTTCTGGTGTAACAGATGGTTTCCATGGTGGTAGATTAACTCTAACTTCTCTTGGAGCAACTGATATTGAAGTTGCAGACTCTGGGGTTTTATCTACTGCAATTACAAATTCATCTAATGCAAACTTAACTCTTCGAGATACTCTTGATGGATTTACAGCAGGCGAGGCTGATGCTCTTGGTGCTTATGCAACTTCAAACTCTTTTGGGTATGGAGATAGTTTAACAGCAGGTGTATCAACTCTTGAAGGTGCTTTTGCAATGATGGATATTGCTGACTCTTCAATTAAAAAATTAGACTCCACTAGAGCTGAGTTAGGTTCTGTTCAAAATCAACTTCAAGCTACTATCGAAAACCTTCAAGTTGCTGAAGTAAATGTTAAAGCTTCTGAGTCAAATATTAGAGATATTGACTTTGCTAAAGAGACAGCTAATTTCTCAAAAAATAACATTCTTGTTCAATCTGGTGCTTATGCTCTATCTCAAGCTAACATTGTTCAACAAAATGTTTTAAGACTTCTTCAATAGTATATAAAACTACTGACAAAAAGGGGGTTTTATCCCCTTTTCCCCCTTGACTATTCAAAAAAATTTCATTAAAATTTGAACGAGTTAATAAATTTAAAGGACCTAACATGAAAAAGGGTGACTTTATAAAAGTTGTTTCTGAAAAAGCTTCTATATCACGCAAAGATGCTGAAGCAGTTGTAAACGCATCACTAGAAACAATTAGTGAAATTCTCGTAAATAAAGATACAATTACATTTATGGGTTTTGGAACATTCGATACAGTTGTTAGAGGAGAGAGAGAAACTACCTTACCTGGAACAAAAAAGAGAATTACAGTTCCACCAAGAAGAAGTGTAAAGTTCAAGGTTGGAAAAAATCTTAAAGATAGTGTATCTACTATTATAGATAAAGAAGAGCTAAAAGAGGTTACAAAAACAGTAGCTACAAAAACAGCAGCTAAAACAACAGCAGCTACAAAAACAGCAGCTAAAACAACAGCAGCTACAAAAACAGCAGCTAAAACAACGACAGCTAAAACCACAAGAACTACAAGAAAGAAGTAGTTTTATCCCTTGGCTAAAGTTTTATCTTTAGTCTAAATTGCCATAGTGGTGGAATTGGTAGACACGCCAGACTCAAAATCTGGTGATAGCAATATCGTGTCGGTTCGAGTCCGACCTATGGTACCACTTCAGGAAAATCATGAAAATTTTTAAAACTATATTTATTTTACAAACACTACTATTCTCATACACTTTACAATCTGATTATCCATTTTCTGGAAATATTATTACTGGTCAAGATTTATTTCCAGAAATAAGAGAAAACATCTTTATTTATAAAGTTCCTAAAGGTGTAAATAAACTTTTTCTCAAAAGCAAAGATATAGTGGAGAAATTCTCAAAATATGGAATTGAAGTTGAATACTCAAATAGAAGAGTCCGTTTTATTCAAGTTCCTTTAGAGATAGATTTAGAGTATCTGATTAGCTATATAAGTGATGAATTTCTTGATAGATATCCATCTATGAAAATCAACTCTATTTCTGTAACTCCAAAATACTATATAGATACCTTGCCAGAAGAGTATTCAGTTATCTTTACAAATCGTAATTTGCGTAAATCGAATGGCTATTTTTATGTTGAGACAGAGAACAGAGATAGAATATATTTTAAATATTCCATAGATGCTGATATTACAGTTTTAAAATCTTCTCAAAGAGTTAGAAGAGGTGAGATTATATCTTCTCATAATAGCTATACAGATGAGATGAAATTTGAGAGATTTAGAAGTGAATATGTAACAGAAGATGAGCTTGGAGCAATTCAGGCAAAAACATATATTCCAAAAGATAGAGAGATAACTTTTAGAAGAGTTGAAAAACTTACAGTTATTAAAAAAGGTTCTATTGTAAAAGGTTTTATCAAAGATGGTGGTATCTATATAGAAATAGAAGCAATAGCATTAGAAGATGGTGGTATTGGTGATGAGGTTCGAATTAGAAGTTATGATGGAGCTATTTTAAGAGGAGTGGTGAAAAATAGCAAACTAATAAAAATTTTGTAATTAGAGTTTCTAATTTATGTACATCTAAAAAAAAATATATAGAATACACTCCAATTTAAAAAAGGAAACTATATGTTAGTAACAAATAAAGCACCTGAATTTACAGCAACAGCTGTTATGCCAAATAATGAAATCAATGAAAACTTCTCTCTTTATGAAAACTTTGGAGAAAATGGTACTGTACTATTTTTCTACCCATTAGACTTTACTTTTGTATGCCCAACAGAAATTATCGCTTTTAGTCATAGAATTGAAGAGTTTAAGAAAAGAGGAGTTGAAGTTATTGGTGTTTCTGTGGACTCTCAATTCTCTCACTTGGCTTGGAAAAATACAGATGTTAATAATGGTGGTATTGGTCAAATTCAGTATCCATTAGTAGCTGACCTTACAAAATCTATCGCAAAAGATTATGATGTTCTTCTTGATGGTGGTGTAGCTTTACGAGGTTCATTCTTAATTGATAAAGATGGTACAGTGAGACATGCTGTAATTAACGATTTACCATTAGGTAGAAATATTGATGAGATGATAAGAATGGTTGATACTATGCTTTTCACAAATGAGCATGGTGAAGTTTGTGCTGCTGGTTGGGAAGCTGGTGATGAGGGAATGACAGCTTCTACTGAAGGTGTTGCTGATTATCTTGCAAAACACTCTGAAGAGTTATAAAACCTTGGGAGAAACTCTACTCAGTTTCTCTTTTTTCAAACCTCATCATCTTAAATCTCTCGCCCATAAAAGCGGGGTCTATTAAAACTTTTACTCTATTTAATTCTGAATGGTAAATATCTTTTGAGACATTCTGATCTAACATTTGAAGTAAGTCTATAAGACCAAAATCTACTAACGCTTTCATCTGAGTCTTATACTCCAAAAATTTAGCTCCAGCTTTTTCAAACTCATCTTTTAAATGTGCGAAATTTACATCATAAGTTATATCACTTTTTCCAAAAAACTTCTGAATTCTAACTTCCTCTTCAAGCAGTGGAAAAACCTTATGTTTATGATAAATTCTAATAGAGAAATCTGGTCTAGCCTCCATATCTCCATAATCAAAAGTTATAAATTGAAACTTTTCAGCACTTTCAACCATCTCTTTTGCAAACTCAAAATATCCTACCGCAATTTCACCTCTATCTTTTCCATACTTTTCTGCAACTTCTCTCAATTCTGGTCTCTCTTCTGAAAATAGAATTTCTTCACCTTCCACTTTTCCAAACTTCCCTTTATAGTAGAGTTCACAAGGAAATGCGTCGAAAATCTCATTTGCTATAAAAATAGCTTCTTCTAAGTGGAGTTCTGTTAAAGAGTTTACAAATTGCACTTCTACTTTGTCTTGAAAAGAGTCTCTCAAATACTCTGCCTGTTTTTTTTGAAGATGTTCAAACCTCTCAACAATTACAAAAGAGAGTGTTTCTAAAAGTTCAGGTTTCAGTGTATAGATAAATTGGATAATATCAGCTAGTAGGTATCCTTTATGAGCTCCAATTTCACAAATTGTTACACTTTTAGAAAACTTAGTCTCAATAAGTTTTAAAATCTCATTTGCAATTGAACCTCCAAAAAATTGACTTGAACTAACAGCTGTATAAAAATCTCCCTCTTTTCCAATCTCTTTATAGTGTGCATAGTATCCATAATCTCCATAGAGCCAATCCATCATATATTTGCTAAACATCATTGAATACTCCAGCTTTCTGACCATTTTGAATTTGATAATGGGTGAAAAGCACCTTTATACTCTATGGAGTAATCATCAAACCAGCTATCTATTTTACTCGGTTCTGATAGTTCTGACTCTTCAGAAATCTCTATTTTCTCTTGGAGAACATCTCTTTCAGAAACACCTTCAGCCCAGCTTGTTCCACCACCACATTTTCCAAAAGTAGTTCCAACTAATTTATAATTTTCTATATTATCAACTCCATCTTTACTTATAATACAAACTCCATCTCGAACTCCTAAAATTTCAGAATTCAAGAGATGGATATAACTTCTGCTATCCATATAAATACCATCTCCAGCATTTTGAGAAAGACTCTCAATACTCATATTTGAGATAACCATATTATAATCTCCACCTTCAATTTGAATTCCAGCCGAATTCTCTCCAAAAACGCTATTGGTTTGTAAAATGTAGATATTTTGCATCTTTCCTCCCCAATCTTGCAGAACAAGAGAGTCTCCACGATTTCCAATTAGAAGAAGGTGTCTAATATTTACATTGCCACTATTTAGAATAAGACCATCTCGACCAGAATTGTAAATTTCCAAATACTCTATTGCTGTGCCAAGACCAACAGAATATAGTTCTAATCCGTTATTTCGTCCAGAACCTCCATATCTAATTTGAACATATTTCAAAGTTCCACTGGAGACCTCATCACCAAAAATTTGCAGACCACCCCAATCTCCACCATTTGGAGAATTTTCTAAAATATCCTTTTGAGAAGTAAAAATGATTGGATTCTCTTTATCTCCTAAAGCAAAAATCTTTGCTCCTTTCTGAAAAATCAATTTTGATGAGGTGTCTACTCCAAAAAGTGTAGTTCCCTTCTCTACTGTAATTGTAGAACCAGATGAGACATTCACTTCTCCAGATATTTTCCAAAAATACTTATTTTCTAAAGTTTTTGTGGTAATTACACCTTCTAAAACTTTCACCTCTTTCTCTCCTATATACTCTACTTCAAGTTCAACTGGAGAGATATATACTGGAATTGTTTCATCAAATTCTGTGTTTGGAGTCATGTTTGGAAAAGGACTTACATAAGATGATGCATACTCTGTCATCGGTTTCTCATCTGAAAATTCTTCCGAAGTTTCACTACTCTCTTCTACTTCCGAAGTTTTACTACTCTCTTCCTCTTCCGAAGTATCATTACTCTCTTTTACTGAAGTTTTGTTACTGGAACCTCCACTGCTACCTTCACTACAATTTGCTAAAAGTAGCACAACTCCAAAAATTATATATTTCACTAATATTCCCTTTTCTCTGAATTATCGGTAATTGAAACTATGTTTATAGTTTTAGTTTTAGTGAAATTTTAAATTTTTCTCTTCTAATCTGCTAAAATCAAAAGAAAAGAGGGAGATTTGGAAGAGAAGTTTGATTTAAAATCAGAACTTAAAAGTATTGGAATGACTCAAAAAGAGTTTGCTGAATTTACAAATGTTAATCAAAATACAGTAAGTCGATGGATTAGAGAAGATTTGCCAATGCCAAAATGGGTAAAACTTTTAATAGAAAATTACAGAAAAGCAAAAGTTTTAGACGATATTCAAAGAATTTATAGACTTTAAGTTTAAAAATATATATTTTAAGTATAGTTATAAAAGAATTGAGCCATCAGCTAAAAAGACTCAATTCAGAAATATCCCTTAAAGGAAATACTTTGAAAATTATATCAAGAAACTACAATGGTATTGATGTTGTTTTTGACAATTCCAACTTTCTCTATTTAAATGCAACTCAAACAGCAAAAGAGTTTAACAAGTTACCCGCTGATTGGCTAAGACTTAAAGACACAAAGGCTTATATTCAAGCTATTTCCCATTATGGGAATTCCCATAATGGCGATTTAGTGGTAGTTCGCAAGGGTGGAAATGACCTATCTTTAACAGGAACTTGGATACATAAAAAGCTAATTATCAATTTTGCTCGTTGGCTTTCTCCAGAATTTGCTGTTTGGTGTGATGAGCAAATTGAGGATATTTTGCAAGGTTCTTTTCCTCTGGAAACTGAAACAGATAGAAATCTAAAAGGTCTTGAAACTTCTATTCGGATTTTAAATGTAAATGAAGCCTCAAAAATCTTAATGACAAAAACACTCTACAAAAAGATAGGGCTTGAGACATCTTATCTTCCAGACTATTCTGATGAGCAACACACCTATTCACTTTCTCATCTTTTGAAAAAATTCCAAATAGGAATCTCGGCAAAAAAACTAAATCAGATTCTAATTTCAAATGAAATTTTGGAAATCAAAACTCGAAAATCTACAAGTGGAGAGAAGAGTTTCAAATCTCTAACTGAAAAAGGTTTAGAGTTTGGAAAGAATTTGATTTCACCTCACAATCAGCTGGAAACTCAACCTCACTATTTTGAAACAAAATTTAGGAACTTACTAGATTTGGTGAAACTCTAAATTTAGAGTTTCTGTTAAAATAGTCTCAAAAAAGTTTAGGACTCAAATATTTGAAATTAATTATAAAAAAGTTTCCACCTATAACTCAATCTTTTGAGATAGACTTATCTAAAAAAGTCACTCTTTTTGTAGGTGTAAATAATAGTGGTAAAACTTACTTGTCTCAATTTATTTGGGGCATAAATAAATTCGGAAAAAAATTATTAGTAAGTCATAAACATAAAGCTATACAATTTATAAAAAATCAAGAGCTTCAGCCAATAACAGAAGAGATAGTTATAGATATTTCCAATAGATTTACAGAGTCTCTGAAAGAAAACAATATAGGTCAAACTCTGTTTAATAGGGACATGGATATAGATTTCCAAATTGAATTTAATTTAGAAAAAGTTAAAGAGTTTTATGAAAAAGAAATTAAAAAGATAGATATCAAAAAAGAGATAGAAAGAAGAGAGAAGGAGGAAAAAGGTTTATTGAAATCATTTATATCTATTGAAGAATTTATGAATTTTATAATCGAAATGAAAATCATTACAAATCAGATTTCAGAAGAACCTCTTTACATGCCATCAACTAGGCTCTTCTTTCCACAGTTTTATAAATATATTGTTAAAAAAGAGAAAGATTTGAAACATAGTCTCTTAAATAATTTAGACAAATTAAATGAGAGAAATAGAGATTTCTTTCAATCTTCATATACAAAAGCAGTAGAGCATCTATTAGATAAACTTTATGACGAGTTGGAAGAAAATCAAAAAGAGAATAGTTTCTTGAATAAAATTGAAGAGTTAATAGAAGGTCAAATATTGGTTGATAAAGCTGAAGATATTGGAATGGCTGATATTTCATATCAACATCAATCTGGCGAAAAACTTCCGATGTATTTGAGTTCTTCAATGGTTAATCAGTTAGCAACTATCTATCTCTATTTTAAATATTGGTTTAAAGAAGATAAAGATAACTTCTTGCTTTTAGATGAACCTGAAATGAATTTACACCCATCAAAAAAAATCAAACTAATAGAACTTCTTTTGGATTACGCAAGTAGCAATAAACTTTTAATAGCTACACATAGTAATACTATGGCAAAAACTATAATAAATTATATTCATCTTTTTGATTTAAAAGAGAAGAAAGCTCCAGAAGAGTTGCAAGAGTTTGTTGAGAGTGAAAATTTAGACTTGAATTTAGATATAAATCTATCAAGTAATGAAATTGGTATCTACTATTTCACTGGAAATGCAATTGTTTCTTACAAAGATGATAATGAAACAAATATTCAATTTGGAACATTTACAGAGATTGAAGATTTTCAAAATAGACAAAAAGAGTATTTGATGGAAGAACTAGAAAGCTATGAAGAGTAATTTTTCCAAGAGCAAAGTTCTTAAATATTTAAAAGCAAAAGGTATTGTGGTTGAGGAAACAGATAAAATAGAGATTTCTGAACGCCAAAACATATCTTCAAAGAACAATGGGACTCTTCAAAAATTGTATATTGAAAATTTAAATGAAACTTCAAAATATTTTAAATTAAATCCAGAAACTGGTACATTCTTACAACCACATGGGAAAAAAGTAGAAAATATTATTATTGAATACACAAATAGAAATGAATTAAAAATTGTATTAGTTGAATTAAAGAGCAAAACTGTTATAAGAACTGACATTAAAGAGAAATTCCAAGAGTCTCTGAACTGGCTATATCTGTTACTAAGTTTGGAACATGAAAACTTAGATTTAAAAATCTTTGGAATAGTTGTAGCTCAAAAAAAATTGAATTGGAACTCTTCTGAAAATTTAAATATTTTGCTATCTACTAATGTTCGCTACAAATTGAAATCTTTTTACACTGTAAATAGAAAAATGCAAATTAGTTGGAAAGATATTTTGAAATAAAAGAGTACTTTATCTTAAAAGCAGGAACATAGTAAATCTGTTATAATAAGTGTTATTTTATAATCAAGGAAACCGATGAAAATAAGAAAATCACTATTTCCTGCTGCTGGATATGGAACAAGATTTTTACCTGCTACAAAAAGCATTCCAAAAGAGATGTTACCTGTTTTAGATAAGCCTCTAATTCACTATGGAGTGGCTGAATGTATTGAAGCTGGACTTGATGAGGTGAATATCATTTTAGGTCGAGGAAAAGGTGCAATTGAAGACTACTTCGATAAGAACTATGAATTAGAAACTGAGATAGCACATAAGCCTAAAAAAGTGAAACTTCTTGAGTCTGTAAACTCTGTAATAGCTTCTGGAACTTTCACTTTTCGACGACAGGGTGCAATGCTTGGGCTTGGAGATGCAATTTTAAAAGCTCAAAGTATGATTGGAGATGAGCCTTTTGGAGTTGTTCTTGCTGATGATATTTGCGATACAGAGGGAGACTCTGTTATGAAACAGATGGTTGAAGTTTATGAAAAATACCAATGTTCAGTAGTGGCAATTATGGAAGTTCCAAAAGATAAAACAGAGAGTTATGGAGTGATTTCTGGAAGCGAAGAGGAGGAGGGAGTTTTTAAAGTTTCTGAAATGGTAGAGAAGCCAAAACCAGAAGAAGCTCCAACAAATCTAGCTATCATCGGAAGATATATCTTAACTCCTGATGTTTTTCCAATTTTAGAGCAAACAGAAGCTGGAGCAGGTGGAGAAGTTCAAATTACAGATGCTCTGAATGTTTTGGCGAAAGCTGGTAAAGTTGTAGCTTACAAATTTAAAGGAAAACGATTTGATTGCGGTTCTGTTGATGGATATGTTGAGGCGATAAACCACTTCTATGGTAGATAGATTTAGTAAAATTGGCTTTATTTTAGCCACAGTTGGTAGTGCTGTTGGACTTGGGAATATATGGAAATTTCCATATATAACTGGAGAGTTTGGAGGTGGTGCTTTTGTTATAGTCTATCTCTTTACAATTCTCTTTGTTGGGATTTCAATTCTAATCGCCGAGATGTATCTTGGAAAGTTTGGAGGTAGTGATACTGTTAGCACTTTTGAGAAAGTTGGAAAAGAGAATGGAATTCCGTCCCTGAAATTTGCTGGATTTATGGGTTTCAATGGTCTAATAATTATGACATTCTACTCTGTTGTAATTGGTTGGATTTTCTACTATATCTGGTCTTCAATAAATGGTTTGCCAAGTTCAGTAGCTGAAGCCGAAAGTGAATTCACAGACCTCATCAGCTCTCAAATTGGAATTCAAATCTTCTTCCACACTTTTGCAACTCTAACAGTTCTTCATTTTGTAAATGGTGGAATTAAAAAGGGTATTGAGAAACTCAACAATATTCTAATTCCAACTCTGGTTCTTATCATGATTGCACTCCTTTTCTACTCTATGAGTTTTGATGCCTTTTCAAAATCTTTCCAATTTCTCTTTTATCCAGATTGGGACAAATTGACTTCTGAAGCGTTTGTTAGAGCTGTTGGACACTCGTTTTTCACACTCTCTCTTGGAATGGGTGCAATTCTGACTTACTCCGCTTCACTACCAAAAGAGGCAAGTATTACAAAGTCTGCACTTACAGTAAGTTTGTTAGATACGGCAATTGCACTTGTTGCGGGGCTTATAATTTTCACTCTACTTTTCCAATATGGTGAAGAACCATCAAAAGGTCCGGGGCTTGTATTTATCTCAATGCCAGTTATCTTCTACCAAATGGGTGAAATAGGTTCAGCACTCTCTATTCTCTTTCTTTCGGCTCTTGGAATGGCTGGACTAACTTCTGCGGTTTCACTTGTAGAACCTGCTGTTCTTTATGTGAAAAATAGATTTGGAGTTTCACGGTTTTGGGCAACAATTGGAATGGGAAGCATCTACTATCTTATAGGTATTTTTGCAATTCTCTCCTACTCTACTGAATATGGTGAAATGTTCTCTATTGGTGGAATGGCTATATTCGACATTTTAGAAACCTCATCGGACAAATTTCTATTACCATTTTCTGGTATCGTGATAGCTCTTGCTGTTGGTTACGGTTTAGGTAAAAAGTTAGAACCTCTCAAAGAGGAGATGGGAAATACCTTTTTTCAAATTTGGCTCTTTACAATTCGAGTTATCTCACCTCTAGCAGTTCTATTTTTTATGCTAAATCTTTACGGTTTTATAGAGCTTTAAATTTCACGAGTCTAAATCTTATGAATAGATATAGACTCTTCTCCTATGGTGCCAATATGGATTTATCCACAATAGGAGAGAGATATTTAAAATATACCTCATATCAAGTTGCCACATTAGAAAATTACCAATTTCGATACAACAAATTATCTTTAGATGAGAAACATAGTTACGCTAATGTTGTGGAAAGAAAAGGTTCTAAAGTAGAGGGTATTTTGTCTATTGTAAACAAATCAACTTTAAAACTTTTAGACAAATATGAAGGTTTTCCTGAACACTATTGCAGAAAAGCTATTTATGTGAAAACATTAGATGAAAAGCTAGTAAAGGCTTTTGTTTATATAGCAAGTCAAAAACATACAGGAGTAGGAAGATTTCCTACTAGTGCTTATAGAGATAAAATTGCTAGAGGTAGAGCCTTAATTAGAAAGATGAAGCAAATTTAGAATTTTGTAGAATTTCAAGAAAGAGAATTTTTGAAAAATTATGTTTTGCCTATTTTTCCAGAAAATCCATTAAGTGATGGATTTGAAGTTGTATCAGAGAGAATTGAGAAAAATAGAGAAGAGATAGAGAGACTTTTAGAAGTTTCTGAAAAGAGCTATCAAAACTTTTTAGTACCATTTGAAAAGTTAGATGAAGAGTTAGATGAACTATTTACTCCAATTTATCATCTAAATTCTGTACAAAATAGTAAAGAGTCTCAAGAAGTTTACTCTAAAATTCTTCCTATTCTTTCAGAGTATGGTACAGAAGTTTCGCAGGATTTAAGGATTTTTGAAGCGTTGAAATCTATATCGAAAGAGGGGCTTTCAAAAGAGGAGATTAAAGTTTTAGAGAATGCTCTTTTTGACTTTCAACTTTCAGGAGCAGAACTTCCAGAAGAGAAGAAGAGTAGAGTAAAAGAGATAAACTTGAGACTTTCAGAACTTTCCAATAACTTTTCTCAAAATCTTTTAGATGCGACAAACTCTTTTGAGATTTTTTTAGAGAGGGAAGATATTGAGGGAATTCCTGAAAGTGACTTAGAAGAAGTAGATGGGAAATACCGTTTTACTCTTCAGATGCCAAGTTATATCGCTTATATGACTTATGGTCCAAATCGAGAAATTCGAGAAAAAATATATAAGGCTTATGTTAGTAGAGCAGAAGAGAATGGAGAGGTTTTAAAAGAAATTTTAGAATTGAGACAAGAGAAAGCAAAAATTTTAGGCTTCAACTCTTATGCAGAACTCTCTCTTCAGACAAAAATGGCAAACACTCCTGATGAGGTTGTAGATTTTTTAAATGGTCTTGCTGAAAAGTCTAAAGATGTCGCAAAAGAGGAGTTGGAAGAGATACGAAACTATTCAGGGCTACCAGATTTCAAAAGTTTCGATTTATCTTATTACTCTGAAAAGTATCGAAAAGAGAAACTTGATTTAGATGAAGAGGCTTATCGTCCCTATTTTGAAAAGAGTTCTGTTGTAGTTGGACTTTTCGATTTCTTAAAATCTATTTTTGGAGTTGAGTTTAGAAAAGTTGTAGAGAGAGTTTGGGAAGATAGTGCGGAGACTTATCATCTTTTTGAAAATGGAAACCTCATCGGCAGATTGTATTTAGATTTAGATGCTCGAGAGTCTAAAAGGGGTGGTGCTTGGATGAATGATTGGCAGTCTCATACAAAAGAGAAAATTCCAACAGCTTTTGTTGTCGCAAACTTTCCTCCAAAACTTCTTCGACATGATGATGTTGTAACTCTCTTTCATGAAATGGGACATGCAATTCACCATCTCTTCTCAAAAGTTGGAGAACACTCTATCTCTGGAACAAATGGAGTTGAGTGGGACGCTGTTGAATTTCCAAGTCAGTTTCTGGAAAACTTCGCCTTTGAATCAGATGTTTTAAAAACTTTTGCAAAACATTACGAAACTGGTGAAACTCTGCCCGAAGAGATGATAGAGAGATTGCAAAATACAAAAAATTTCCAATCTGCTCTCCAGATGGTTCGACAACTAGAATTTGGTCTTTTCGATATGAAACTTCATATTGGAAAAGAGAAAGATGTTCAAGAGCTTCTAAATTCCATTAGAGAAGAGATTTCTCCACTAATTCCTCCAAGTTATAACAAGTTTCAAAACGGTTTCTCTCACATTTTTGCAGGAGGTTACTCAGCTGGATATTATAGTTATAAATGGGCTGAAGTTTTGAGTGCCGATATGTTTTACCAATTTTTAGAAAATCATGAAATAGCAGAAAAGTATAAAGATATAGTTTTAGCTTCTGGTGGTAGTGAAAGTATGAGTGAACTTTTCAAAAAAGTTTCTGATAGAGAACCAGATGGAAAATATCTTTTAAAATTGGTAGGAATAGAGAAATAGTTTCAAAATATTACTTTGTCATTTAAAGATGTCCATGCAGGAGATACATAAATTTGAAAAAAGCTATAATACAAATTATGTTGTTGATTTGATGATAAGAGGATTATAATTGAGTGTTGAAATAGATTTTGGAAAAACACAAGAGATTTTTAGAATAAACGAGATTGCAAAACAAGCCGATGGTTCGGCTTGGCTTCAGGAGGGTGGAACAGTCCTTTTAGCCACTGTTGTTATGGACGAGTTGGCTAAATCTGAAGAAGATTTTTTACCTCTAACTGTTCAATATATTGAGAAATTTTATGCTGTTGGAAAGATACCAAGTGGGTTTGTTAAAAGAGAGGGAAAACCTAGTGATTTTGAGACCCTCACTTCAAGAATTGTTGATAGAGCTTTAAGACCAACCTTTCCAAAAGGATTTAACTATCCTGTTCAGATAACTATCTTTGTTTTAAGTGTAGATGAGAGTGCCGACCTCCAAACTCTAGCACTCAAATCAGCATCGGCTGCTCTCTACACCTCATCAATACCTGTTCAGAAATCTATTTCTGCGGTTAGAATTGGAAAAGTTGGAGATAGTTTAGTTGTAAATCCAACTTTAGGAGAGAAAGATGGCAGTTCATTAGACCTCTTTGTTGCTGGTTCAAAAGAGGAACTTCTCATGATAGAGATGAGAACAGTTGGAAAGAGTGCAAACGGAGTTCAAGACAACGGGAAAATTGGAGAAGATGAACTTGTTTCTGCAATAGACTTGGCTCAGAAAGAGTTAGAAAAAGCGAACACTCTATATGAAAATGAGTTTGCACCTTTTGTAAGAGAAACTAAAACCGTGGAACTTTTTGTAAAAGAGATACCAGAAGAGATAGTTTCCTATGTAGAAACTGAGTATTCAGAAAAGTTACGAGACTCCCTTTCTCACCTTGCTCAAAGTGAAAGAGCTACTATCCTTTCATCTCTTGCAGATGAGGTTTTAGAGAGTCATGAAGAGTGGGAAAAAGATGATGTTTTAGAGACTCTTCAAAGTAGAAAAAAATCTATTATGAGAGAGATGATACTTTCTGAAAATGTTCGTGCTGATGGTCGAAATACAAAAACAGTAAGACCAATCTCTATTGAGACAAATGTATTGCCTCAAGTTCACGGTTCATGTCTCTTTACTAGAGGACAGACTCAAGCCCTTGTAACACTTACAATCGGTTCAAATGAAGATGCTCAAATCTTTGAAGAGCTTACAAAAGTAACGGGTCAGCAAGAGCAATTTATGGTTCACTACAACTTTCCAGGTTTTTCAGTTGGCGAGGCTTCTCGACTTAAAGCTGTTGGACGAAGAGAGTTAGGACATGGAAATCTTGCAAAAAGAGCTTTAGAGTCAAGTTTAGATAATTCTGAGGGTATGACTGTCAGACTTGTTTCAGAAATTCTTGAGTCTAATGGTTCATCTTCAATGGCTACTGTTTGTGGTGGTTCTCTTGCACTTCGAGCAGGTGGTCAAACAACAACTGAACTTATAGCAGGTGTTGCAATGGGACTTATTACAGAAGATGAGAGATACGCAATTCTTACAGACATCACTGGACTTGAAGACCATGATGGAGATATGGACTTTAAAGTTGCTGGTTCTCGAGATGGAATTACGGCACTTCAGATGGATATCAAACTTGGTGGAATTTCACTACAAGTTCTTAAAGAGGCACTACACCAAGCTCGAGATGCCAGAGCAGATATTTTAGAAATTATGGAAGATGCTGAAGAGAATATCATCGTAAATCGAGATGTCCTACCAAAAGTGGAAGTATTCTCAATAAATCCATCTAAAGTAGTTGATGTTCTTGGACCTGGTGGAAAAGTGATAAAAGGCATTGTCGAGAATTATGGTGTAAAAGTTGATATAAATCGAGAGAGCGGAGAAATCAAAATTGTTGGTCGAAAATATGATGATGTTGAAAGTGCTTCAGAGTATATTCGAAAAATTGCTGATGACCGAAGCCTTGATGAGATTTACCAACCATTCTCAAGACATATTGGAAAAGTGAAAGATATTGCTAAATTTGGAGCTTTTGTAGAGTTACCATCTGGACACGATGGAATGATACATATTTCGAAAATTAGCAGAAGTCGAGTAAACAGTGTTGAAGAGTTCCTCTCTGCTGGTGATGAGGTAGAAGTTGAAGTCCTTTCAGTTAAAGGCAAAAAGATAGAATTACGAAGAATAGAAAATTAGGAGAATAGATTTGAAACACACTATTTCACTTAAAACTAAAAATGTTATCGGAAGTTTAACTTTAAGCGTAGCAACAGCATTAGCTCTTGGTGGTTGTGCTGGTCCTGGAGATGAGCAGAGTTCAGAAACTCCACAAGCTCAAGAGACTCAAAATAAGATACTTACAATTGAAGAGAAGTCTGAAGGACAATATGTAATTGTTGATGAAGCTCTTACTGATGGTCCAAACAAAGCAATTATTCACGACCTCAATGGAACTACAAGAGTTTTAAATGAGGAGGAGATGAAAGAACTTGCGGCAGCAGAGATGACAAAAGTTGAGAATGGAACTTCTAACCTTACAGCACCTCCAAAAGAGGAAGATGAAGGGTTTGGAATGGGCGAAATGCTATTGGCAGGTGCTGCTGGAGCTTTACTTGGCGGTCTTGCAGCAAGTGCTCTTTCTAACAACCAAAACTACCAAGCAAATCAAGATAGATATAACCAATCTCCAGCTTACCAAGAGAGAAGAATGAATAGTATGGGTGGAATGGGAGGTGGTGGAAAAACAGCACCTAGCAGTTCCACTTCAAAACAGAACTTTTTTGGTGGAAGTAGTTCTAGCTCCACTACATCTTCTACTACTTCCACAACAAAGAGTAGCAGTAGTTCATTCTTTGGTGGATAATCTTTGAAGTGTAATAATGGAATTAAATCAAAAAGAGCAACAGTTAGAGAAAATCGACCTTCTAATTCCAGATGAAGATGATTTATCAACTTTTGAAAGAAACCAGATTGAAAAAGAGTTAATTTTAGAAGAGGTGATGTCTGAAATGGGAAAAGGAAAAGAGTTTTCGCTTACAGCTCTAATTGGTTCTGTTGCATTTCTATTTACTATTCTCTCTATTATTGGAATGAAAGTTCATTTTAATAATAAGATTTATACTCTTAGTAGAGAGATAGCTTCTCTTAAGCACGAAAGAAACTTTCTTCTTGAAGAGAATAGTGTTATCAAAATGAAACTAGAAGATGAGAGATATAGAAGCGAAATCGAGTCTCAAATTTTTTAAAAATACTTATATCAGTAAAATTGAGAGGTCTCTTTTTTGAGACTTCTCAAGTAACTCGAAATGACGGAACTCCTAAATTACTTCAAGTTCACTTTCACTAATAGCTAAACCTAACTCAATTTTTATATAGTTATGAAGTTCAAAGTCCTCAACATTTGAGAGGTAGAGATACTCAGTTTCACCTGCTGGGAGTTTTCGGCTATAAAGAGAGGATATGTTCATTGTATCTTTATAAATCTCTCTATCTTCAGTTATGTTTTCAACATATTTTGTTCTAACAACCTCATCAGCACCTCTTTTCCAAACTCTACTATACTCAACACCATCTAAATCAAACTGTTTGCTACCAATTTTTGGACTACTCTCTTCATCACCATCTAACCACTCTTCCCATTCACTTATTGATGGAGATATAGTTTTATAAGGTATAAATAGTTGGACTGCTGAAATTTCTCCTTTTGAAACTTCAACTTTTAAGAAGAATAGATGTTTTGTATCATCTATATTTTCAACTATATAGATGTTATAAACTTGTGTTTCACTATCAATTTCTATTTCTCCAACAGAGTGAATATAACCTTTAAGGCTTTTTGGGAATTTGAATTCAAAATATTCTCTATTTGCAATGAGTCTATCTCTAATTGCTTCAACATTAACAACACCACCTATTCTTAAATCTAAAGGTAATTTCTGCTCACTCTTCTCTCTAATTTTTCTCTCTTTTTTTCTAATTTTCGTATCACTATAAAAGTAGAGACCTCCTATAAGAATTAGGAAAAGAGCAATGACTAAAATTGATGGAATTTCTGGAGACAGATTTTGAACTAAAGATGAGGTTTCTACTTTCATTTTAAACTCCTAATAGCTTCTTCTGGTGATTTGTGTCCAAAAATATAACTTCCAGAAACAGCTATATCAACTCCAGCATCTTTTAGGACATCTATATTTTTATCACTTACTCCACCATCTACTTCAATGAGAAAATCCAAACCTAATTCTATTCTCATATCTCTAAGTTTCTCTATCTTTTTTAAAACAGCTGGAAGAAATTTCTGTCCTCCAAATCCTGGATTTACACTCATAATTAGAACCATCTCTAATTCTGAAAGAAGATACTCAATATCCTCAACTCTACTATGCGGATTTAAAGCTATTGCAGGTTTAATTCCTAACTCTCTAATTCTCTGAATTAGTCTATGAGGATGCTTCTCCTCTTCAATATGAAAAGAGATATACTCTGGTTTTAAAGGAGCAAAAAGCTCTACAAAAAAAGTGTTGTTTTGAACCATCAAATGAATATCTAAAGGTTTTGTTGAACTCTTTGCAACAGCACTAACTACTGGAGGACCAATTGTGAGGTTTGGAACAAAATGACCGTCCATTACATCTACATGAATGATATCTGCTCCACTTTCACAAACTTTTTTAACATCTCTATCGAGGTTTCCAAAATCTGCTGACAATAGACTTGGGGCTACTAACATTTTAACTCTTAAATTTGGAAATAGGCAAAATTATAACTTAAAGAAAGGGAAGAGTCTAAAAAGACTCTTTAAAGTAGAATTTGACTTTTTAGTCGTCGAAGTCTATATCGCTTCTAGGTTCAACACTCTCTATTCTGATATCATCTTCGTCCATCATCTTTTCAGAGATAAATTTATTTACAACTTTTCTTTCAAGTTCTGAAAGAGTTTTTAGACTGTTTCTAAGTTCTTCTAAATCTTCACTCTTTTCAACTATGTAAGGAGTTAGCATAATAACAAGATGAACTTTATCTTTAAGATAATATTTGTTTTTGAATAGATATCCAAGAATTGGTATATCTCCTAAAAATGGAATTTTTGACTCAGCTTCATCAACCTTATTTTTTATAAGACCACCAACAATTACAGAACCACCATTTTTGACAACAGCAACTGTTTTAACTTCTCGTTTTGTCGTAGTTGGAGAACCCTCACCACTACCTGCAACAACATCTTCAAGAGTAGCATCAACATTTAAAATAACTTTACTATCATTAGAAATTCTAGGCTTAATTTTCAAAGTTAGACCGATATCTTCTCGAGTATAAGAGTTTTGAGTATTTCCACCAGAAGTTACTGTTGTTCCAGATTGAATAGATTGAGTTTGTCCAACATAGATAGAACTCTCTTGGTTATTTATACATAAAATTGATGGTTCAGAAAGAGTATTTGCAGCACTCTTTTTTCCTAAAAATGCGAGACTAACTCCAAGACCAAAACCTTCTGTAATTCCTGAAGGTAATCCAATTCCACTTGCAACACTAGAAGCTACAAAAGATGAACCACCATTTAGAGTAGATGCTAAAGTGTAGAGACCACCTTCATTTAAAGCAAACCCCTCAAGACCGTATTTGAAACCGATATCTCTAGTTTTACTCTCAGAAATCTCAACAATTCTAGCTTTTACATAAACCTGTTTTCTCTCAACATCAAGTTTGGCGATAAGTTCTAAAAACTCTTTATACTCTTTTTCAGAAGAGATAACAATTAGAGCATTCAACTCTTTATCAACAGTTACAGATGGTTTCTCTTGACCTTTATCATAAACTCTTTTTCCAATAACTTGGTTTAAAATAGAGAGAACTTCAGACGCTTCTGCATTATTTAATTTTACAAAATAGATGTTTTGGTCTGTCATATTGTCTGACTCATCAAATCTCTTAACATAAGGAAGTAGCTTCTGAATACTTTTATTTGGACCAACAAAAGTTAAAGTATTTGATGTCTCATGTTTGAAGATAGAAATCTTCTCAGTCTCAATTTTATTATCAATGACAATATCAGCAATAGATTTTATCTGAGTATAAACATCAGCAACTTGTGCATTCTCTAACTCTACAAATTTTGTCTCTAATCTAACTCTGACATCTAATCTCTTTACAAGTTCTCGAACAATATTTATATTGTCAGGTAAGTCTGTAATGATAAGAGAGTTTGTCTCTTTTGAAACAAGAAGTTTTCCAGAACGACTTAAAAAGTTCTTTACAGTACCAGATAGTGAAGTTGCATCTAAGTTTTTCACTTTTATAAAAGTTGTATGAATTATCTCTTCAGTTGTAACATCTTTTATATCTGGAGAGTCTTTATGAGCATCAGATATTCGACTAACAATATAATACCCTTTTCCAGAATTTATGAGAGTGAAACCTTT
This sequence comes from Candidatus Thiovulum imperiosus, assembly GCA_024281175.1. Lineage (GTDB taxonomy): Bacteria > Campylobacterota > Campylobacteria > Campylobacterales > Thiovulaceae > Thiovulum_A > Thiovulum_A imperiosus. Next base: position 81,702 of record JAMJTW010000009.1, read on the forward strand.
ATCTTTCAAAATCATCTGAAGTAGATGGAAGATATTCTTTTTTGGAATTGGCTTTTTGGAAATATAGTTTATCTTTCCTCGAACACTCAACGGAATTAGGATATTTTTATTATCAATTTTTGCCACCATCTTAATAAACTCTTCTATCTCCATATCGTTGATATTAAGTTTAACTGTCTCCTCTTTTGCAAAAAGCAAACCTGTAAATAGAACTACTAAAAGTACTCTACTCAATTTCGTAATCAATCTCTTTCTCCTCACCATTTCTTAAAATTCTAAGATTTAAATTTCTAATTTTGCTTATATTTTTATAATATTTTTGAACTTGAGAATAGCTAGTTATCTCTTCACCATTAATTGCAGTGATAATATCTCCTGTTTTGAGTCCTAATTGGTCAAATGCTGAACCCTGTTTTACAAATACAACTCTAAAACCGCGAAGTCTTCTATCAACTCGATAATCTCTAAACTTTATACTTTTCCAGATTTGTCCAGGATTTTTGAGATAGAACTGGACATCTTTTTTCTGTAAAGTTGCAGAGCTAACCTCATCGCTACCAGGTTCAGTATTTACTTCAACTTCGACCTCTTTCTCTCTCTCATCAAACTCTTCACTCTCTTCAATTGACTTTTCAGCTTCACTCTCTTTCTTATCATCTTTTCTCTTTTTACCCTCTTCAACAAGTTTTAAGCTATAGTGTTTTCCACTCATAAGAAAGATAGCTTCATCATCTTTTAAATCTATAAGTTCATAACCCTTATAGACATAATCCAGCTCCACGGTTTCAACATCTTTACCATCTAAAATAGTTGCAAACGCCGTATATGAAGAGATGTAAGTTGCTAACAGTTTCCACTTTTTCATATCATAAACCTTTTCAGGTTTTGGTTCTTCCTTTTTTGGTGGAGGAGCTTTCTTTTCAGGCTTCTTATCAACTATAAAAAGTTGTCCAATACTTCGATAACTTTCGTATTGGTGAAATGGTTTGTCCACACTTTTACTAACTCCTCTAACTGGTAGAAAGTAAGATAGTGATGAGGTTGTAACAATTCCAAAAATAGATGCGACTACTCCTGCTGTAAAGAGATATTTAAAATTTTCCATTGTATAGATATCCTCCACTATTTGCATCTTTCTCGAAGTTTTTCATAATAGACCGCTCTTTGAGAAGCTCTTCACTTGGAAAGAGAAGAATATCTATATGTTGTTCTAAAAATGAGATACGACCTCGCAAATTTCCAAAATTTCCTTCACTTGTGAAAACAGCTTTTTCAGGAGTGGCAACACCATAAGTTAGAACTATTTCATCTAAAGAGAGATTTGAGAATTGAGAGAGATTTTCTCCCATTGTTACATTAGAAATTGTGACTTGGTTGTAGAGTAGTAGTGGCAAAACTTCCAAATTCTCAAATTTCAAAACTTCCATATCTTGAAATATGATATTTCCATTTTTCACATCTAAGAAAATTAAGCCATTTTCAACCTCTTCACCATCTATCACCAACTTATGTTCCACAACTCTATTTTCAAGTTCATACCAAATTTTATCTTTTGGTAGTGTCAAAACTGTTGTAATATAGAAAATAGAGAGAAAAGCTATTAGTGACAATAGTATCTTTTTTATCATTTTGAAACCTCCAGAGATAGTAAAGCATTATGTTCATCAACTTTATCAATTTCCAATTTTCTAATTTTCAAATTTGACTTGAGAATCGAAGCTGTAATTTTTTCTAAATCTCTCTTATTTAGAGGTTCTTCAAATCTGAAAAAGATAGAGCTGTTTTTCTGTTTCACTTTTGGGTTCATCTTTTTTAGATAATTTATACTCTTTTCATCATCTTTTTTGTTGTCCCATCTATCTCTTAAATCGGTTAAAAGAACACCATTCTCTTCTAAAGTTTGTAACTCTTTTTGAAGCTCTTTTAAGTTTTCAACTTCTCCACTTTTAAAATTCCATAAAATTAGAAACAGCAGTGTAGAGAAACCAAATATGATAAGATTTTTACTCACTAGAATTTCACCTCCAACACATCTCCATTACCACTAATTTCTGCATTTTTACTTTTTTTCTGAATAGCAGTTTTAATACTATTTCCAAAAGAGTCTCTCTCCATCTCCAATTTGAAATAGAATTTACTAGGAGAGAGTTCTAATTCGGAAATCTTTCCATATTTGTAAAATTTCTCATTTTTAAGCCAAGCTATCTTTTCTCTCAAATTTTTCTGCTCTTTCTGAATTGCAAGATATCTTTTTTTAATACTCTCTATCTGAAAAGAGGTGTTTGGTAAATCGAACTTCTCTCTCTTCTCTTCAATCTCTTTTTCCAACTCCTCTTTTGCTTTGGAAACTTGCCAAATATCTAAACCAAAAGAGAGAGATAGGAAAATTGGAATTAGAGATGCAATTTTAAATAGTTTACCTTTCTCTTCTCCAACTCCTTTAAATTTTAAAGAGTATTTTGTTCGCTGATTCTCTGTCAGAAAGTTTGAAACTACAATTTCTCTATCTATTTTTGAAAAGTTTGGAACTTCAGAAACGATACCATCTATTTTCACAATATCTCTATTTGAGTCTACAGAGATAGGCTCTTCAATTTGGAATTCTGTCTGTGCAGTATAGATATTTCCAATACTCTTTTCAGAAATTCCAAGTTCTGCTAACTGCTCTAAAATTGAGAAGATATTGTAGGCGATATAGATGAATTTTCCATCATCTTCTTTTACAACTAAGAAAGAGATATTTTCAAAAGAGGGGATTTTCCCTTCAAAAATAGAGTAGGCATATTTTAGAGCCTCTTTCTCTTTTTTAACTCTGAACTCACCTTTACCTATCCAGTAGAATTTAGGAGATAGAACAATATCAACTTTACCAGAGATATCAGTTTCTACACCATTTGTAACATAGAGAACTTCTCTACCTTTTTTACTCAACTTCAAGTGAAATTATCCTTTTTGTCTTAAAATCGTAAATAAAAGCAAACTCTTCTGTAACAGAGTTTGTTAAATACTCTATCTTTCCACGAATTCGGTAATTACTATTTTTCTTAAACTCGCGAATTAGATATTTGGATTTAATCTCCTTGTTTGCTTCATCTTTTATCATATCACAAGAGACCTCATCAACCTCTGTATCATCACTTTCTTCAACATCTAAAAGTGGTTCTGTATAGCTCATTTCAAGAGCTTTCACCAAACCCAACTTCATAAAATTACAATCTATCACTGTTTCTGATGAGGTGTATCCAAAAGTGAAAAAATCTTCCCAAGGAATTTCCAAAACTATATCATCATCATATTTTGTTTGATACTCTCTCAGAATTTCAAAAAAAGCCTCTTTTGTTAAAATCAGACCTTGAAGTTTTGAAACATCTTGTAAAGCCAATTCTGTATCTATACTTCTTTCAACAACATCTAAATCTATTGTGTCCAAGATATAGTTTAAAAGCATCTCTCCATCTTTCACTTGGTAGAAATTGAAGATATACTCAAAAACTGGAATATACTTCTCTTTCAACTTTCTCGGTTCCAAAGGCTCTTTTTTATTTACCTTATCTAAAATGGAGTTTATATTTATTCCTGTATAGATAGGCTGTAACTCTATTGTGAGAGAAAATCGTCCCTCTTCATCAAAAAGAGGTGGATAAGCTCCAAGCAACATAGAGAGAGTATCACTACTATCTATATTTTTAATTAGAACCGCCATAACTTTCTCAATATCTCTAACAACAACAGCTGTTTGATTTACCTTTTCAACATTCTGAATATGTTCAAAACCGCGATTTACTAATTCAAAAGAGGTGGCAATAACGACAGATATAGCAGAGATAATTCCTAGAGTTACTAAAAGGGCTACTCCCTGTCTCAACTCTTTAACCTTATCAATTTATCTCCTTATTTTAAGTAGAGCTTATAAATTTCTTATTTTTTAGAATAGCGATTTTATCTTATTTTGTAAAATTTTAAGAAAAGAGTGTTGAATGTACAATAGAGAATTAGAAGCTCTTCAGAAAAGAGACCGTTTTCGGAAAAGAGAGATTTACTCTTCAAACCTCATCGACTTAGCTTCAAATGACTATTTAGGTCTTTCTGAAAATTGGGAAATTTTTGAAAAAACAGTAATAGAGTTTCGCAAACTATCATCTCGTTCTCCAAAAGCCTCTATGTTGGTAAATGGGTATAGTGAAGTTCATGTAGAGTTTGAGAGCCAAATTTCAAAATTGCATGGATTTGAGAGTGGAATAGTTTTGGGTAGTGGTTTTTTAGCAAACTTTGGACTAATTGAAACTCTAGTTCGAAAGGGTGATGAACTTTTTATGGATAGTGAGTATCACGCTTCTGGAGTTGTTGCTACAAAATGTTTGGAGAAAGAGCAAGTTCATATCTTTCCTCACAACTCTATGGAGAGTTTGGAGAGTGCTTTAAAGAAATCTAAAGCGAAGCGAAAAATAGTAGCAGTTGAGGGAGTCTACTCAATGAGTGGAGATTTAGTTCCAAAAGAGGTTTTTGAGATTTCAAAAAAGTATGATGCAATTTTAATTGTTGATGAGGCTCACTCTTTTGGAGTTGTTGGAGAGAACCTTTTGGGAGTATTTGATTTGTATAATATTACTCCTGAAAAGAGCCATATAAAAATGGGAACTTTGGGTAAAGCGATTGGAAGTTATGGAGCTTATATTTTAGCCTCTTCTGAAATAGTCTCATTTTTAGAAAATCGTTCAAAACCACTTATCTACTCTACTGCACCATCTCTTTTTGAGACTCTCATTTCCTTAAATAGCATAAATTTCATTTCAGAAAATAGAAAAAGATTTGCTGATGAGGTTCGAAAAAGAAGAGAACTCTTCTCAAAATTTGGAATTTCAAAAGATGCTCTAATTTTTCCAATTCAGATTGGAGACTCAAAAAGAGCTTTAGAAATTAGAGACTTGCTCCAAAACTCTGGATTTCTTGTTGGTGCAATTCGTCCTCCAACTGTACAAAAAGCTATTTTAAGAGTAGTTGGAAATATAAAAGTTTCTGAAAATGAGATAGTAGATTTTTTTGGAAAATTGCAAATTTTAAACAGATAGAACTTTTTAAGATTTGATAAAATCAGCTTTAAAAAGGATTTTATTGAAGACAATTCAATCACTTAGAGGAATGAATGATACTCTTCACAATGTGGCTGATAAGTTTGAATATATCATAAATACTGCAACAGAAATTGCAAAAAATTATGGATATACTCAAATTGAGACTCCTCTTCTTGAAGAGACAGCACTTTTTAAGAGAAGTGTTGGAGAGAGTAGTGATATTGTTGGAAAAGAGATGTATCAGTTTCTTGATAAAGGTGGAAATGATGTCTGTTTAAGACCTGAAGGAACAGCTGGAGTTGTCCGAAGTTTTATTCAAAACAAATTTGATAAACGGGGTGGAAATGAGAAATTTTTCTATCACGGTGCAATGTTTCGATATGAGAGACCTCAAAAAGGGCGACTTCGACTTTTTCACCAATTTGGTTGTGAAAGTTTTGGAGAAAATTCTGTATTTGAAGATGTTTCTGTAATTCTTCTAATTAGAGATATTTTTGACGCTTTAGAAATAGGGTATAAATTGAAGATAAATTCGCTTGGTTGCTCAGAATGTATGCCAACTTATAGAGAAAATTTAGTCTCCTATCTTGAAGAGAAGCGAGAAGAACTTTGTGAAGATTGCCATAGAAGAATTGAGACAAATCCAATTCGAACTCTTGATTGTAAAAATGAGAAATGTCAAACAGAGCTTTCAGATTCTCCAAAAATTGTTCAAAATCTTTGTGAAAGTTGTGATTCTGATTTCGAGATTCTAAAAAGAGTTTTAAAAGAATCTGGAATGGATTTTGAAGTTGATACAAATCTTGTGAGAGGTTTAGACTATTACAACAAAACAGCTTTTGAGTTTGTTTCAGATGAGATTGGAAGCCAGAGTGCGATTGCAGGAGGTGGAAGATATGACAAACTTGTAGAGTTTTTAGGTGGAAAGGATACTCCAGCTGTTGGATTTGCTCTTGGAATTGAGAGAATTTTAGACTTGGTTAAAGTTCCAGAAGCTGAAAACTCGGGATACTATTTTGGAACATTAGACTCAGAATATCTACAAAAACTCTATCTTCTTGGAACTCAAAAGAGAGGAAAAGAGAGAGTTCATATTGAACTTAAAAAGAGAAGTTTAAATAAACATCTTCAAAATGCTGACAAGATGGGATATAGGTTCTGTGCAATTCTCGGTTCTGATGAGGTTGCAAATAGTACAATCTGGATAAAAGATTTGAAATTGAGTAGTGAAGATACTATTTCTCAAGACGCTTTTTAAAAAATAGTTTTTAGTAAAATACTGTTACTACAATTTTAAGGAGTATGTGTGAGAATAGTTGCTTTTTCTCTTTTCTTCGCTTTTACAGTTGGACTTTTTGGAGATTCAACTTTTGAAGTGATAAAAAGAGTGGCTAACCTTCCATCTATTGCAGTTGAAAATACAACTGAAGATAAGAAATACGAAGAGTTATCGACAAAATTTTATCGAATTTTGATAAATGATTTTATGGTTTTGACCCATTTTGATGTTAAAGATAGTAATCAAAGGTCTACCATGGAAGATGAAAAGGGTGAGTTTATAAATCGAAATGTAAATTACATTATGAAATTTAGACTCTCTGGAGATAGTGACAAGAAGTTAAGTTGTGAAGTTAAGATAATAAATCCAGCTGTTGGAACTATCTATAAAAATAGATATACAATCGCAAATGAAGAACTACACCCATTTGTAGCACACAAAGTTGTTTCTGACGCAAATCACCATTTTAAGATGCCTGAAGTTGATTGGTTAAGTAAATATGTCATATTTTCCAGATACACAAGACCAAAACATAGTGAAATCGTAATTGCTGATTACACTTTAACTTACACTAAAACTATTGTAAAAAATGGTTTAAATCTATTTCCAAAATGGGCAGACTCTAAACAGAGAGAGTTTTACTTCACAAAATATGAGAATGGAACTCCAGTTTTACACAAGATGAACCCTTGGAATGGAACAACAGAGAGAATTCTTGAAACGCAGGGAATGTTAGCCTGTTCAGATGTTTCCAAAGATGGTAAAAACCTACTTTTAACTATGGCACCAAATGGACAACCAGATATTTTTCTCTACAATGTAGATACAAAAAAGAGAGAAGCCTTAACAAAATATAAAGGGATAGATGTCTCTGGACATTTTATTGAAAATAATAAAAGAATTACATTTGTCTCTGATAGATTAGGATATCCAAACATCTTTGCAAAAGATATCTCTGTTCCAAATGGTAGTGTAGAGCAATTGGTTTATTACGGGAAAAACAATAACTCTTGTAGCTCTTATGATAGCTATATCATTTACAGTTCAAGAGAGACTGATAACTCTTTTTCAAGTAACACATTCAATTTACATCTTATTTCAACAGAGACAAATTTTGTTAGAAGACTTACTGCTACGGGAGTAAATCAATTTCCAAACTTCTCTTCAAATGGTGAGTCAGTCCTTTTTGTAAAACACTACAAAGAGCAGAGTTCTCTTGGGATAATAAGATTAAATTATAATAAAAGTTTTCTATTTCCGCTTAATATTGGAAAAATTCAGAGTATAGATTGGTAGAGTGATGAGATATATTTTAATTGTAGCAATACTTGTTTTTGTTGGTTGTGGTGAGGATACTCCAACTTCAACACCTGTTGCAAGTGAAGAGGAGGATTTCAAAGACCTTGAGCAGTTGGAAGAGAACCAAACTAGAGAGGATATGAATATTTCAACTATGGAAGATGGGAATATCTCTGTAAATATGGAGATAGTTGAAAACAGCTCTTCAGAAGATACCGTAGAAGAGCCTGAAGATATTGCAAATTCAAATCCAACACTACTTTCTGAAGATTTAGAGAGTATCAACACTCAACTTGAAAGCATCTATTTTGATTATGATAGATTTTCTATAAAAGAGGAGATGCTTCAAATTGTTGAGAAGAATGTGAAGCTGATGAACTCTGAACAGATTTCTGGAAAAGGTATTATCATTGAAGGAAATTGTGATGAGTGGGGTACTGATGAGTACAATTACGCTCTTGGATTGAAAAGAGCTGAAGTTATCAAGAATATGCTCATTGTTGAGGGTGTAAACAGTGAAAGAATTAAGAGTGTAAGTTATGGAGAGAGCAACCCTATCTGTCTTGAACAAGCTGATAAGTGTTGGGCAAAAAATAGAAGAGTAGATTTTAGGTTGGAGGAGTAGATGAAAAAGTTATTTTTGTTAGTTCTCTCTATTTCACCTCTGTTTAGCGAGATTTCTGTTTTTGGTGCTGGGGATTTGAGTTCTGATAGTCCTTACGGTTTGACAGAGAGTGAAAAGCAGATAGTTGAAAATAGAGAGAGTATTGAAAATGTTTCGAAAGAGACAAAAAAGATAGATACAAAAGTGGAGACTCTAAATGATACAGTTAGAGTTTTACGAGAACTGATACAGAATGTTGGTAGACAAAATGTTGAACATCAGATGAAAATCTCTAAATTGATGGATGACTTGAAGCAAAATCACCTTATTACAGAAATTAAGTATAAGGAGATTTCAGAAAACATCTCTTCTACACAGAGTCAAGTTAAGAAGCAAGAAGAAGAGACTGCTAAAAGTTTGAATGATAAAATCAAAGAGAGTTTTCAGAGAGTAAACAGCGTTCTTTTAGAGCAGGAGAAGAGACTTCAAAAAATTGAAGAGGAGATTGATAGAGATTTTAAATCTATTCAAAACAAACTTCTAACAATTCATAAAGATATTGAAACTATAAATAGCAATTATGTTACTCAGAAACAGCTAGATTTTGTTGTAAGTGAATTCAACGCTTTTAAAGAGACTGTAATTGGCGAATTTGAGAAGATGTCAAAATATCAAGATGACTATTATGATTTTGCAAAACACTCTAACCCTGATATATTTAAAGATGGCGTTGAGATGTTTCGTCTTGCTAAATATAAAGAGGCGATAAAACTTTTTAAACACCTCATCACCAAACATTATAGACCAGCTACTGATAACTTCTACATTGGAGAGTCTTATTACTATTTAAATGAGTACTCTCTTGCTGTAAAACATTATAAAGATAGTGTCTCTATTTATGACAAATCTAGTTTTATGCCAACTCTACTGCTTCACTCCGCAATCTCTCTTGAGAAAATTGGAGATAGTAGAGAAGCTCAAATTTTCTATAAAGTTCTGCAAACCCAATATGGAGATACTCCTGAAGGGAAAAAGGCAAGTGAACTTATCTCTAACTAGAGTTGATGAGGTTTTTCCTCATCGACTTAAAAGAGTCTGTAATTTTGAGATAGACTCTTCTATTATAAATCTACTCCATCTCTAAATAGTCTTGAATTGGATTTACTTCAAAACGGTGTTGGTTCATCTCTTTTAGGGCTTCTGCCGTAGCTTTGGTTGCTGAAAGAGTTGTAAAGTAAGGAATATTTTCTCGAAGAACAGTTTGTCGTATCTGTTTTGCATCAGATTTAGAAGCACGATTGTCGGAAGTATTTACAACAAAAGCGATTTCACCATTCTTAAGTTTGTCATCAATATTAGGTCGTCCCTCACTAACTTTAAGAACAACTTCACTCTGGATACCATTTTCAGCAAAATACTTATGAGTTCCAGAAGTAGCAACAAGTTTAAAACCTAAGTCGATGAGGTCTTGAGCTATTTCAAGAGAGTGAGATTTGTCAATATCTGTTAGAGAAAGGAACACTTTTCCACTTCTTGGAATTGGGTTTTTAGAAGCGAGTTGCGATTTTGCAAAAGAGGTTGGAAAAGTTTCTGAAATCCCCATAACTTCACCAGTTGATTTCATTTCAGGCGAAAGAAGTAAATCTGCTCCATCCAGTTTGTTGAATGGGAAAACTGCTTCTTTCACAGCGATATGATTTTTAAGTTTCGGTTTTAAAATATCTCCATCTCGGTATACAACTTCGTATTTGTCATAAAATCTTAGAGCTTCCTCCAACTTTTCACCCAACATAACTCTAGTTGCAACTTTTGCAAGTGGAATACCCGTTGTTTTTGAGACAAATGGAACTGTTCGTGAAGCTCGTGGATTTACCTCAATTAGGAAAACCTCATCATTATAAATTGCGTATTGAGTATTCATAAGTCCTCGAACACCCAAGCCAAGAGCGATAGTTCGAGTTGTCTCATCTATTTCAGCAAGAATTTTTTCTGAAATAGAGACTGTTGGTAGCGAACAAGCCGAGTCTCCAGAGTGAATTCCAGCCTCTTCAATATGTTGCATAACTCCACCAACATAAACACTCTTTCCGTCCGAAATTGCATCAACATCTAATTCTATCGCTCTATCTAAAAATTGGTCTATCAGAACTGGAGAGTCGTTGCTTACAGAAACAGCTTCGTCCATATAGTTTTCGAGTTCCTCTTTGTTATATACAATTCTCATAGCTCTACCACCGAGAACATATGATGGTCGAACAAGAACTGGATATCCAATTTCGTAAGCTATTCGATACGCCTCCTCTTTTGTATAAGCAGTACCATTTTCAGGCTGTTTCAAATTGTGATTTCTAAGAAATCGTGCAAACTTTTCTCGGTCTTCTGCAATATCTATTACAGATGCTTGAGTTCCCGCAATATTTGCACCATACTCTGTAAGTGCATTTGCAAGTTTTAATGGTGTCTGTCCTCCAAAATGGACGATGATACCGTCTGGCTCTTCTCGGTCGATTACAGAAGAGACATGTTCAAAATCGATAGGTTCAAAGTAGAGTTTATCACTTGTATCGTAATCAGTAGAGACTGTTTCAGGATTACAGTTATACATAATACTTTCGACACCCATATCTTTGAGAGCAAATGAGGCGTGAACACAGCAGTAGTCAAATTCGATACCTTGTCCAATTCGGTTTGGACCTCCACCAAGAATTAGAACTTTCTTCTTTCGACTCTTCTCATCTTCTATCTCTTCCAACTGGTTCTTCTCAATAGTAGAGTAGAGATATGGAGTTAGTGCTTCAAACTCTGCTGAACAGGTATCAACTTCATTATATTGGTGTTTAATTCCAAGTCGCTTTCGAGATACTCGAACTTGGGTTTCAGAAAAGCCCGAAAGTTCAGCGATTTTTGAGTCTGAAAATCCCATACTTTTTGCTTCTCGAAGTAGTGTTTCATTTTGAAGAATTGAGTAGTCGATACTCTCTTCAAACTTTACAAGCTCTTCGATATGGTAGAGAAACCAAGGGTCGATTTTACACATTCCAAAAATGCTCTCAACACTTTCACCCCGTCGAAACGCTTCAGCAACATAGAGAACTCTGTCACTATTTGGTCGTCGAAGTTCATGAAAAACTACATCATCTGGAATACCTCGAAATTTTTTGAAACCATCTAAACCAGTCTCAAGACTCTGAAGAGCTTTCTGAATAGACTCTTTGAAAGTTCGACCCATCGCCATAACTTCACCAACAGATTTCATAGAAGTTCCAAGAGTAGAAGATGCTTCTGGAAATTTCTCAAAAGTAAATCGTGGAATTTTCGTTACGACATAGTCGATAACAGGTTCAAAAGAAGCTGGAGTTCCTGTAATGTCGTTTGTGATTTCGTCTAAAGTGTAGCCGACCGCAAGTAGAGTAGCCACTTTTGCAATTGGATATCCAGTAGCCTTACTTGCAAGAGCAGAGCTTCTTGAAACTCTCGGGTTCATCTCGATTACAGTCATTCGCCCATTCTCTGGATTTACCGCAAATTGAACATTACTACCACCTGTATCAACTCCAATTTCTCGCAAGATGTCAAAAGAGAGATTTCGCATATGTTGATACTCTTTATCAGTCAGAGTTAGAGCTGGAGCAATTGTAATAGAGTCTCCTGTATGAACTCCCATCGGGTCGAAGTTTTCGATTGAGCAGACGATGATACAGTTATCTTCCCTATCTCGAATTACTTCCATCTCATACTCTTTCCAACCAAGAAGAGACTCCTCAATTAGAATTTCTGTAATTGGAGAGATGTCAAGCCCTTTTTGAGCAATTTCCTTGAACTCTTCTATATTGTAAGCTACACCACTTCCACCACCTGCGAGAGTAAAAGAGGCTCTAATGATTAGTGGAAATCCAATCTCATTTGTTACAGCAATAGCCTCTTCCAAAGTGTAGGCGTATTTCGATTTTGGTAAGTCAATACCAAGTTTCTGCATCGCCTCTTTAAATTTCTGTCGGTCTTCACCTTTTTTTATCGCTTCAGGTTTTGCACCAAGAAACTCAATTCCCTCTAACATTCCCTTTTCATGCATACTCATTGCAACATTTAGCGCCGTCTGCCCTCCCATTGTTGGAAGAATTGCATCGATACTCTCCTTTTTTATAATGTCAGCAATTACATTTTCATCGATAGGCTCAATATATGTCCTATCAGCAAATTCAGGGTCAGTCATGATAGTAGCGGGATTGGAATTTATTAGAACTACTCGATACCCCAAACTTTTCAGAGTCTTTACAGCTTGAGTTCCAGAGTAGTCAAATTCAGAGGCTTGTCCAATTACAATTGGTCCTGAACCAATTAGCAGTATCGTTTTTATATCTTCTCGTTTTCCCATTCATTTCTCTTTTTAAGAAATTATATCTTGATAGCTCTTTTACTCGATTTGTCATTTCGAACCCTTTAGGGTGAGAAATCTTTTATTTAGTAAAACGATAAGTTTCCAAGATTTCTGTATCACTACACTCATATCGAAAACGAAGTTTCTCTAAATGACAAGAGAGGTAGAAACCTATTTGGTTAGTCAATGAAAGTTATTATAAAATCATTAAATATTTTTAGGTAATCACTCAGCCCCAAAGCGTAATTTCGACCGACCGTTAAGGGAGTGGAGAAATCTCCATATGGAAAATAGATTTCTCGACAAGCTCGAAATGACGGAGTCCTAGAGAGTACCTGAGTGGTTACATTTTTAGAAAGGATTTCTATGAAAAAGTTTTTTATCTTTGTGCTTTTTAGCACTTTTGCTTTGGCTGAAAATTTTTCAGTCTCAACCACTGCCGAGTTGCGACATGCACTCAAAATTGTTGCCGACAACAACGATAGCGATACAATTGTTCTGCAAGAGGGTTTTTACTCTGTTGTTGATGATGGTATTGGTCAGCTTGATTTCAATTCAACAGAAGATTACAATCTCACTCTTGTTGGAGATGGAAATGTAACCCTTTCAGGTTATGAACTCTCTCGAGTTTTCTACATCAACACAAATGGTGGAGTTATTTTCAGCAATCTCAACTTTGTTGACGGTTTTACAACTGGATATGGTGGAGCTATCTATATTGCGAAAAGTAAAGATATTGAGATTTGGGACTCAAACTTCTCAAATAATAAGGCAAATTCTGGAGGAGCGATTTATAATGTTGGAACAGAAAAAGAGTACATTTCAGGCTATTACGATGAAAATGGAAATTATGTATATGGATATTGGACATATCACTCTCTAAAAATTTTCGACTCAACTTTCACTTCTAACTCTTCTGATGATGGAGGAGCGATTTCTGGTGATAATAATGAGATAACAAACTCTTCTTTCACTTCTAACTCTTCTTATTTTGAAGGAGCTATTTCTGGTGATAATAGATAATAATGAGATAACAAACTCTTCTTTCACTTCTAACTCTTCTTCTGATTTTGGAGGAGCTATTTATGGTTCAGCAAATATTTTAAATTCCCTTTTTATTGGAAATAGTGCTAGAAATGGTGGAGCTTTCTATTTAACAGGTCCATCAGAGCTAATTGGTTTAACAGTTGTTGATAATTTTACAACCTCATCAACAGGAAAAGGTTCAGCTATCTACTCAACTGCACCTCTAAAAGTTGCTTACTCTGTTTTTGACAACAATCATTATGCTTGGCATTCAGCAACAGAGATTTCTGAAACTAGTTTGATTGATGGAAATTTTAGTAAAACTTTTCAAGATAATTATTACAAAATCTATCTACCAACAGATGGAAATTTAACAATTGAGACAAATAGCTCTTTTGAAGTTTATACATATCTTTATGATTTTGAAGGAACTGAATTAGATTATAAGTATAGCTACTCCTCTTCAACAATTTCAAAAGAGCTACTCTCTGGAACTTATTATATAGAAACTAATAATGAGGGTAATGACATAGGCTCTTACACTCTTCAAACCTCTTTTGATAGTTCTGGAGTTGCAACGGGAGAATCAGAAGATAGAAACACATCTCTAATCTTCTACCCTGATTTCTCAGGCAAAAACTTCTTCTCTCTCTTCTCAAACTATATTGACTCTTCTCGAATTTTTGGTGAAGTTGATTTTGAGAGTTCAAATATTCAACCGAGTGAGAGTGATACTCTTTTCAACTTTGAATATAAACTTGATGCAAACTCAACTCTAATTGATGCAGGTGGAACTTTAGACACTGGAGCCTTAATCCACTCTTTTGGAGACCTTTCAACTCTTGGCGATATTGAGTGTAATGAGAGAGTTGTTGGCGATGCTATCGACCTTGGAGCTTTTGAATTTGGTGGAATTGATGGAAATAGTTGTGGAGTTGAAAATAATTTGAGCGAGACCTCATCGGAATTGGTAAAAATTGAAAGTGGTTGGTCTCTTCGTGCTGTTGATATGAATGTTTCAGATATTCCTGTTGATGTCTCAATCGTTTGGACATATTCAAATGGAAACTGGTCAGCTTTCTCTCCAGATGGTTCAATGAGTGAAAAAATCACAAATGCTGGTTTTGATATGACAACAGATACTCTGTCTTCTGAAAATGGAACTTGGTTTAAAAGTAATCTAGATTTCGATTTGGTTATAGCAAAACCTGAAACTGATTTCCAAACTCCAACTCCACCTAGTTTAGTTGCTGAAAATCTTGGTTGGAATTTGCTTGGAACTGCTCGTGAGCTTCCTGCTGAAGTTATCTCTTGTCAAAATGGTGAAAAAACTTTGATGTGGAAATTTTTTCAAGGTGAATGGCTTCTTTTTGCTCCAAATATCAATCCATCTCTTTACGATTTGATGTTTAATACTCTTTTAGCAAATGAAGGCTTTTGGGTTCTCTGCGAGTGAAAAACGGGATTGACCAAATAGTTTTTTCAGGGCAAAACACCCTGAGGAAGTAAAATAACCGAAGAGTCTTTTTTAGACTCTTCACATTCGTTCAGAGTGAAAGCCCCGCTTTGTCATTTCGAAATGAGCATAGCGATTGAGAAATCTTAAAAACCTGAAAAGGATTTCTCACCCTAAAGGGTTTGAAATGACATGCTTCTCCACTCTGAAAGAGTTTTACAACCGAATAGTCTTTTTGGAGTGGGTGTTAAGAATTCAATTTTTCTCGTAAATATTTTTCTCGTTCATCTGCTGAAAGTCTCTCAAGAAGTTCAAGGTATTCAATAACATATTTTGGAATTCCTATATTTTTCCATTTTTGAATTCCACTATAAGAGATTTCCAAAATATTTGAAAAATCTTTTATTGAAGCTCTATGTTTTTTGAGAGTTTTTTTAAACTCATTATATTCCATCAAATTCCTCAAATACATTTTTAAAATATATACTATTTAAACAAAGATATATATTCAAGGTAATTTTTAAGGTTATATTAAATAATTTTAATATACACTCTTAAAAATAGAGCGATTTAGTGGTGTATCGTGTTCACCAAAACTATGAAATTCCACAAATCGCAAAATCAATCAAAGGATAGATTTTGGAGATTATATCAAAAGAGTTTAATGGTTTTAATGTTCGGATAGTGCTATCAAACGGCACAGAGTTATTTATTGCAAAAGATATTGCAGAACTCTTAAAGTATAAAAGACCAGCAAAAGCGGTAAATGATAATTGCAAAAATGTTATTAATCTTAATGAAATATTAAATAGTTCAATTCAAAGACTATTTGAAAAAAGTGATATTGAATATTTTCGTAAAACTTTTGGAACTAGGTGGGCAAACACACAATTCATTAAAGAGTCTGATGTTTGGCGACTAATTCACAAAAGTCAAAAAGTTACAGAACAAGAAAAGAAAAATATTGTAAATTTCTTTGACTTTACAAAAACAGAAATATTTACCTCAAGGCAAGAAATAGAGTTTGGAAAAGAACTAAAAAATTTCATAAAAACTATTTACAATTTAGAAGTTCAAACCCAATATTTTGTAAAAAATTACAAGCTGGATTTTTATATTCCAGAACTCAACTTAGCTATTGAGTTTGATGAAAAACACCACAAATATCAAAAAGAAGAAGATAAGAAAAGAGAAAATGAAATTAAAAATATTTTAAATTGCAAATTTGTTCGAGTTTCTGAAGAGCAATCTATTGGAGAACAATTAGGCTTAGTAATGAAAGCAATAAATGAAGAACCTAAAAAAGAGATTTCTCTTTCAAAACGGCAAAAACAGATTTTAGAATATTTACAAAATCAAAAACTTTCAACAAAAGAGTTGTCTAAAAAACTTGGTTTTTCAAAATCAACGATTTTGAAGGACTTAAAATTTCTTATTGAAAATGAACAGATAGAAAAAGTTAAAAGCGGAAGAAATGTTTTCTATAAAGCCTAAACTTTTTTCCAACAGAACTCGGAAAGTTACACGGTATTTCAGGAAGAGAAACGAATTTGAAACTTGAGGCTTTAGGCTTCCAAGTTTCCGAAAACGGAGTTTGGAAACTTACCGAAAGCGGAAAAGAGTTTGGAATGGAATTTGGAGGGAAGTTTTCCCAACTCAAATGGAAACTTCAAACTCTTCTTTGAGATTTCTCGACAAGCTCGAAATGACGGGGTTTCCTCTTTTTTGTCATTTCGAAATGAGCGAAGCGATTGAGAAATCTTAAAAACATGGAAAGGATTTCTCACCCTAAAGGGTTCGAAATGACATGTAGGTTGTTAAAGCCTAAAAATACTCTATTTGGTCAGTCCCCAAAAAAATATGTAAAAATTTTAAAAAGGAGAAATTATGGTAATTTTCAGAGCAAAGATAACTCAAAATCTTCCAATTTTTGATGTGATTTCAAGATTAGTACAAGGTTTTATTTACAGAAAAGTAGCTCCTTATGAGCATGATGGTTTTACACACTCTACGGGAAAAATATTTAAATCTTCAACTTTCAAGTTTGAGTATCGGAGAGACTCTTCAGATTTCAAATTACTTTTCTCTTCGCTAATTCCAGAAACAGAAGAGAAATTTGCAAAGTATGTGGCAGAGCATGGTTTAGAGTTGGGCAGTATAATTTTAGAAGAGCAAGAGGTGGAGTATCGTCGCAGGGAGTGGAGAAGTAATAAGATTATATTTTGGGCAAATGTCTTAATGATTTCAAAAACTGAAAAAGGTAGACGAGAATTTTTAAAACCAACTGATGAGAAATTTCTACCAAATTTAAAAAATCACTCTTTTCAAAAATTTGAGACTCTTTTTCAAAGAGACTATTTTGGTGGTTGGGAACTTGAAATTTTAAAAAGTAGTGAAAAACCTACTAAACTCTACTACAACAAAAAACCCTATTTCACTTGGGGTGCTAAATATCAATTACAAGCCGACCCTGAAATGATAAATATGCTTTTGAGTTCTGGAATTGGTGGACAAACTATGAAAGGTTTTGGAATGATGCAAGTTGAGAGAGAAAACTTTCTGGAGAGAGATAGTTAGAAAGGATATTTCTCAACTATCTCTTCTGGTTCAATTTCAGAAATATCTCTTTTGTAGATACCTATATTTTTGGAATTTATAAAACGGTATTCAGGACGAAAAGGCTCTATAAAAAGAGCGATTACAGGAACTTCTAAAGCTAAAGCAATATGCATAATTCCGCCATCAGCACAAATTAGAAGTTTCGAACTTCCAACAACTTTTGCACTCTCTTTTAGAGAGAGTTTTCCAACAAGGTTTTTCACTTTTGGATTTCTATTCTCTATCTCTTCTGCTTCTGAAACTCCATTTGAAGAGCCAACAAGAACCACCTCATCGTCTAAAAGTTCTACAACTTCACTCCATCGATGGTAAGTTCTTTCTGGGTCATTTCCTCCAATTGCAATTGAGACATAGTTCTTTTTTGAAATTTGGAAGTCGTAAAATAGATGTGTTCTCTTTTCCGCTTCTACTCCTAAAAACTCCTCATATCTTGCAAAGTGGAAAAGAGTTCTGTTGAATTGGAAACCGTAAAAGAAACCTTGAATTGGAATAAATGGTGTTTTTGGGAAAAAACGGATCTTCTCTTTCAAACTCTTTGAACTACTCTGGTCCAAAAGAATCAAATCGTAATTTCCCGCTTCTCTCAAATCTGAAAAAACTTTTGAAAAGTATGGGTCTTCTGAAAAGAGAACTCTATTTCCACTCTGGATATACAGATCAACTTCAAAATCTTTAAGAAGAACTCTTGGAGCTAAATCCATAAGAGAATCTCCTAAACTGTTGTTTGAATTTGCAAAAATTAGAAGCCTTTTGGAATTCCCAACTCTTTTTCGAACTCTGAAAATTTGTCCTGAAAAGAGAAAAAAGAGATACCTTTTTAGAAATCGAATCTCATTTTTGATTCTCTTTTTTCTCGAAATCGAATCTGCGTTTGAAGGAATTCGATTCTCTTCTAAAAACTTTTTCCAATATCTAAAATACATCTAAATATCTAAAATCTCTTGGGCTTGAACCATATCCTTATCTCCCCGACCAGAGAGATTTGCAATAACAATTTTCCCTTTCAAATCAGCTTTTCTCAAATATGCAATTCCATGAGCAGATTCAAAAGCTGGAATTAGACCCTCTTTTTGGGAAAGCCAAACAAAAGCGTCAAGAGCTTCGGCGTCTGTTACAGAGTCGTAGGAAACTGTACCACTATCTTTGTGAAAAGAGTGTTCAGGACCAATTCCAGGATAGTCGAGTCCAGCAGAAATTGAGTGAGCTTCCAAAATTTGACCATCATCATCTTGAAGAAGATAGCTCATTTGACCATGAAGAACTCCAGCACGACCCTTTTGAAGAGAAGCACCATGTTTTGAAGTGTCGAGTCCCAAGCCTCCAGCTTCAATTCCAATACATTGAACCTCATCATCTTCTAAGAATGGGTGGAAAAGACCAATTGCATTACTACCTCCACCAATTGGAGCAACAACTAAATCTGGAAGTTTTCCCTCTTTCTCCAAAATCTGTTTTCGAGCCTCTGTTCCAATTACAGCTTGGAAATCTCGAACCATCATCGGATACGGATGAGGTCCAGCAACTGTTCCAATTATGTAGAAAGTGTCTCTAGCATTTGTTACCCAGTGTCGAATTGCATCGTTCATCGCATCTTTTAAGGTTTTGCTTCCACTCTCTACGGCGTGAACTTTTGCACCAAGAAGTCTCATTCGGAAAACATTTAGAGATTGTCTTGCTACATCTTTTGCTCCCATAAAAATTTCACACTCCAAACCGAGAAGAGAAGCAACTGTTGCCGTAGCTACGCCATGCTGACCAGCCCCAGTTTCCGCAATCACTTTCTTTTTTCCAAGTCTCTTTGCAAGAAGACCTTGAGCAATTGTATTATTTATCTTGTGAGCGCCAGTATGATTTAAATCTTCTCTTTTGAGATATATTTTTGCTCCCAACTCTTTTGAGATATTTTCAGCAAAGTAGAGGGGAGTTTCCCGACCGACATACTCTTTCCAGTAGGTATTCACTTCACTCCAATACTCTGTATCAAAACGAACTTTTTCATACTCTTTCTCCAACTCCAATAGAACTGGCATCAGAGTTTCAGGAACATATCGACCTCCGAAAATTCCAAAATGTCCATTTTTTGGGTCAAATTTTGATGGTTTAGGAATATACACTACTTCTTCTCCTTTTTCTCTTCCATCTCTTTAAGTTTTCTTATCTTTGTCTGGTGATATCCCGAAGAGATAAAAATTAGAAATCCAAAAAATCCTAAAAAGACTAAAAAATCAATTGCGTCCATTTTTTGCAAACTCCTCTAAAAATTTCTCCAATTTGTAAAGTTTTCGATACTCTTCAGTCATAATGTGAATTAGAATATCTCCTAAATCGGCAACAATCCAACCATCAGAGATTTCAACATGTAGAAACTCCTCTTCAGGTTTCAAATTACTTTTTAAGAAATCTAAAAGAGCTTCATTGTGTCTCTCATTTAAACCTGTACAAATTAGAACACCATCTACAAAATAGTCACTATTTTGAACATTAAAGAACTCTACCTCTTCACCCTTATTTTCATCAAGAATTTTTACTATCTTCTCTATTCGCTCTTTCAATTAACTCTCTTTTTTCTCAAAGTGTAGCGGAAAAAGAGTTGAATTCCTTATGTGATAAAATACTGTATTACAAAATTACAGGAATTTAAATGGTAGCAACTGTCTGATTAGACAATCAGCTTTCTGAAACTCTCGACAATTTAGTTTCAAAAATGAATAAACAGAAAAGTGAAATTATCAGAGAAGCTATTAGACTTTATGCACAAAATATTGAAAATAGTAAAAAAAGTCGTTTACAAAATGCAATTCAAAAAACTTTACAAGCTGACTTAAAAGAGAACCAAAAAATGGAAAATATTCTGAATGACGGCATTTAAAGGTGAAATTTGGTTAGCAAATCTAAATCCAGTCAAAAGAGAAAATGAAGTTGGAAAGACTCGACCAGTTTTAATTTTTCAAAATGATGATTTGAACTCTAGTGAATATCTAACAACTATCATTTTGCCTTTGACGACTTCACTTATCGACAATGTTGAGCCTTTACGATTTCGTGTTTCAAAAAGAGAAAAACTTCTACAAAAATCTGATATTTTAGTAGCACAAATTCGAGCAATTGACAATTCTCGACTTGTTGAGAAAGTTGCAAAACTAGAAAATTGGGAAATTAAAAAAGTGAAAGAGCTATTTGATGAAGTTTTGGAATGAGTAGATTTCGAGAGTGACCAAATAGGCTTCTGCCTCTATTGTCATTTCGATATGAACGAAGTGATTGAGAAATCTTGAAAACTTATCGTTTTACTCGAAGTAAGCACTTACTTGTATTAAAATTAGCATAAAATTACATTTATGAAGAAGAAAAAGTTAGAATTAACCAAGGAAGAT
>JAMJTW010000010.1 GCA_024281175.1 Candidatus Thiovulum imperiosus
ACCCAACCTCTTTTTTTAATTGAGGGAGTGTTTTTGATAAGAAATTTTTTTATCTTTTTGCTTTTTCTCATTTAGAATTTCTCCGCTATTTTAATGGTAGAATTTTACTGTTAAAAATTTAAAAATAGCTTATTTATAAGAATAAAAATCATTTAAAGAGTATATATGACAGATAAAAGAGTTTCAGAAATAGCAGGAATTATTTATAGAACTTTTCAAAAGTGGAAAAAAGAGAGAAAAGATTTATACAAAGTTATAAGATTAGGTGCAATTGCGGAAAGTTTGGACTATACAGAAAGTGAATTAAAATTCATAAGAGAAAAAAGAGAAAGAGAATTAGCCAAGAACTAAAATATTGCGTTTCTTGTCAATTTTACCAACTGCCAAACCTAATACTTTGTGTAATTCTCTAGCAGAAACAGAATTTACAGAGTTATCCCCTATTCTGTTTTGAGAGACTTTTATAAGTTCTATCATGGAATGTGTGGTAAAAATAAATTTAGGTGGAAATTCTCTTTTTAGAGAGCTGAAATGTAAAGTTACCAGTTTCACAATCAAGCCCCCTGAATTCACCTTAGTAAGACTTCCCGAAGAAAGTCCTAGCTTGATTGTAGGCACTGGTAAAGCCTTACTAAGACAAATTCAAATTTCCAAAAAGTATTTTAGCAGAAATTTCATGAAATGTTATAATTTTTAAAATCACAAAAGGATTTATATGACAACTTCTATGAGTATGAGAGATTTAACAAGAAGTTCCAAATCTATTCTTGATTACGATTATGTTGATATTGAAGATAAAAAACAGAAAGTTTATAAAGGTGTTTTTGTTCCAAATAGATATGCTGATAGAGTAAAAGAGTTTCTTGATGAAATAATTAAAAATGAGAGTATGGAAAACTTTGAAAAATTAAAAAGTTTCTCATCTAATTTTACAGGAACAACAGAAAATAGAGATTTTAAAGAGTTAAAAGCCGAAAGATGGAAATAGTCTATCTTGATACAAATATTGTTTTGGATTTTTTAGACAACAAAAGAGTTGGATTTGAAACGGCTCAAAAAGTTTTAGAGATAATCTATCGTAGTGGATACACAATTGCTATTAGTGAAGATATGCTTTCAACTATCTACTACATCTCAAAAGAGAAAAAGAGAACTTTAGAGTTTTTTGAATTTATATTTGAGAGTGAATGGAGAGTTGTTGGATTTGGAATTGAAACAATTCAAGAAGTGATAAGTTTTTCTAAAGAGAGAAACTTAGATTTTGAAGATGTCTTGCAATGTTTGGTTGCTAAAAGAGAAAAGGCAAAATATTTAATTACAAACGATAAAAAGTTTGTTAATTGTGGAGTTGATATTTTGACTGGAGAAGAGTTTCTTAAGAAGAGAAAATGAGTAGAGTAATTACATTTTTTGAGCATGAAAAGGTTTTTATTTCTGAAAATCGAGATTTGAAAAAGAGAACTCTTTCAAAAAAAGATGCCGATTCTCTGCTAAATTTGGAAAGTAAAGTTTTTCGCAGAGTCTCCTCAAAAGAGATACAAACAACTTCAATAGTTGGTTCAATCTCTCTGCGAGATGGAATTATAATTGAGATTCTTCCAAAAATTGGAAAGGGAGGTCTTGGAAGTTTTCGGCGGGAGTTTATAAAACTTCTTCGTTTTGTAAAAAGTAGAAATTCACTTTTGGAAAACTCCACCTCATCGAAAGTATCAGTAAAAGAGTTACCTCTAATTTCCTATATAGTTGAACTATTTTCTGAAAATCTACTTTTAGAAATGCGAAAAGGTCTATATTTAGACTACACAAAAGTTATTGAGGGTGGTGATACAATTCGTGGAAAAGTTGATATTTACAAAACTCTTCAAAGGTTTCCAGACCGTAGTAAAGTTGTTGTTGAGTATCGAAAGCGAACTGAAAACACAAATCTCTACAAAGTTTTCAAATCCATCTCTCTACTTCTTCTGGAAGACCAATCTTTTTCCTACCGAACAAAACAGAACCTCTTTGAAGTAAATCGGATTTTGGAAAAGGTAGAGAGAGTAGAACTCCGAGAAAGTGATTTTGAAAGAGTCCAATTTACAAGACTAAATTCCAGATTTGAAACTCTTTTTCATCAAGCCCGAACTATCTTTTACAACTATATGCCTTACACCGCAAAGATTGGGGCTACTCCTTTCTGGAGCATTCTCTTCGATATGAATGAACTTTTTGAGAAATTTGTAGAAGAGCTTTTTAGAAAATCTGGTATCTCTGTGAAATCCCAAAAGAGTTTTGAAATTTATGATGGTCTCTCTATTCGTCCAGATATTGTTACAGAAAATTTTGTAATCGATACGAAATATAAGATTTATAAAAATCGCCCAAATCGGGAAGATATTTTTCAAATTTCTACTTATATGAATGCTCTTGAAAAAGATGGCTACCTCATCGCTCCAAGTTTTGAATATAGAGAAAAGATAGAGTTTTCTCCGAAAATGGGAGGTAGGAAATTTGAAGTTATATTTTTAAATATAGGTAGCGGTATCGATGAGGTTCTGAAAAATTGGAAATTTCAAAATGGTGAGAAATTGGAATTTGTGGAAATTAAGAGACCTTTTAAAATTGAGAAGAAAAAGGAAATACAACTTTCTGGAAGAGAAAAGAGAAAGTTAAGAGAATTAGAAAAGAAAAGCAAAAAAGATATTTTATTAGTAGCTTCTGGTTTCGGAGAATTAAGGATAGTTAAGTATTTGTTGGAAAATGGATTTGATGTAAATCATCAGGCAAAAAATGGTGTGACTGCTCTTCATACAGCTTCTCGGACTGGGAATATACAAATGATAAAACTTCTTTTAGAGTATGGTGTAAATCCAGATATTTTAATAGATGATGGTTCAACACCTCTTCATATTGCTTCTTCATATGGACATTTAGAAGTAGCCAAACTTCTTTTAGAACACAATGCAAATCCAGATATTCAAAGTAGAAATAAGAATGTATCTTTAATGTTTGCTTCAAGCAAAGGACATTTAGAAATTGTAAAACTTCTTTTGGAACACAATGCAAATCCAAATATTCAAGATAAAAATGGAATGACAACTCTCCATATAGCAATAGGAAATGGACATGCAGAAATAGTAAAGTTTCTTTTAGAGTATGGAGTAAATCCAAATTTAGAAAACATTTATGGTTTTACATCAATGGAATGGGCTGATGAAAACAACCAAGCAGAAATCATGGAAATTTTCAAAGAGAGAATAGAGCAACTTAAAAAAGCAATTAAAGAAAGAGAAGAAGCTGAAGAATTAGCAAAATTTGTTTGTGAAGCAGAAAGATTAAGAATTGAAAAAAAGCAACTTCCAAAGCTCTCTTTAAGAGAAATGGCAATTCAGATTCTCCAAAAAGAGAATCGAGAAATGAAAGTTTCAGAAATTTGGGAACTTGGAAAACATCTCTATTCTGGAAATGGAAAGACTCCCGAAAATACTTTAAATGCAATTCTTGGACAAGAAGAAAACATTTTTTACAGAGTTGGAAGCCCTTTTAAATATGGACTTATCAAAAATAGAGAAGCCGTAGAGTTATTTGATTTAGGGAAAGAGGCTTTTGATAGTGGTGATGATGTTGATGAGGTAATCAAAGTTCTTTCAGAAGCAATTTCTCTAAATCCATATTTTGTAGAAGCCTATATTCAAAGAGCGGAAGCATTTTTTGAAGCTGGAAATTTTGAAAAGGCGATTGAAGATTATGAAAAAGCAAAAGAGTTAAATCCAGAAAAAGAAGAGTTTACAGAAAAGATAAAAGAGTGTAAATTGGAATTGACAAAATATTTCTAAATCGCTTCGTTTATATCGAAATGACAAATAAGATTGCGGAACTTGATGCTCCGCAAAATAAATTTTAATCTTCTTTATGAGGATTTATAATTTTTGCAATAAAAATCGAAATGATATATAGAAAAATTAGAGGTCCAGCCATTAGAAGTTGAGTTAAGACATCTGGGGGTGTAAGTATTGCTGCAAAAACAAAGATGATAAGGACAGCATATTTGAAAAAATCTTTTAGAGATTTGTCCGTTACAAGACCGAGATGAGAGAGAAAGAGAATGAAGATTGGAAGTTCAAAAGCTATTCCAAAACCGACTACCAACTTTGCAAAGAAGCCGACATAATCCTCAATATTTATATAAGGAGTAAAGTTTTGACTACCAAAAGCGATAAGAAATTCAAATCCAAAAGGCATAACGATATAGTAGACAAAGAGACTTCCAATTGCAAACATTGTAGTTCCACCAATAATAAATGGAATTAGAAGTTTCTTCTCATTTGCATAGAGTCCAGGGGCTACAAACAACCACCCTTGCCAAAGAAGTATCGGTACTGAAAAGACAAAAGCTGAAAAGAATGCTACTTTAAGAGCTACAAAAAAAGCCCCACCAACTTGGTGAGTCGTTACCTTTCCATCAGAAGCGTTTTCAGAAACTGTACCAACAGTTGAGAGAGCCGAATTTAGAGGTTCTGTAATGATTTCTAAAATTGGAGAGTAGAAGTAGAAAGCAACAAAAAAGAGAACTATCATAACTCCCATAACAATTGCAAGTCGTTTTCGAAGTTCGATTAGATGAGGTTTTAGAGACTCAAACATCTTTTTTCTCCTGTTTTGAAAGTAGAGATTTCAATTCAAGTTTTGCACTCTCTTTTTTGAGAGTTACCTCTTTTTCAACTTTTTTCATCTCACTCACCTCTTTCTGAATTGGGTTTGCTATCTCTTTTCTTGAGAGTTCATCTAACTGTTTAGAAGCGGACATGAGTTCATCTTTATAAGTTTGAGCCTCTTTTTTGAGTTCCTCTATCTGAAGTTCTTTATCGATGCTATCTTTAGTTTCAGAGATGAAACTTTTTATCTTTCGGAGAAACCTCATCACTCCAGCAATAGCTTCAGGTAGTTTTTCAGGACCTAAGACAAGAACGGCAACAATTCCAATTAGAGCTATCTCGAAAAATCCAAGGTCTAGCATCTAAATTCTTCTTCCAGATTTCACAGCATCATCTAATTTTTTATACAGCTCCAAGATTTCACTCTTCTTCTCAAGAAAAGAGCTTCTATTGGCGATGAGGTGAGTAGTAGACTCCATAATTGTATCAACAACTTTCAAATCATTCTCTCTCATTGTAGAACCTGTTTCAACTATATCCACTATCATATCAGCCATTCCAACAAGTGGAGCTAACTCGATTGAACCGTAAAGTTTAATGATTTCTGGAGAGATAGCCTTTTGAGCAAAAAACTTCTCTGTAATATTTGTCATCTTTGTAGCTACTTTGATATTAGGCTTATTGTAATCTAGTTCATCACCATTTTGCATTCCGATTGCCACTTTACAATATCCACCTTTTAAGTTTAGAAGCCTCACAACATCTAAGCCCTTTTCCTCAATCACATCTAATCCAACAACTCCTAAATCTGCTGATTGGTGATAGACATAAGTTGGAACATCTTGATTTCTCACTCTTAAAAAACGGAAATTACCACTTTCCAAAATCAGTTTTCGACCCTCAAATTTAAAATCTCCCCCAAATACCTCTTTAAATAGTTGGAGAGTATCATCAGCTATTCTTCCTTTTGGCAACGCCACTGTTAGCATATTTTCCTACTTTTTTTTAGAGGGTGACCAAATAAATAGGCTTCTGCCTCTCTTGTCATTTCGATATGAGCGTAGCGATTGAGAAATCTTGGAAACTTATCGTTTTACTAAATAAAAGATTTCTCACCCAAAAGGGTTCGAAATGACATATAGGTTGTTAAAGCGTAAAAATACTATATTTGGTCAGTCCCCTTTTTTAAACTATTTTAGCAGAAATTAAATTTTTGAAAATAGTTAAATTGACTCCCATTTCTTGCTACTTTTCCAATTTACAACTAGAGGAACTTTTAGAGAAATACTATTTTCCATAATCTCTTTACACTCTTTTGCTACAACTTCCAAATTCTCATCTTTTACTTCAAAAATAAGTTCATCATGAATTTGAAGAAGAAGTTTTGCAGATAGTTCTTTTTTGTAAATTTCAACCATTGCAAGTTTTATTAAATCAGCAGAAGAGCCTTGAAAAAGAGTATTGAGAGCTTCTCTCTCTATTTCAGCAATCTCTCTTTGCGATTTTGGTGCTGAAAAGTATCTTCTAAATCCTAAAAAAGTTTCTACAAAACCGATTTCAAAAACTTTCTGATGTTCTCTTTTTATGAAATCTCTAATTGTTGGAAAAGTATTAAAGTAATTTTTTAAAATCTCTTTTGCTACGCTATCTTCAATTTGTAGAGTTTTTGCAAGTTTCTTATATCCCATTCCGTAGAGAAGACCGAAATTTACACTTTTCGCTTCTCTTCTTGAAACTCCTAACTTTTCTGCAACCGTAGTGTGAATATCTTCACCATTTTGAAAACTATCTATTAGAGTTCTGTCTTCAGAGTAGTGAGCTAGAAATCGTAACTCTATTTGAGAATAGTCAAGAGATAGTAAGGAGTATCCCTCTTTTGCCACAAAACTCTCTCGAACACCTGAAGAGACTGGAATATTTTGAAGATTTGGTTCTCTACTTGAGAGTCGTCCCGTAGTAGTTCCAGTTTGAGAAAAAGTTGTATGAATTCGTCCAACTTCACCATATTTCTGAAGAGGTAAGATATAGGTAGATTTCAATTTAGAGAGTTCTCGATATTTCAAGATTTCAGAAACTATCTCATCTTCAATTTCTCGTAAAGTTCCCTCATCAGTTTTTCTACCATTTACTTCAGGAATTCCTAAAGTATCGTAGAGCAGAGTTGCTACCTGTTTCGGAGAGTTCAAATTTACATTTTGAAATTTATCATTCTCTAAAACTTTCTCAATTTTCTTTTCTAACTTCTCTTCATAGCTTTTGAGATATTCCAAATCTACGGCAATACCCTCTCTCTCCATCGAAATTAGAACTTTCAAAAACTCCTCTTCAAATTCTCTGCGGTCGCTTTTAGAAAAGAGTTTCCAGAGTCGTAAAGTGGCTACGGCATCTTCAACTGCATAGAAAGAGGCACTCTCAAGTTCTACATCACCAAAACTTCCACCTTTTGGAACAACATCTTTGAATTTCACCATTTTGTGCTTGAGCTTCTTATAAGCTAAATTGTCAAGAGAGAGCTTTTCTCTACTATCTTCCAGCCAAGCTAAAACCATCGTATCGGAAATTGGGAAAAGCTCAACTCCAAAAGCTCCGAAGATGATATGAGAGTCGAATTTGAAATTGTGTCCAACTAAATTGAATCTCAAAAACTCAGAAATTGGAACTTCTTCCAACCTCATCTGCACTGGAACTCCAAGATAGTTATGTTTTAAAGGAACATAAAAACCGTTATTTTCCTCAAAAGAGAAAGAGAAGCCGATGAGGTCGTCTCGAAATGGGTCTACTCCAGTTGTCTCCGTATCAAATGCAACAACAGTATCGTCTGGAATTTTTGAAAGGATTTCTGAAAGTTCCTCAAAATCCAAAATAGTTTTTACCTCAAATTCAAAGTTCTGATTCTCTTTTTCATCTAAATACTCTTTTGAAATCTCTCCATTTTTCAGAAGTTTCTGAATTGGAGCTGAAATCTCATATTTCACAAAATCATCAACAACTTCTAAGAAAGGTGAACTCTTTCTGTTTTGAAAATCTGAAACTCCAACTTGAATTCCTGTATGTAGAGTAACCATCTCTCTCGATTTAAAAGCATCTTCTTTTCCAATTTCCAATTTCTTACGAATTGAGTTTGAAATTTTTTCGAGATTCTCATAAATCTCTTCTAAATTTTGAAACTCATTTAGTAGTTTAGAAGCTGTAACTTTTCCAATGCCTTTTACTCCAGAAACATTGTCGATAGTGTCACCAACAAGAGCTTGAAAATCGATGAACTTCTCTGGCAAAACTCCAAATTTCTTTTGCACATCTTCTGCTGTAAGAACTTTCATCTTTTCTGGATGAAGAATAGAGATGTTTTCAGAAATTAGTTGGTTGAAATCTTTATCATAAGAGAGGATATAGACTCTGTTTCCCTCTTTCTCAAATCTTCTTGAGAGAGAAGCGATAATATCGTCAGCTTCATACTCTGGATGTTGAAAAGTTGTAAATCCCATTTTAGAAATCCAATCTAAAATAAGTGCGGTTTGAAGTTTGAAATCATCAGGAGCTTCACCCCGATTTGATTTATACTCTTCTGAAATCTCTTTTCTGAAATTCCTATCTCCCTCGAGTGCAAAAATCAGATTTGAGAGTTCAAACTTCTTTTCAAAAGAGAGTAGCGTTTTTATAAAACCTGTTAGCAATCCAGTTGGAAATCCATCTCTATTTTCTAATGGTGGTAGTGCATAATAGCTTTTAAATAGAAATGCAAATGTGTCTAATATGTAGATATTCAAAAATTCTCTTTCTTGAAATTCTACAAAAATCGTAGTTCTTTTGAGC
This sequence comes from Candidatus Thiovulum imperiosus, assembly GCA_024281175.1. Classification (GTDB taxonomy): domain Bacteria; phylum Campylobacterota; class Campylobacteria; order Campylobacterales; family Thiovulaceae; genus Thiovulum_A; species Thiovulum_A imperiosus. The sequence goes on from JAMJTW010000010.1 coordinate 8,448, forward strand.
TACTCGAGAAATCCTTGTGTAGCTATTTAGCCAGTCCCTCTTATATTGCTATGAAGAGAGTATAATACTTATTACACTTTGAAAATGGGATACTTTAAGTTGGATATTGAAAGCAACCATATTCTTTCTTTGAAAAATAGATATATATTAGCAGTATTGATTTTGACAGTTTTTGCAATTATGAATTTTCTAATTGATAATTACAAGTTAGATATTTTAAACAAACATGGTGAAATTATAAACAAGAGTGGAAAACAGAGAATGATTTCTCAAAAATCTATTCTTCTGCTTTATAGATATTTTGAGAATGGGAAAAGAGAAAACTTAGAACAGATTAGAAATATAATAGATATTATGAAAGAGTCAAATAACTTTTTAGTATCAAATCATCTTACTAAAGAGTTAGAAAATATCTATTTTAAAGAGAATTTAAAGAGCGAAGTTGAAGATTTTGTAAATGCTCTAAAATATTTTTTAGATACTGGTTTAAAAGATTATCTTTATTATCAGAAATCTCAAGAGCTTCTTGTAAAATTGAATAGAGCTGTAATGTTACATGAAAAACATTATAGAAGTGATTTAAAAAATCTTAGATATATAGAGATAGCTTTATTTGCAGGAATTCTTTTAACCCTACTACTACTTGTATTTACTATTTTCATTCCAACAAGTAAGTTAATAGCTGAAAATACTAGAAATTTAAATAGAAAAAATAGTGATTTGAGAGATAGGTTAGAAATTAGAAACTCGAAGTTGAAAGAGCTTGAACAGACTATTAGTTCTTATATTCTTATGACAACAACAGACCCTCGTGGAAAAATTATAGAGGCTTCTGATGAGTTTTGTAATTTGAGTGGATATAGTCGAGAAGAGCTAATTGGAAAACCTCACAATATTACAAGAGCTTCAGATACTCCAAAAGAGTTTTTTGATGATATGTGGCGAATTATAAAAAGTGGTGAGACTTTTAAAGGAGTCTTAAACAATATTGGCAAAGAGGGAAATAGTTTTATAACTGAACTATTCATCTATCCAAATTTTGATAAAGATGGGAAAATTGTCTCATATACTGGTCTTCGAAAAGATTTAACAGCTAAGTTGAAACTGGAAGAGCTAAATCGAAATTTAGAACTTGAAGTTGAGAAGAAGACTCAAAAATTGGAAGAGTTAAATCAAAACCTTGAAGAGAGAATAGAGATAGCTTTGGAAGAGAATATGAAACAGCTTCAAACTCTTCAGAGACAATCCAAATTGGCTCAAATGGGAGAGATGATTGGTGCTATTGCTCATCAATGGAGACAACCTTTAAATGTTTTAAGTGCAACTATTCAAAATTTAGAATTTGATTATCTTGATGGAAATTTGGAAGATAAAGAGTTTGTAGATAGTTTTATTGAAGAGAATAAAAATACCATAAGTTTCATGAGTCAAACTATTGATAACTTTAGAAACTTCTTTAGAGTTGATAAGGAGAGAAGAGATTTTAGAGTGAAAGAAGCTACTCTTTCTGTTTTAGAGATGCAGTCAGCACAACTTAAAAACAATAACATAAAATTAAATATTTCTGGAGATGAATTTGACTCTTATGGTCTTAAAAATGAGTACCAACAAGTTGTTCTCAACCTCATCAGCAATGCAAAAGATGTATTTTTAGAGAGAGGAATTTCAAATCCAAGAATAGATATAAGATTTCAAGATGGTGAAGTAACAATTCGAGATAATGGTGGTGGAATTCCTGATGAGATAATTCATGATATCTTTGAACCCTATTTTACAACCAAAGAGGAAGGTAAAGGAACTGGTATCGGTCTCTATATGAGCAGAATGATAATGGAAAATAGTATGAATGGAAAGTTAGAAGTTTCAAATAAGGGTGATGGTGCAAACTTCTCCATCAAATTTCAGTAATGCACTACTACAAACTTGAAATTCTCTATCGTGGAAAAAAAGAGAAACTTATTTTAGAAGCACCTTCTAAACAGGAACTCTACACAATGGTATTTTCACAATACCCAAAGTGTAAAATTCTACTAATTAAGGAGACCTCAAAACCAACAAGTGGAAGCACTCTCGAAAATATTCAAAATCAGATAGCAGACTTTTTACAACTCAATAGTGTTGATGAAGAATCTAAGATATTTTTTCTTCATCAATTAGCAGTTATGAGTGATGCTGGAATCTCAATTCTCGATTCTCTTCGTGAAATTAGAAAAAGTGTTGAGAATCGAAACTTGCAAAACATCATCGATTCAATTTTAAAAGATATAAATAATGGAGAATCTCTTTCAGAAGCATTTTCAAAATATGAGAATATCTTTGGAAATTTAACAATTACAATGATAAAACTTGGGGATAAGACTGGAGATAGTGCAAAAGCTCTTTTCAAACTGGTTGGAATGTTGGAAGAGATGCGAGACAATAGAACAAAAGTGAAAAAGGCGATGAGCTATCCAAGAAATGTCCTAATTGCGATGGTGATAGCCATAATTGTAATTATAAATTATGTCATTCCGCAATTTGAGTCTATTTTTGCAAAATTCAATTCCGAACTTCCACTTATGACACAAATTCTTCTTGGAGCTGAAAAGTTTTTTAGTGAATATGGTCTCTATCTCTTTTTTGGAACTATTCTACTCTCTCTATCTTTCAAACATGCTCTGAAAAACTCTAAAAAGTTTCTATATCTATACCACTTTACACTTTTGAAAACTTATATAATTAAAGATATAACTCTTTACTCAACTTTAAACCGTTTTACCGTAGTATTTTCAGAGCTTCTTAGTTCAGGAATTTCAGTTTTTGAAGCTCTTGAAATATCAATTTCAATGGTTGAAAATAGAGTTTTAAAAGAGAAGTTTTTGAGAAGTTATAATGATATAAATCGAGGTGAACCGTTATACAAAAGTTTTCAACACACAAATATATTTGATAACATGGTAATTCAGATGATTTATACAGGTGAGAGTAGTGGAGAGTTGCAAAAAATGTTGGGAAATATCTCTGATTACTATAAGAGAAAATTTGATGCAATCATAGAAAATATGAATTCACTAATTGAACCAGTAATTCTATTTTTTATGGGAGCATTGGTAACAACCCTTGCCTTAGGGATATTTTTACCGATTTGGAATTTGGGTGAAATCTCAAGAGGTTAAATTATTTTGCAAAAATTTCTACTAATTTTGTTAGAATTATCGTAAATTCATTTGGAGTGATAAATGAAAGTAATTGTAATCAGAGCCATAAGAAATATGTTTGTTGGTCAAATAGAACTTACTCCACAACCGTTTAAAACGGAGCTAATTGATAGTAAATATTATATCTCAAGCATTAAACTTACTTCTCATACAAAAGAAGAGACTCACTTTTTTAAATTGGTTTATAGTGAAAAACTACTACAAGAGGTCTGTTCTGTTCTATTGCTCGAAGATGAACCAGATGAACTAACAATGAAAGATATGTGCAATGAAGTCTCAAATCAGATTGTTGGAAATACAAAAGTTCTTATGGAGTCTGTTAAGCGAGAGAACATAAAATTATCAATTCCAAAAAATGAAGATAGTTTAACAGTTGAAGATATCAAAAAAGAGCCAAATCAGATAATATTCAAATTCAATAATGATAACAATATATGGTTTCTTTTAAGTAGAGAGACAAAAGAGGGGATGTAAGTTAAGTGGAAGAGTTACTCGAAAATGAGAAAAAGAAAAGACAGGACGAAAATGAAGAAGCTCTTGAATTAGAGAGAAGCATAACAAAAGAACAGATAGACTCCATAATAAAAAATAGTGCTAAATGGATGAAATATGACGGTTTTCTTGATATGAAAATTGTTTTTTCAGCAAATTTAGGGGAGACCAACCTATCTTTGAGAGAGATATTAAATCTTCATAAAGGTTCAATTATAGATTTAGAGAAACCTGCTGGTGAGTCAGTTGAGGTTTATGTAAATAAGAGAATTATTGGTAGAGGAGAAGTTATGGTTTATGAGAAGAACCTAGCGATAAGAATGAATGAGGTACTTGATGCAAATGGTGTTATCTATCATATATCAAAAGAGCAGAGGAGATAACTAAATGCGACTGCTTCTTTTCTCCTTTTTTCTTTCCCCCTTTTTGTGGGCATTTCCAAAAATTATAAATTTAGATGTTCAGCCAACAGAGAGTAAAGTTGATTTGATTATCTCGTTTGATGAGAGATATGATGGAATGGTTTCAAGAAAGAGTGTAAACAATGTTAAAAAGGTAATTTTGAATGATGCTCTAATAGACCAAGACCATAAAAAAGAGCTTCTTGATAGCCGTATTTTGGAAACTGTGGATTTTGTATCATATGATACTAGAGTTGAAATTCTCCTCTATCTGAATTCAGCAGTGAACATAGCATACAAACAGATAGATGACGGTTTTGGTATTCTTTTAAGAGTTTCCAAAAGTGATAAAACAACTCCTAAAGTTGATGAAGATGAGATTGTTCCTGGTGGAAAATCAGCTTTTGACTCCGTTTCTGGTGGATATATTTTAACTCTGGTATCACTTTTAGGAGTTGTTATTATCTTATTTATTTTGAAAAAGAGAATTGAGAGTAAAAAGAGCAAAGAGGTTGATGATGACTCTCTGAGTGAAATGGATTTACTCTTAAAAAATGAGCGAAGTAACTCATCTCTGCTTCAAAAAATAGAACCACCAGATTTTGATTTTAAAAAGAGACCTCAAAAGAAAAAGAAAATTCAGAGTAATATGGGAGATAATTTTCCATTTGGAGCTCAAGAGAGTTACCAATCTCCACAATCTTATGAGCCTGAACCAATATCAAAACAGACTTCGGTTATCTTTGAAGAGGATACAGAATTGGGACGAATTGCAGTTCTTCAAATAGGAAAAGTTCGATATATTATGCTTGAAAATGGTAGTGGAAATGTTACTCTTCTTGATAAAGAGCTTGTAAAAAATGAGGAGTTTGAAACTCCAGAAGTTCGTAAAATTTCACAGAAAGCTGAAGAGGAGTTTGATATCAAAATTCCAGATGAACTCTCTGCAAATAAAAATAGAAAGAATAGTAGTGAAAGTGAAGAGCTACAAGACCTATTTAAAGACTCATACAGCTTGAAACTGTAAAGAGTCTTTCAACTCTTCTATTTGGGAGTGGTTTCTACCTCTCTTGTCATTTCGACATGAACGAAGTGATTGAGAAATCTTGGAAACTTATCGTTTTACTAAATAAAAGATTTCTCACCCAAAAGGGTTCGAAATGACAGATAGGTTGTTAAAGCGTAAAAATACTCTATTTGGTCACTCCCTTCAACTTACATCCACTCTATAATTTTCGATACCTCATCAACTTCAAAACTCTCTATTTCCAAATCTGGTATTTTTTTTGGAAGAATTACTTTCTTAATTCCTTGAGAAATTGCTTCTCGAAGTCGACTATCCATTGAGTAAACCTCTCGAATATCACCAATTAGAGAGACTTCACCAATAAAAAGAGTCTCTTTGGAAAGAGGACGGTTTCTAAAAGATGAGAGAATAGAGGCGATGATTGCTAAGTCTGAAGCTGTTTCGGAAACTCGTATTCCACCTGTAATATTTACAAAAACATCATACTGATTTAGAGGTAGTTCCAACTTCTTTTCAAGTAGAGCAAGTAACATATTTAGTCGATTTAAGTCGAAACCATTCACACTTCTTTTAGAATTTGGATTGTAGCTTTCACTTACAAGAGCTTGAACCTCTAAAATGATAGGACGACTTCCCTCCATAATTACAGTGAGTGCTGAACCAGATTGCGGTTTTGAACGGGAGAAAAATTTAGAGGCTATCTCTTTGGCACTTTTCAAGCCATCTCTACCCATTTCAAAAATTCCAATTTCACTTGTATTTCCAAAACGATTTTTAAAACCTCGAAGAATTCGAAGCTCACTACTCATTTCACCTTCAAAATAGAGAACAACATCAACCATATGTTCTAAAACTCTTGGTCCAGCAATCGAACCATCTTTTGTAATATGTCCAATTATGAAAATGGAAATTCCTCTACTTTTGGCAAGTCTCATAAGTTCGAAAGTAACAGCTCGAACTTGAGTTACACTACCTGGTGATGAGGTGTGAGAAGATGTGAAAAGAGTTTGAATTGAGTCTATGATAAGAGTTGAGTAGGTTTCATTTTCAACTTTCTCTAAAATCTTCTCAAACTCAATTTCAGAGTAGAGATATAAATCTCTATTTTCTACACTTAATCTATCGGCTCGAATTTTGATTTGAGAAAGAGACTCTTCACCACTAACATAGAGAACTTTGCTGTCTTCGGATAGATTTCCAGCAACTTTTAAAAGTAGTGTCGATTTTCCAACTCCAGGACTACCACCAATTAGAATTAGAGAACCTTTAACAACACCACCACCAAGAACTAAATCGAGTTCAGAATTTTTAGTAGAGACTCTCTCTAACTCTTCAACTTCAACATCAAGAATAGAGATAACATCACTATTTGAAACCGCACCTTTTCCAATTCCAACACTGCTCTTTTTCTCTTCAGCAACTTCTAAAAAGCTGTCCCACTCTTTACAAGAGGGACACTTTCCAAGATATTGTAGAGATTGATATCCACAGTGCTGACACTCATAAGATATTTTTCTCTTTTTTGCCATTTATAAAATATCCAATATTTCAGGGAATTTTTGTAGATAAATCATATTTGGGCCATCAGAGAGAGCCTCTTCAGGATTTTCATGAACTTCGAAAAAGAAGCCATTGACACCAATAGAGTTTGCAAGTTTTGTAATATATGGAGCATATTTTCTATCACCACCACTTTTCCCATCAAGACCACCAGGTCTTTGAGTTGAGTGAGTAATATCCATAACAACAGGAAAACCGAGTTCCATCATGTCGATGAGGTTTCGAAAATCGACAACAAGATTTCCATATCCAAACATATTTCCTCTCTCTGTAAGAAGTATTTTCTCATTTCCAGAGTCCAGAACTTTTTGAGCAGGAAACTTCATATCTTTTCCAGAGAGAAATTGAGCTTTTTTAATATTTATAATTTTTCCAGTTTTTGCACTGCTAACAAGTAAATCTGTCTGTCTTGAGAGAAAAGCAGGAATTTGCAAAATATCAGCAATTTCAGAAACAGGTTCTGCTTGATAGCTTTCATGAATATCTGTTGTGATAGGAAGTTCAAACTCTCTTTTCACTTTTTCTAAAATTCGAAGTCCCTCTGCCATTCCAAAACCTCGAAAAGAGGAGAGTGAAGTTCTATTAGCTTTATCAAAAGAGGCTTTGAAAATGTATGGTAGATTTCTCTCTACGGCAAGAGCTTTTATCTTTTCAGCCAACCTCATCACCATAACTTCATTTTCAATAATACATGGTCCAGCAATTACAAATTTCTCTTTGGAAATCTTTTCGTATAAATCCATTTTTTCTCCTAAAACTATAACTATAACTGGTTTTTGAGAAATGGCTTCTATGTCATTTCGAACCCTTTAAGGATAAATTTTCAAGATTTCTGTATCGCTTCGTTCATTTCGAAAACGAAGTTTCACTAAATGACAAGAGAGGCAGAAGCCTATTTAGTTATCAATTTGTAATAAATCTTATTTAGAATTTCAGCCGAAAGTCATCTTTTGCAGATATTTAAATTTATTATAGATATTTAAAATGTTATCAATTTGTAATAAATTGAATTTAGAATATTTTCTCTAAAAATTATTTTGCAAAGAAAAATTATGAAATTACCACTTCCAGTTACAATATCATTGCTCTCTACTGTTGCTTTTGCTGAAGTTACAACTGTTATCAATCAAAAGTCTCCTGAGTTTGCTTTAGGAAAATATACTGGTCCAAACTTTAAAATCAAAGCTGAAGATAGTGATGGAATGTATGTCAAGATAGGTGCAAGAATTCAGAGTACATTTGAGAGTCGAGAAATTGACTATGAAGACGCTTCAAAAAGTGATGAGACATATATGGACGCCTATTTAAGAAGAACTCGATTTGAGATTACAACAGGGTTCGATAAATATACCTCTTTCACAATGGATATCAGAAACGATAAAGCCAACTATCAAGATAAAGGTGAACAAGAGTTCAATGTTGGTGATGCCTACTTAAAAATTAAAAAACCTTTTGATACATCTCTTGTAAATTTCAAACTTTATAGAGGGAAGATTGATGTTTCCAGAACTGAAACAGTTAAATCTGCTTATGTAATCCACTATGATAGACCTGCTGTTGCTGATGAGGCTGCTCAGTATATTACTCACAACAGACGAGGAACAAACGCACAGATGTATGGTGATTGGGACAAGAAAATTCATTACCAAGTCGCATTTGGAGATGGTGTTTATTCTGGAAAGTTGAAAGACTCTAAAGGAAGTAGTTTTGATGGTGATTTAACTCAAGAGAGCTTTTTCTATGGTGGTAAAATCATATTTTCTCCAATAGATGGTTGGGAAGAGAAAAAGAAGACAGAAACTTACTTTGGTGAGGGACAACACTTCTCAATTGGTGCTGCATACTGGAATAGTCCTGAAATTAACATTGAACATGATGGAGTTTCTCAAACTATTGACCATGAACTTCTGAATATAGATGTTTCCGCTCACTACAAAGGTCTGTTCTTTGGTGCTGAATATTTCCAATTTGATGGAGTTGTCAATGAGTGGGGTAGTGATGAGACTGGAACATCAGAAGGGTATTATGTAGTTGCAGAGTATCTTCTACCAAACAACATCGCTCCTTATGTGCGATATGAAAACTGGAATAAATGGGAAGATGAAGATGGATATGACTTTACTTCAACACTTGTTGGTGCAAACTGGTATTTGAGAGGATATACAACTAAAGTTGGTCTAACTTATCAAGTTGATGAGTATGATGAAAAGATTGGCGACAAAACTGATAGTAGAGTTAAATTAACAACTCAGTGGTTTTTCTAAAAAATTAAAAAGGATTTAATATGGGTAAAAAAGCTATAAAGGCTCAAAATGAGCTTCTAAGAATGGGGTTAGCATTTCTCTTTATCATGTTAGTTATGTGGTGGGGACTTGCTCAATTTGGAGAAATTGAGAACCATCTCTTTCTAATCACTGCTGCTGTATTTGGTGCTTATATGGCAATCAATATTGGTGCAAATGATGTAGCTAATAATGTTGGTCCAGCGGTTGGTGCTGGAGTTATGACACTTGGAACAGCAATTCTAATTGCTGCTTTCTTTGAAGCTGGTGGTGCTTTGATTGCTGGTGGAGATGTTATTGGAACAATCAAGAAGAAGATAATTGACCCAACAATGTTTGTTTCATCTGATGAATTTGTTTGGGCAATGACTTCAGCTCTTCTTGCTGCTGCTCTTTGGCTAAATTTGGCAACATATCTAAAAGCTCCTGTATCAACAACTCACTCTATTGTTGGTGGTGTTATGGGTGGTGGAATTGCTGCTGCTGGATTTAGTATTGTTTCATGGGGAACAATGGGACAAATTGCACTCTCTTGGGTTGTTTCACCTCTCATTGGTGGTCTAATTGCTGCTCTTTTCTTATATGTAATTAAAGTAACAATTCTTTATAAAGAGGACAAACTTGAGGCTTCGAAAAAGGTAGTTCCATTTCTAGTTTCTATAATGGCTTGGGCATTTGGAACATATCTTGTAATAAAGGGACTTAAAAAAGTTTGGCCTCAAATTGTTGATACTTTTACATTTTTACCAGATGAGAAAAAGCCATCATTCTTAATTGCTGCAATTGTTGGTCTAATGGTTGCAGGAATTGTCTATTTCATAGTAAGACCTCTAATTGTGAAAGCTGTAAATAAGTTGGAAAATAGTCGAAATGCTGTAAATACACTCTTTACAATTCCTCTCATTTTCGCCGCAGCACTTCTCTCATTCTCTCATGGTGCAAATGATGTTGCAAATGCTGTTGGTCCTCTTGCAGGTATTTACGATACAGTTGTATCAGGTGCGATGTCATCTTCAGGAAAAGTATCTATACCATTCTGGATAATGCTTGTTGGAGCTTTAGGTATTGCTGTTGGTCTACTTCTTTATGGTCCAAGACTTATTAAAACAGTTGGTCATGAAATTACAGAGTTAGATGCAGTTCGAGCTTACTCAATTGCAATGGCTGCTGCTCTTACCGTAATTGTTGCAAGTCAGTTAGGACTGCCTGTTTCTACAACTCATATCGCTGTTGGTGGTGTTTTTGGAGTTGGTTTCTTAAGAGAGTATCTTCGACATAAAAATAGGAATGAGCTTTTTGCAAAAGAGCAGAATATTTTAAATAGTGAAACAGAGAAATTGAACTCTCTTCAGGATACTTTAAGAAATTTAGAAAGTAGTGAAAAGAAAGAGTACAAAGAGATTGCAGATACTCAAAGTGCAATTCAAAAAAGTGAAGCTATTGTTTCTGAGTCTAAAAAAGCTATTGATGAATTAAATGAAGAGAACTATGTTCAAAGAGGATTTGTTAAAAAGATTGTATCAGCTTGGATTATTACTGTTCCAATGGCTGCTCTAATCTCAGCTTTCATCTTCTTTGTCATTAGAGGAATGATGCTTTAAAACTTGGAGACGAAGAGTCTAAGAAAAAGACTCTTCTATTACTTTTCTAAAATTTTTCCCTTTTTCTATAACTTTCCAATTTCTCGGGGTGACGAAATAGGCTTATGCCACTCTTGTCATTTCGACATGAGCATAGCGATTGAGAAATCTTAGAAACTTATCGTAATATAGATTATTAAATCGTAAAAATACTCTATTTGGTCAATCCCAATTTCTCTTCTTTCTAATTTGTAAACGAGGTCTTATCTTATCAGTTTTTGCTTTTGAAAATATGTTCGCAAAGTTGAGTAGTTGTAAAAGAGAAAAATCTTCTCCATATAGTTGAAAACCTTTAAAATTTTCTTCGCAGTTTCAACTACATATTCATAGCTTCTACCAATATATTCTCCAATTATTCGCCACTCTTTCAAGTTTCGCAAAAGATCTGTTTCAGCTTTTAAACTCTCATTTTTGGTTTGAAATTCAAAAAGAGAGTATTTAATAATATTGTTGCCAGATTGAGTCTCTAAATTTCTTAATCTCTGAGTAGGATTTATTGAATGTCCAACTTTCAAATTTCCATTATCAAATTCAGCAACATAAACAAAACCTTTTCTTGTATCGACATTATCTTCTTTGGAAAATTCCTCTATCGCTTTAAAAGAGTCCTGGAATTTTATAGCTAATATAAATAAGTTAGCAGATGGCATTTTTATAATGTAAAACAGAAAACCCAACTGTTTTCTATTAAGAAAATATACTTTTTTCTTAGATTTTTTCGATGGTATCTTTCCTAAATTGCTTAACTCTTCACTATAATTCGTAATTAGTTTGCTAACTGAAGCTGGTTGGCTATTTATTATACTAGCAATTACAAGATGAGAAATTCTAAGTTCACCCTCTACCATTTCAAACAAAGATGTGTTATAATTCTCGTTCATTTTTTGTGTCCTTAAGTCAAGTTTTCAAATAGAAATTCCGTGTTTCTACTTGATTTAGGGAATTCTACCATAAAACTGATTTCCATAAAGCTATTTGATTATTCCCCATTTTGTATAATTCTAAAAAAGGTAAAAAATGAAGAATTTTGTTTTAGGTCTGCTTGTAGCAGTTGAATAAATTTACAATAATCGCAATAAAATTAGTGAAAATCCCCTTAATTACTTCATTTTTGTAAATTAGATTCAAAACTTAAGTTTGCAAGAAATTAAATATTTTGGAATAATTTCATTGCTGAAATAGAAATCCAAGATTGCAGTATTTTAGAAGTTGTGGAACTTCTTTAAAATAATCCACAATAAAAATTTTATTAGGGAGCTTGACCCTTAATCATAACAATAATCTTGTGATTATTGCGATTTTAATCAAGAGAACCGCATAAATCCTTTTCTAATTCGATGGAGAGAGATAGAGAAAACTCTGAAATCAAAACTAGAAGAGATAAGAGTGAAAATCTCTATATCTCCCACAAAATTATAAATAACGCTGGTTATGTTGATGAAGATATGAACGCTTTTGTTCAAAACCTCGATAAAGAGATTTCGCAAATTCTCCAAGATATTGAAGATATAGATAGTGCTTTTCTAAATGAAGAGGAAGAACCAAAGGCGAAAGCAGAGAAATTAGAAGCTGAAAGAGTTGAGCAGGAACGAATTGCGAAACTGGAAGCTGAAAAGATTGAAAAAGAGAGAGTTCAAAAAGAGTTACAAAAGAAGTTGGAAGCTAGAGAGTGGTCACTTCAAAAGAACTTTGAAATCGAAAAAGAGGAACTAGAAAAAGAGTTCCAAAAAGAGAAAGAGGAACTAGAAAAGAAGTTCCAAAAAGAGAAAAGAGAACTTCAGGAAACATTGGAAACAGAATTTGAAAAGAATTTTGTAGCCCAAAAAGAGGAGTTGGAAAATGAGTTTCAAAAAGAACTTGAGATTCTAAATTCCGAAAAGGTTAGATTCCAAAAAGAACTTGAGATTCTAAATGCGACTTTGCAAAAATATGATGAGGTTGAAAGAGAGCGAAAAGAGGCTGAAGAGAAGAGATTAGAAATAGAGAGACTTGCAAAACTGGAAGCTGAAAGAGTTGAGAAAGAACTTTTAAGAGAATATCTAGTTTGGAGTGGAAAAGAGTTCAAAGATTTTGGAGATTTGGGTTCTGAAGAGACTTTTCTATCAGCAATTCAGAAATCTTTAGTTCAAGGTGAATTTGAAAAAACTGTTGATTTTCAAAAGAGAATTCAAGCAAATCAAAATGATATTTTAAACTCTTGGTTAGGAGAACAGAAAATTCTTTCAATGAGTTACGATGCTGATAGAGAGGAGTTTTTAGTTTTGATGAATTACAACATCTCTTTCTCTTTTCCAGTTCCAATTTCTGTCGCAAAAGAGTTTCGAGAAAATGTAGAGAATCTCAACATTCTTTTTTCTGAAAAAGAGGGAAATCTCTCAATTGTTGGAGCAGAACAGATTTATAAAAATATCCTTTACAAATCTGAATTTGTGATAGATTTTACAAAAGAGAGAAGAGAGGCAAAAGCGTTTTTAAAGTATCCTAGAAAATATAGTAGAAATTCAAATGGAGTGGTTTCTGATGGATATGGTTTGGAGTGGGACGACTCCCAAGATGCAAAGTTAGATTTCTCTAGAGCAGAAACCTATTGTGAAAATCTGGTTTTGGACTCAAAAAGTGATTGGAGACTTCCAAATAGAAAAGAGCTTTGGTATTTGGCAGAAAGAAGTGGAAATCTCCCTGCTATAAATTCAACTTTTCAAAACAGTTCCAATTCAATCTATTGGAGTAGTGATGAGGTCTCTTGGGAAAAAGGGAAAATATGGGTAACAGATTTTAGTAACGGTCTCGATTTAAGGAGATTAAAAAGTGACGTTTTTCACACTCGATGTGTTCGAGGAGAGAGTTTTTACAAAATCGATTTCTATCGAAAAGATGATACTGTTTTTGATGAAAGAAATGGTTTAGCTTGGGCAGATATAGAGTCAGAAGATATGGAGTGGGGGGAAGCAATTTCCTATTGCGAAAATCTAGTTTGAGACTCAAAAAGTGATTGGAGACTTCCAACAATTGAGGAACTCTACTCTACCACAGACCAGAAAGGTAGTAAGTTTCGTGTAAATGAGAACTTTTACAAAATAGGAGCTTCTTTCTTTTGGTCGGCAACACCTCGTGATAAAAAAGACTCTTGGATTGCTGTTTTTGAATATGGAAGTAGCAGTTGGAGTAGAAAAAGCAATGACTACTCTGTTCGATGTGTCCGAGATTTAGAGTAAATTCCCTCTCTGAGCAGAGTGTTTTACCTAAAGCTATTTGGTTAGTTCAGAAAAGTTACAATTGCAAAAGAGGAGTTGATATGAACAGAGAGTTTGAAAAGATAGTTAGAGAAGCTGGAGAGATTATAAAAAGAGGATTTTCAGAAGAGAAAGATATCGATTTCAAGAGCAGAGTTGATTTAGTTACAAAGTTTGATTTAGAGGTTGAGCTTTTTTTAAAAAGTAGAGTTCAGAAACTCTATCCAGATTTTGAGATAGTTGGAGAGGAGACCTCATCAGAAAGTTTTGGCACAGCTTCAAAAAAGATTTACATAGACCCAATTGATGGAACAACAAACTTTGTTCACTCACTACCCTTTGTTGCAATATCTATTGGAATTTGGGAAGATGGAGAACCGCTGGAAGGAGTTGTTTACAATCCAATTTTAGATGAGCTATTTTATGCAAAACGAAATAGTGGTGCATTTCTAAATGGAAAAAAGATTTCTGTTTCAAGTAGAGACTCTCTTCAAGATGGACTAATCTCCACTGGTTTTCCATACACGAAAGTTGAAAAAGGTGATGATTATGAGTGGACTGTAAAAGTCTTTTCTGAAATTCTTCCAAAGTGTCGAGATGTTCGAAGATATGGTTCTGCTTCACTAGATTTGGCTTATCTCTCAAAAGGTACTTTTGATGGATATTATGAATTAAATTTACAGCCTTGGGATGTATCTGCTGGAATTCTTTTAGTAGAGGAAGCTGGTGGAGAGATACGAAACCATAGTGGAGAAAAGTATAAAATTGAAGTAGATAGAGTAATTGTAGCAACAAATGGGAAAGTTGGAGAATTGAATTCAATAGTTTCAAGTGTGGAATTGAGATAGATTATTGAAGCTATTTTTTTTGTTATAATTGGTAAAGATAAGATTTTACAATCTTAATTTCTCTATTTGTAAAGGAAAGGTAGATGGCTCTATTTGGCTCAAACTCAAGCATAAATCTTGAAGAGTTAATTCGTGAAAATGAGAGTTTAAAACATAAATTAAAAACTACTGAAGAAGAAGTTGTAAGACTCCATGGGGAGAATGAGCGATTAGAGAAACGGCTCAACTCCAAAGGGGACTCTTATAACGATATTATGGTATCTTTAATTGAAAACCAGAATTTCAGTGTAAACGAGACTCTCTCAGATATGAAAGACCAATTTGACGACTCAGTTGATAAATCTTCTCAAGTTTTAAACGAGGCGTTAAGTATTAAAGATAGTGCAATTGATGCAAGTGATAATATTGAGCAGATAACAACTAATATGTCAGATTTAGTTGAGCTTTCAAATGACTCTAATAGCTCAATCGAGTCTCTCTCTTCAAGAGCGACGGAGATAAACTCTATAATTTCTCTAATTAAAGATATTGCTGAACAGACAAACTTACTTGCACTTAATGCAGCTATTGAAGCGGCAAGAGCTGGTGAACATGGTCGAGGTTTCGCAGTTGTTGCTGATGAGGTTCGAAAACTCGCTGATAGAACTCAAAAAGCGATTGGAGAAATATCAATTGTAATTCAAGCTATCCAACAAGAAATTCAAGATATAACTATGAAATCTGAAAGTATGCTTGAAAATATGGAGATGGCAACAGAAAAAGTTCATAAGTTAGATGAAGTTCTTGGAACAGCAATAAATTATGCAACAGAGATAGCAGAGACTCAAAATATTGTTAGAAATCAGATAGTTTCAGGATTAGTAAAAGTAGAACATATTCAATACAAAATATTCGCCTACCAAGCTATGTATGGACACTCTCATATGAAACATATTGAAACATTCTCTCACTGTACACTTGGAACTTGGATGAATAGTGACTCAACAAGAAAAGAGTTTTCAAAATCAACATCATTTTCAAGATTAGAGTCTCCACATAGACAACAGCATGATATTCTTGAAAAAATTTCTGAACTCACAAAAGAGGGTAAACCAAATAGACAGTTTCTATCTCTTGCTAGAGAGTTGGAAAGTTCAACTTCTCTTGTGTTTGAAACATTAAATAAAATTATAGATGAGAGAGAAAAACAGATAGAAAATGAAATCATCTGATGATATTCTAAGAAATCTCATTCTCTTATCAATCTATAAAAAAGAGAGAGATGAAACGATAAAAGAAGTAGTTGCCAAGCTCGATGAGAGCGGGGCGATGAAAGTTGAAGAAGCTGAAAAAATTTTAAAAGAGTTACAAAACAGCTCTCTTCTCTCTGGAGAAACTCTCACATTTACTGGAGTAGCAGAAGCAAAAAAAGCAGAAGAGTTTTTTAAACTGTGAACTACCTAACTCTACTAGGTCCAGGTCTTCTCTGGGCAGGTGCTGCTATTGGAGTTTCTCATTTAGTCCAGTCCACAAGAGCTGGAGCAGAATTTGGCTTCACTCTAATTTGGGCTTTAATTTTTGCAAACCTCATCAAATATCCATTTTTTGAATTCGCTCCAAGATATGTTTCTGCAACTGGACAACACCTAATTCATGGTTACAATGTAGTTGGAAAGTGGGCGGTAGCCCTATATGGAATTTTCACAATTCTTACAATGTTTACAATTCAAGGAGCAGTTACAATAGTTACGGCAAGTCTTATAGCCTATATTTTTGATTTAGACTACTCTCTTTTCCAAATTTCCACAGCTCTGCTTCTTATTACAACTGCAATTATCTCAATTGGTCGCTACTCTATTTTAGACGCTTTAATGAAATTTATCATTCTCTCTCTTTCAGTAGCTACGCTAATTGCACTTTTCAGCTCCTTCGATTTGCAAAAAGTCTCTTTTGGAGATTTTGAAATTGGAAATCCTTCTCATTTAGCTTTTCTTATCGCTTTTGTTGGTTGGATGCCTGCACCAATTGATATAGCTGTTTGGCACTCTTTCTGGTCTCATGCAAAAGAGGTAGAGAGTGGAAAAAGAGTTGGTATGCGGGAAGCTCTTTTTGATTTCAATGTCGGATTTATTGGAACAGCATTTCTTGCAGTTGGGTTTTTAAGTTTAGGTGCTTTTGTAATGTTTGATAGTGGAGAGGTCTTTTCTCCAAAAGGAACTGTTTTTGCAGGACAACTTATAGAGCTATACACAAACTCTATCGGTTCATGGGCATTTTATGTAATTGCTACTGCTTCTATTACAACAATGTTCAGTACAACTTTAATGTGTTTGGACGCTTATAGTAGAGTTTTAGAACCAACAGCAAAAATACTATTTGGTATAAGTTTAAAGTGGTTTTGGCTTCTGATTCTTCTTTTTGGAACAGTTTTACTTTTGGGATATTTTGTAAAGAGCATGGCTTTTTTGGTAGATGTAGCTACAACTCTGTCTTTTGTAACAGCACCAATTTTAGCTTATATAAATTATAAAGCTATCCAAACAGTGCCAACAGAGTTTCAACCTCCAAAATGGCTCGATATCTATGCAAAGATTTCTCTCATATTTCTAATATTTTTTAGCTTAGGTTTTCTCTATTGGAGATTTCTCTAAGTAGCCGAAGAGTCTTTTCTTAGACTCTTTAAGCTCTACTTTGTTTCCCTATTTACAAAAAATGCAAGATATAAGATGAGAGTTACTCCTAAATTTATAACTACATCTGCAAAGTTAAAGATTGCAAAATCGAAACCACAATGCCAGTAGAAATAGTCTACTACTCCACCATGAGTAAATCTATCAGCAATATTTGAAATTCCCGCACCAACTATCAATGCTGTTGGAAAGAGCAAGTTTCTATTTTCAAATTTAATGACATAAATCACGATACCAACAAGAATAGTTATCTGTATCCATTTTAGATACTCTTGCAGAAACTCAAACATAGAAAATGCCACACCTTTGTTATATACAAGAGTAAGAGAGAAGCACTCAGTTTCGTATCTAAAACCGTATACAAAAGCAAATTTTATAAGCTGGTCTACTACTATTACAAAAAATATAGCTAAGATAGATAGAAAATATATATTTCTAATTTTAATTCCTTTTATTCCGAAAGTTGTAGATACTCTAATTTAAAGTGATAAATTCCCAAATTAGATTTATGCTGATTATTAAAAATATCTAAACATTTCTCACATGGTAGAAGTTGTTGATGTTGAGTTGCAAAAAACTCTTCTCCAAATTGACCTAAAAATTTATATGGAAAAGCACCATCTTCTCGAGTTGTTCCACTAGGTCTATACCCATTTCTGTAAATAACTTCAATATTTTGGCAATTGTAGAAGTGATACCTATTTAAATTCTCAATTGGAGTATCATGTGGATAGTAGTTATTTTGAAAATGTTGGTAATCAACATATAAAACTATTTTGACTTCTTCTCCATTTGATAATCTGTATAAAATTCTACCATCAGAGTCAAGAAGAAGTTTTTTTGGGTCTTGTAAAGCTATATTTCTATGATGCAATTCACTCTTCTCTTCAAAGGCTTCTTTATTTGTAAAGACTCTTACACTATTTACAAGTTCTGAAAAGTCTGTAAATTTTATATCCGATTTATAAAACATATCTACTCCTGAAATGTTTCTAAGATGTCATATATCTTCTCTTCAGTTTTTGTAATAACTCGAAACTCAACTCTACGAGAGAGCTGTTTATTCTCTATTCCATTTTCAAGAATTGGTTTAGCAAAAGAGAGTCCATTAGCTCTAAGTTTTCCAATAAGCCAATCTATCTCATCATAAATAGTATTGAGTTCTACACAATAATTTAGAACTTGAAAAGCTCTATCTTGAGAAAGTTTTGCATTTTTAATATATCTCTCATTTCTGTTGTCAGCACCACCCCAAATAGTTGAAGTGTGTCCCTCAATTCGAACCTCATCAATCTCAGCTCTAAATTTACTATCAGTAACAATACCAACATATCTTGGAAAGAAATCATTTAATATATCTTGAAATCTCTGCTGTAATTTACTTTCACCTGAATAGAAAAGAGTGTCTGGAGATTTAAATCGAATAGTGTTATTTGGAAGTATCTCAGCGTCCCATCTCTCTAAATCATCTTTAAACTCTACATGTAAAGCTCTATTTAAAGCAAGTTTACTATCTTCATAAGCCAGAGCTATATTCTGTATCTTCCTCTTCTCTTCCTCAATTTCTATCATATATAAAACTGAAATAAATAGAAAAACTAACATCAATCCAGACATCATATCTGAAATTGAAATCCACTGGTGCGAGTCATACTTCATTTTTTAAATACCAATTTTTGTGGCAATTCTACCATTTTAAAAAATATCTGGAAGCTCTTCAATAGGTGTTGTTGGAAATGGAACATCTTCTTCATAAGTGAAATCATCAATATCACCTAAATCTCCATTGAATATTATAAATGGTGGTGTTTGAGGAGCTACAATTGTGTATTCACTCTCCTCACTACTTTCACTTATAGTCCTACCAGTTTCAGCTTCTTCGTACTTATCTAAATTTGTCTCTCCACAAGATATAAGAAATAGAAGTGGAAAAAATCTAAAAACATTTTTCATAACTAACTTTTTTATGTAATTGTATTTATAAAAACTGAAATAGTGATATTTTCCATCTATTATGCTTAGATATAATTCTTTAGATATTTCTAAGGAGAGAGATTTATGAAGAAAAAAAGAGAGATAAAATTTTTTAGCAAAGAGATTGAAGAGATTAACCTTGAGATGGTTAATGATGATTTAGAAGAGGAGCTTTTAATAGAGTTTGGAAACTATGCGTCAGCAGAATATATATTACCAACTTTAAATTTTACAGTAGCCTTACACCTCTCTATGTGTGCAATAAATTTAAAAAGAGGTGATAAAGTTCTCTGTTCTGTGAACTCATCTCCAGCAATACCTGAAGTTGTAAGACATTTTGATGCTGAGCCAATCTTTATTGATATTGAAAAAGACTCTATGAATTTAGACTTCGCACAATTAAGAGATGAAATTAAGAGAAATGTTTCAAAAAAACTTAAAGCTATTGTTGTGTCTCATGTAGACGGAAAGATGATTGACATAGAAGAAGTTAAAAAAATAGTTAGTGATAGGGATTTATACATAGTTGAAGATGCAACAAACTCCATCGGTTTAAATCGAGATAAAGTTGATGGAATTGCTGATATTCGAATATTTGGATTAGACGACAAGATTTCTAACTTAGGTATTTTTGCAACAGATAATGAAGATATTTTTGAAAGGGCAAATCTTCTTAAAAATCACGGTATAGTTTATGATGAAGATACCCATATTGAAAATTACATCTATGATGTGGTAGATACTGGTTGTCAATATGAAGCATCTAAACTCTCTCTACTCTACTCTATTAAGAAATTGGAACTTGTATCTGAAAGAATTAATAGAAAAAGAGAAATTGCTAAAATGTATATAAGTGGTTTAGAGGACCTTAACAATATCTCTTTTTTACCATATAGTTCAAGTACCTCATACTCAAAATTTATAATAAATATTAATAAAAATAGAGATGGGTTTGCAAAAGAACTTTTTAACTTAGGCATTGAAACAGAGTTACTCTATATTCCTCTTCACCTTTTCTCATATTATAAAAATAAATATGATTTAAAAGTAAACTCATTTCCAAATGCACTTTTAAACTATCAACAAGCTCTCTCAATTCCTATTCACCATGAATTAAGTGATGATGATGTTGAATATATTATAGAGAGTATTAGAGATATAGCTTTAAATAGAGCATAAATTTGCAAAGATATCAGATAACTGACCCAGAGCAGTTTGGTGATGATGAGGTGGTTTTTAGAAACTATCTTGATAAGAGCAGGAGTTTTGACTATATTTTATATAGAGATAAATCTAAGAAAAGTTTAACTTATATAAAATTCGCTAAAATATTTATAGACATCTTAAAAGCTAGAGAAATAGGGAAATTCCTTATCCATTCGAACTTTTCTCTTGCTAAAAAATTAGATGCTTTTGGTGTCCACTTAACATCATCTCAATTTTCAGATATAGAGAAATCTAAAGAGTTAGGACTTTTTACAGTTGTAAGCTGTCACTCATTAGAAGATGTTGAAATAGCTTGTAAATTTGGAGCTGACGCTGTTACATTCAGTCCAATTTTTCAAACACCAAACAAGGGAGAACCAAAAGGAGTTGAAGCTCTTCAAAATGTGGTTCTAAAATATCCTAATTTAAAAGTTTTTGCTCTTGGTGGTGTGGTGTCAGAAGTTGAGATTAGGAGACTAAAAGAGGTGAATGGACTTTATGGTTTTGCTTCGATTAGGTTTTTTATCTAAAAGGTTATAATTAACCAAAATTTTAGGAGGTATGATGTTTTCCATCAAACAGAAGTTGTATATTGTTTTTGCACTCACTATCCTTTGGGGAGTTATGAATGCAGTTAAAGAGATAAACAGTATATATGAAAAGAATAGATATCTTGAAGAACTTCAAGTTATTACGGAACTCTCTATCGATATCAGTTTAGCTGTTGATGAACTCCAGAAAGAGAGAGGCATCAGTGCAAGATATGTTAGTTCAAAAGGAAATGAGGTTGTTGAAGAACTCTCTCGAAAGAGACAAGATGTTGATGAACAACTCAAAAAACTTGAAAGGGTTTTAGATGGTATCAATTATAATAACTATCCAACAGAACTTGCTGATAAAGTTGAGATATTTAGAAGAGCTGTAAAAACATTGTCAAACACTAGAAATAAAGTTGAGCAGATAGCTATCTCCGTAGATGATGTTATCGGTTTTTATAGTGGTTTAAACTCTTCCCTCTTAAATATTATCTCTATTTCAGCAAAAGTAAGTGATAACGCTATCATCTCTAAAACTCTTTCCGCTTATTACAATTTCCTACAAATTAAAGAACAGGCTGGAATTGAGAAAGCCATTATGAACTTTACTTTTGAAAGAGATGTTTTCACAGATAAATCATATAAGAACTTTATATCTTTATTAGCTAAACAGGAGGCATTTTTAAACTCTTTTCTCTCAATTGCTGACCAAGACTCAATAGATTTTTACAATGTTTCAGTTGATACAAATCCAATGGTTTTAGAAGTTAAAAAGATAAGAGATATAGCTTTAGAGAAACATAAAAGCGGTGGTTTCAATATAAAGAATAGTGATTGGAATGCTATTATGAGTGCAAAGATAGCTCTTTTAAAAGATATAGATGGTTATCTCTACCAGATGAGTTTATACAAATTAGAAGAGTTGCAAACTCATACAACTAATGAGGCTATTCCAAGTCTTGCAACGGATTTATCTCTATCTATTCTTGTATCTTTAATGATTTTCTTCTTCTCCAAAAACATTGTTTTCTCCCTCCAGATGGGTAGTCGTCAAATAGAAAATTTAACATCTTCAAGAGATTTATCAAATGAAGTTGAAGCATTCAATCAAGATGAGGTAGGAGATATTATCGAGACATTTAATAAACTTATAAAAGAGTTCAAAATCTCTCTTGCTAAATCTTCTATTATTGGACACTCAACATTTGATGAGAGTATGCAAATAAGAGAGAATACAAAACTTCTATCTGTAAATATAAATGCAGAGACTGCTGATATTGAGACTATTACAGAACTTACTGCTGATATTGGAATTAGTTTAGATATTATCGAAGAGATGGCTGTTACAACAACTGAAGATTTGGGGTATACTCAAGTTGTTCTTGACAAACTATCTACTCAATTAAATATGGTAGTAGACCTAATTCGAGATGGTGGAGCTACTCAAAATGATTTAAGACATAAAGTTGATTCTTTAACTGAACAAGCTACTGAAATTAAAAATGTTCTCACAATTATTGGGGATATTGCAGACCAGACAAATCTTTTAGCACTAAATGCTGCAATTGAAGCGAGTAGAGCTGGAGAGCATGGTAAAGGTTTTGCAGTTGTTGCTGATGAAATTAGAAAACTTGCTGAAAGAACTCAAAAGTCTCTTGCTGAAATCTCTTCTACAACAAATGTTATTACTCAAAGTATTACAGAAATTTCTGCTGAAACAGACCGAAACAGTGAAGAGAATCAGAAGATTTCAGAAAACACTTCAATTCTTATTGAAGATACACAAGAATCTGCTCAGAAACTTAAAAATTCTCTTAAAGTCTCAAGACAACTTGTGTCTAAAAACACATATATAGCTACTAAAATTAGAGAGCTAATTGAGATAATGAATGAAGTTACAGAACTTTCAAAAGAGAATAAGAGAATATCGCAACACTCGAGTGATATTGCAAATAAGTTAGCACAAAATTCTGAGGCATTAAACAAGGAATTGAATAGATTTAAAATCTAATGATAGATATAAACGATTTAAAAAAATACACAAAGACTCTCACGATACTATTTGCAGATGATGCACCAGAAATTCGTGAGATGTATCACTACTTTTTTGACTCTCTTTTTAAAAGCGTTATCTCCACATCAGATGGAGATGAAGCTCTAAAGATTTTTGAAGAGAAGAGTGATAAAATTGATTTGATTTTAACTGACCAATCTATGCCAAATATGAATGGTATAGATATGATTAAGAAAGTTCGAGAGGTAGACTCAAAAATTCCTATTATTCTTGTAACAGCTACAAAAGAGCAGAATGACCTCATCAACGCAATAAATCTCAATGTAACTAATTTCATTGAAAAGCCAATAAAATATGAAGATATTATAAATGCTATTGAAAATGCAATTCAAAAAGTTGTCGTTGAGGAGCTGACTCAAAAGAACCGAGAACAAGAGTTAGAGATTTTAAAATATAAGAGTGCCTATTCAAACTTTCAAGAGGGTGAAGCATTTAAGAAGCAACTCAATATTATTAAAAATGATATTTACAAAAGAAGAGTAGATTTAGATAAAGATGTCTATATGTTAATAGACCACTACTACCAGCCAAAAGATACTCTTTCTGGAGATACATACTCAATTCACACTTTTAAAAATGAGAAGAAGCTCTTCTTTTTTATAATTGACGCTATGGGAAAAGGTATTTCAGCTTCTGTATCAACTCTTGTTTCCACCTCTTTTATAAATTACTATTTTGAAACAAATAGAGAAAGTTTCGATTTTGAAAAACTTGTAGAGACCTATATAGACTTTATTGGATATGAACTTCTTGAAGATGAGATTATCTCTGCTCTCTTTGGACTCTATGATATGAGTGAAAATAAGCTTAAAATTGCAAATTTCTCTATGCCTCCTGTTCTTGGAATTTCAGAAAGTGGTGAAATTCGAAAACTGAGTAAAACTAATCTTCCAATTACACCATACAGTGACTTTTTTAGAATAGATGAAGTTGATATGAGTGATATTAGAAAATTCATATTTTATAGTGATGGTTTGACTGAAAATATTACAGATAATGGTCTTCAGTATCTTGAGTATATTGGTGAAGATTTCCAAAGGGCATCTTCAAAACGGGAATTTATGGAGTTTTTTAGAGAGAGAGTAAAAGAGCAAGAAGATGATACAACTCTACTCTATTTTGAAAAACTGGATTTAAGAGAGCATAAAATTATAGAAGAGAAAAAATATTTCTCAACTGTTCAAGCAGTAGATGAGGCTCTTGAAGAGTTCGGAGATATTCTTTCAGAAAATCATGTTGGACTTGTTGAGAAGATGAGGTTGGAAGCTGGATTTACAGAACTTATAATGAATGCGTATGAACATGGAAACTTAGGTATTGGTTCAAATCAGAAGCAGAGACTTATGGAAAGTGGGGAATATACGAACTATTTAAAGTCCTCTGAAGTTGAAAATAGTGGTAAAAATATTATGATACAATACTATCTAGTGAATGGACTCCTAGTTCTCAACATTCAAGATGAGGGAAGTGGTTTTGATACTAATATTCTTAAAGCTCTTCTCAATAAAGATACAGAGTTGTTTCACGGTCGTGGCATCATGATGAGTGACAATGATTTTGATTTTGTTATCTACAACGAAATTGGGAACAGTGTTCTATGCGGAAAAAAATTAAGTAAAAAGGTTCTTTTATGAAAATCACAAGAGATGATAGTTTAATTACAATCGAGGGGAACATCAAAAGTGTTTCTGACTACACAGAAATTCAGGGACATCTTCAAACTGCAATATCTAATGGACATGATAGCGTAGTAATTAAAATAGTAGACTCGATTTCTATAACTTCATCAGTTATTGGTATTTTTCTTAAAGTAATTAAAAAAGATGGTATATCTCTAAGTGTTCAAATTGGAAATAAACATCTTTATGACCTGTTAAATGAATTAAATCTTCTTGCTGTCTTCAATGTAAGACAAATTTAAATTTTAGGGTTCTTCTTCAATGGCAAGTGATGACCAAGAAAAGACAGAAGAACCCACCCCCAAGAAAATTGATGACGCTAGAAAAGAGGGGAATGTTCCAAAAAGTCAAGATGTTTCAGGACTTTTCACACTATTTATAGCATCACTCACCTTATTAGCTCTACTCTCATTTTTTAGAGAAGAGTTTTTCCAACTATTTCAACATCTTTTACAACTAAACCACTCTGATATAAATCAGAAAGATATAGTTCCAATTGCAATTACTGTAATTAAGACTTTTCTACTGACTGCTGTAATTTTTGCTGTTCCAGTAGCAATTGCTGGTATTTTAGGAGCTTTTGCACAATTTGGATTTATTTTTACAACAAAACCTCTTGTTCCAGATTTAAAGAAGCTAGACCCAATCAAAGGTTTAGGAAATCTATTTTCTCTTAAAAAGGCGATAGAAGGTCTTAAAGTCACTTTAAAATCGATGGTAACTCTTGCTGTCGGCTTCTACCTTTTTTTTCAATTTATCCAAGAACTTCCAACTGTAACACTCTTTCCACTATTTCAACAGATGGAGTGGCTTATGGAGAAAGTTATTATCATTGCATTCTCTATGATATTTGTAACTTTTATATTTGCAATTGCAGATTTGCTTATAGTTCGAAAACAGTATTTTGATAAGTTGAAAATGAGCAAACAGGAAGTTAGAGATGAGTATAAAAATCTTGAGGGAGACCCTCTCATCAAACAGAAAATTCGTCAAATTCAGATGGAGATGTCTCAAAAAAGAATGATGAGTGAAATTCCAACAGCTGATGTTGTTGTAACAAACCCAACTCACTACTCTATTGCTCTACGATATGATAAAGAGAGAGACCATGTTCCAAGAGTTGTTGCAAAAGGTGTAGACCATTTAGCTTTTAAAATTAGAGAAATCGCAGTAAAACATAGAATTGAAATAGTTGAAAATAAGCCCCTTGCAAGAGGACTTTATAAAGCAGTAGAAGTTGATGAATTCATTCCAGATGAGTTTTTCCAAGCTGTGGCTGAAGTTCTAGCTTATGTTTATAAAGCTGAAAAAGATAAAAGATAAGACTAGGGTGTATCTTTTTCCAGAGATTTCGGGAGTGACCAGTATTTTTATATTTCAACAATTTATATGTCATTTCGAACCCTTTTGGGTGAGAAATCTTTTCCGTTACTTCGAGTAGAGTGGTAAGTTTCCAAGATTTCTCAATCGCTACACTCATATCGAAATGACAAGAGAGGCAGAAACCTATTTGGTCACTCCCGAGATTTCTCATAGTATTTTAAAACTTTAAAACTTCGCTTTTCATTTTTTTAACTTCTAAGATTACATCTTTTTTAAATTGAGTTTTGCTTTTATTATCTTGATTTATAAGAGAGTCAATATCGTGTCTATAAGATTTAATAAGTCTCTCTAAAGATTTCTCAAACTCCAACTCAACAAATGAGAAGAGCATATTGCTATAAATCTCTTTTACCTCTTTATGTAGAGGAGTTAATATGGTTTTCAAATAATCCATAGAGTCATTATAATACTCTTCGCTCTTTTTTAAACTATCTTTTTCTCTCTGAAGTTTATCTAAATAGCTGTTTTGTAACTCTTTTTTTCTATCAACTTTTGGAGACTTCTTTCTAAAAACAGGTTCTAGTATTACTACCTTTTCTGAATTCTCTTTTTGTAGTTCTCTTTGATACTCTTGCCAAATATTTTTCTTAGCGTATTTATACTGTTCAATATAGACATCTCCTAAGCCTTTATAGAGAAAACCGATATTTAACTCTTCCAACTCTAAATATTGTTTAAAAAAGTTTATAGCATTAAGAAAGTTTTTTTCACTTTCAAAGAAGTTTTTCTGTTTTTTATAGATATTACCAAAATACTCATAAATGATACTAATATTTGGATGCTCTTCCTCATATTTTCTATAAGTGTTTAAACTAAGTTGAAGAGTATCTAGGCCTCTTTGATAGTGTCCTTCATGCTCTAAAACTTTTCCTAGAGACATTCTTAAGTTTGCTATATGTAGAGGATTTTTACCAAATTTATCTAAACTTTGTATATAGAAATTTATAACATCTTTCATTTTTGAAATGTTATCTGGAAAATACTGTATGGTAACTTCCGTTAAATTGAATATGTGTTCAATATACTCTTTAAGTAAGATTTCATCTTTAAGTAACTTACTCTTTTTATTTTTTAAGTTGTGAAAAATGGTTGTGTGAAATCTACTTGGTTCAGGAAAGACAGAGAACCGCTCTACTGTTTTTTCAATATCAGTACCAAGAAAAATTCTGATATCTGTCATGGACCTTATAAAGTTATAGCGATTGTGAGGCACTTCTCTTGACTCAAAAAGGTTTTCGGCTATCTCTTCACCACTCTCTTTTTTAAATCTTTGAAGATAGTTTCCTATTTTACTTCGAATGTCTATTACAAATTTCTTATCTTTCAAATAGTGATTTCTAATAGCTTCTTCAAAAACTTTATGAAATATTTTGATATTCCCTTCTATTCGAATTAGATACTCATTAATAAAAGAGAGAAAAGGATATATTTCAGCTTGAGAAAAGTCATCACTCTCAAAATTTATAATGTCTAAAAGAGTATTCTCAGAAACACCATCTTTAGAAAAATATATGATAGAAAGGATTTCTTTAACAATAAGTTCTCCATAAGTGTCTTCCATTCTTAGAAAAGAGAGGTAGAAGAGTTCAGTTGAGTCTTTAGCTTTTGAATAGTAGTCAAAAAGTGTTTCTAAAGTTTCAAATCTTGCTTTAACAATAAGTTCATTTAAGAGAATTTTTAGATATAGAAAATTATTGGTTTGTGGTAATATAAGAATATCTTCTATAATACTATCTGGTAACCTTTTCCCATATCGACCCTCTAAATATTTCTCTATAAAAATCTTTTTTTCTCTATCTCTATATTTTTCAACTTTTAAGATATCTATTTTGCTATGTTCATATGGAAATAGATTTGAGAAGATAAATTTGAAATTTTTTCTACTATTTTGAATAAAGAAATATAAAAGAGCTTGACTATCCTCTTCTTTAAGTTGGTCTAAGGCGTCTATTAGAATTAGGACTTCTATATCTTCAGGAACCTCATCAATATACTCTTTTAAAAGAAAGGAGATATTTGAACTCTCTTCATATTTCATATCTTTTGGGAATAGATTTGCTCTAAGAAACTCAACTAGAGAGTAGAAAATATCTTCTTTAGACAACTTTTTGCCCCACCCTACATAATATTCAAAAGTGTACATATTTGAAAAGCTAAATTTCCAACTGCTTGAAATATCAGCCATAATTGATGACTTCCCAATTCCAGACTCTCCATAGAGAACCAGAAACTCTTTATCACTCAAAAGAAAATTGTAAACACTCTTTTTTATATCTGTATTGATAGTGAAATTTACTAACTTTGCTAAAGCAAACTTTAGGTGGGGATTGCTCTCGTTTTGAAAAACAAATTTATTATCAACTTCAACCAAATCTATAAATGTAGATTTTATCTGTTTTGTTAAATCATCTTCAACTAAAGAGGCAATCTCATTTGTAGTATACTCTGTTACTTCAAATTTCTCTTTTATATCATATTTTAAATTTTCAAGTTTTCGATAATTGTCAATTACAGCATCACTATCTTTCTTAAAATAGAAAAGAGTTCTCTCTTTACTATTTTCCTGAATACCGTATCTTATCTCTATCTCTGTAAAACTCGCACTTTTATACTCTTTAACAAAATTCGCAAATCGCTCATCTTCTAATAGAAAATCTATGTTTGCACTATCCATAGTTGAACCGTATAAATTTCCAAGAAACCCAACAAAAAATAGATTTGTCTCTTTGCCTTTATATATCTCTTCTAAGCAGAGTTTTGCAACTTCTCCTCTTGCACTCTCTTCAGAAAGAATGCCCCAAATCAAATCTATATAGTCTATTGTTATATCTGGAAATTTTTTTCTCAAGTTTGGGAAAACTCTATTTTTTAATAACTCTCGCTCCACCCCAGTCTCTCTAAAAACAGAAGAGAGAAAAACTCTAATATATCTATTTTTCATGTAACATATATATCGAAAAGATTTTTTATTTTTTGTAACCACTTTGTCATTTCGAAATGAGCGAAGCGATTGAGAAATCTTTGAATAAGTATAACTAAGTAATGTGTCTTCTTCACTATTTTTCGGTAGTTTTCCTAACTCTGCTTAACTTGATGGCAATGGAGCTACTCGAGAAATATCTTTCTACTATTGAGATTTCTCCACTCCCTAACGGTCGGTCGAAATGACACTTTGGAGCTGAGAGGTTACTATTTTTTTAAAGGAGTAAAATGGGAAATTTATTAAAGTTTCTTATAAAAACTATTTTCAAGTTTCGTTATTCAATTCACCAAATTGGAGAAAAGAGAGAGAATTCGCTATATATCTCAAATCATGTTAGTTGGATAGATTGGATAATTTTAGGAAGTTTAGTTGATGGAATTTTTATTATGGATAGAAATATCTACAAAAGATTTCCATTTTTCTTTAAACTTTTCAGCGTAATTCCAATTTCTGAAAAAGATTTCAAAAGTTCTCTTCGAAAAGCTGGAGAATTTCTGAAAGAGGGTCGTAGTGTAATAATTTTTGGAGAGGGACATATAACTTATGATGGGCAGTTGGCAAAAATTAAAAAGGGATATCTTGAAATTTTAAAAGTTCATGAAGTACCCATAGTTCCAATTTTCATTGAAGGGGTTTGGGGTAGTATCTTTTCAAGAAGTAGCAAAGTTACAAAAAAGCTGAATTGCAAAACTTTTCGCCGAAACATTTATGTCTCTTTTGGAAAACCCCTCTCTGGAAAACCAACGCCTTTAGAAGTTGAACTTGCAATTCGAGAAGCCTCAGTTTCTGCTTGGAAAGAGTATATTTCTCAAATGGGAACTTTGCCAAATGAGTGGATAAAAATGGCAAAAAAGAGACCTTTTCAAACTGCGATTTTTGATGCAAATCAGAACAATTCTCTCTCAAATTTGAAACTTATGACAGCTGTATTTCTATTTGAAAAACTTATAGAAAAAAGAAGTCCTGAAAAGAACATAGGAGTTTTGCTACCTTCAAGTTCTGCTTCCATAATTACAAATTTAGCAATTTTAAGACTTCAAAAAGTTCCTGTAAATCTAAATTTCACATTACCAGAAGAGGCATTGTTGGATACTATAAAGCAGAGTGAAATCGAAACTATTTACACTTCTAAAAAGTTTTTGGAGGTTTTGGAAAGCAAGGGAGTAAGAACAGAATTTGGAAAGAGAGTTCTCTTTTTAGAAGATTTGAAAAATGAAATAGGAAAAGTTTCTAAAATTCTTACTCTTCTAAAAGTTCTACTTCTTCCAAGTAACTTTCTAATTCGAAAAGGAGATTTAGAAGATACCGCAACTATTATCTTTTCTAGCGGTAGTGAAAGCCGACCAAAAGGAATAGTTTTATCTCATCGAAATATTTTGACAAATATAGTTCAAGCTCAACACCTTTTCAACTTCCAAAAAGAGGATAAATTCCTTTCAACTCTACCGATGTTTCACTCTTTCGGCTTTACAATTACAGCTCTACTTCCAATTTTGAAATCTATTCCACTGGTAGCTTTTGGAAATCCAACAGAGACCTCATCAATAGAGAGAATTATTAAAAAGCAAAATCCAAATATCATTTTTGGAACTTCAACAATTTATAGAATTTACACAAAAAAGATTTCAAAAGAGAGTTTCAACAATTTTAGATTTATAATTGCTGGAGCCGAAAAACTTAGTAAAAAAGTGAGATTGGATTTTGAAGAGAAGTTTGGACAAACTATCTTTGAAGGTTATGGAACAACTGAAACTGCTCCAGCTTCTGGAGTAAATCTTCCAACTATTTTCAAACATGGTACTGTTGGAAAACCGCTTTTGGGAACTCTATATAGAATTGTAAATCCTGATACAAAAGAGTATTTGCAAAATGGAGAAGATGGAATGATTACCATAGTTGGAAATCAAATTATGGCAGGGTATCTCAATAGAGAAGCTCCAATTTTTGAGAAAAATGGTCTTCGTCACTATATGACTGGAGACAAAGGACATCTGGATAGAGACGGCTTTCTTGTGATAGTTGATAGATATTCTCGTTTTGCAAAAGTTGGTGGCGAAATGGTAAGTTTGGGTCTTGTTGGTGATGAGGTTTCCAAAATTGTAGATGTAGAAGCTGTTGCAGTTGCAATTCCTGATGAGAAGAAAGGAGAGAAAATAGTTCTCCTTGTAGATAGAGAAATTCCAGATTTGAAACAGAAACTTCTTAAAATAAATCCTCTCCTAATTCCATCTCAAATTTTTGTAGTTTCTGAAATGCCTACTCTTGGTAGTGGAAAGATAGATTTCTCAAAAGCTAAACAGATGGCAATGGAGCTTTGTAAATGATATTTATTCTCATTTTCAAGAGTGTTTAAGTTTCTCTTCTATACTATTTCGAAAAAAGTGAAATAGTGAAAACAGTTTTTGATATGAAAAAGAATGAGAAAGGAGTTATAAGTAAAATTCATGCAGATTCAAACTTGAAAAGTCGCTTTAACTCTTTTGGGATTGCAAAAGGGAGTGAATTTCTAATTGAAAACTGCTCTCCAAATAAGCAAAATATAGAGATAGAAGTAAGAGGAGTCCATTTGGCTCTTCGAAAAGAGGAAGCAAAACTTATCGAGGTAATAGAATGAAAGTAGCAGTTGTTGGACAACCAAATGTTGGTAAAAGTATGCTTATAAATTCGATTGGAAATTCGAATTTAAAAGTTGGAAATTTTGCTGGAGTAACAGTTGAGAAGAAAGAGGTCTTTGCCAAATTTGGAGAAACAGAGTTCCATTTCATTGACTTGCCTGGCTCCTACTCTTTAAAAGAGTTCTCTTTAGATGAGAGAGTTACAAAAGAGTTTCTTTTAAATGAGGAGTATGATGCAATTCTAAATGTTATCGACTCTACACAGCTTGAGAAAAACTTATATCTTACAACTCAACTTCTAGAATTACAAAAACCTCTTGTAGTTGCTCTAAATCTTACCGACGAAGCAGAAGAGAGTGGCATTTGGATAAATGATGGATATCTATCCTCTCTTCTTGGAGTTCAAACTTTTAAAGTTTCTGCAAAAGAGAAAAGAGGAATTTCAGAACTTTTAGATTCTTTAAAAAGTGTTGGAACTCCTAAAGAGAGCAAACTTATCTATTCTCAACCAGTTGAAGAGGAGATTTTGAGAATATCAAATTTTTTAGAAGAGAGAGATTTCAAATTTCAAAATCTTACAAGTCGGGCTTCAGCTCTCAAACTTCTTCAAAACTCTCCAGATATCTACTCTTACCTTCATGACACTCTACTTTGGGTAGAACTCTCTCCAATATTGCAAGATTCTCTAAATCACCTCTATATCCATTTTGAAGAGAAAAATATGGAGAATATCTTTTCTGAAGAGAGAATCTCAATTTCAAGAGGTATTGCAAAAGAGACTTTAAATATTTTAAAAAAAGAGAATCAAACTAAAAATATTGATTCGATTCTTCTTCACAAATTTTGGGGAATTCCAATTTTTCTTTTTCTAATGTGGGGACTTTTCCAACTCACTTTTGAAGTTGGAGCAATTCCGATGGATTGGATAGATATGGGAATTGGTGCTTTTGGAGAGTTTGTCGGTAATGGAATTGGAAATGAGGAAGTTCGCTCTCTTCTTGTAGATGGTATCATAGCTGGGGTTGGTGCAGTTCTGCTATTTCTACCAAATATTCTAATTCTCTTTTTAGGAATTGCAATTCTTGAGACAACAGGATATATGAGTCGAGTGGCTTTTCTGCTTGATGGTTTCTTTCATAAATTTGGACTTCATGGAAAAAGCTTTATTCCACTTGTAACAGGTTTTGGTTGCTCAATTCCAGCTTATATGTCAGCAAGAACTCTGAAGAGCGAAAAAGATAGACTTATCACAATGTTTATAATAGGTTTTATGAGCTGTGGAGCAAAACTTCCAGTTTATGTTCTATTTGTAAGTGCATTTTTCCCAACAGGCTCAGCAGGAAATTGGCTATTTGCAATCTATATTACAGGAGCAATTTTTGGGCTTATTGGAGCAAAGATTTTAAGACTTTTTGTTTTTAAAGAGAGCGATGAACCGTTTGTTATGGAGTTACCAAAATATAGAATGCCATCTCTAAATCTTCTCTGGCATACAGTCTATATCCAAGCTCTGATGTATCTTAAAAAAGCTGGAACATTCATACTTTTTGCTTCTATGGTAATTTGGTTTGCAAGTAACTATCCAAAAGCAGAAATTCCTAAAGATATCTCTAGCGAAGAGGCTTTAGCTTATGAACTAGAACACTCATATCTTGGAATGGTTGGAAAGGCAACTGAACCTATCTTCGAACCTCTCGGCTTTGACTGGAAAATTACAGTTGCACTTGAAACTGGTATCGCTGCAAAAGAGGTTATTGTTGCTACTCTTGGTGTTCTCTACTCCCTTGGTGATGAGGTAGATGAAAATAGTGAGTCTCTAATCTCCAAACTTCGAGAAAATATACCTTTTGCTACGGCTGTTGCATTTATAATTTTTGTTATGATTTACATTCCCTGTTTTGCAGCAAGTATTGTCTTTATAAAAGAGGCTGGAAAAAAGAGATATTTTGGATACCTCATCATCTTTACAACCTTAAGTGCTTATGCACTCTCTTTTATTGGATATCAAATCGCCTCTTTTCTTACCTGAAAGGGAGTGGCTAAATAGCTTTTTCAGGGCAAAACACTCTGAGGGAAATTCTTCCAGAACTGACCGAAGAGTCTGCAATTTAAAATAGACTCTTTCCATTTGTTCATAGTAGAAATTTAGCTTAACTTTAGAATTTGACGATGTAAATAAAAAAGGAGATAAAATATGAAACAATATTTTATAGCTTTAACACCGCTACTTTTTTGGAGTTGTGCTTCTTCTGATAGTGCTAATGATAGCGATACTTACCAATCTTATGATAGTGCTAATGATAACAATACTTACCAATCTTATCTCTCTCCAACAGTTGCCGAAACAGAAGAGAGTTTCTACTATGACGAAATAGAAGAGGATTTCTCAGGTGAAACTTATGACTCTATTGTGGAAAATAGTTTTAAAAGCGTAATTACCGACCCACTCTCAACTTTTTCTATCGATGTTGATACAGCTTCCTACTCAAATATAAGAAGATATTTAGAAGCAGACCAGTTTCCTCCAGCTGATGCTGTTCGAATAGAGGAGATGATAAATTACTTTGATTACTCTTATGAAAATAGAGATGAGACTATAAAAATATTTTCAGAAGTTGGAACTCCACTCTGGAATTTAGAAACTCGTCTTGTAAAGATAGGGTTGAAAGGAAGAGAGATAGATAGGGAACTTCTTTCAGGAAGTAACTTAGTATTTTTGGTAGATGTTTCTGGTTCTATGAGTGATGATATAGAGGTTTTAAAAACATCTTTAAAACTTTTAGTGGAAAATTTGACAGAAAAAGATTTTGTCTCTATGGTAACTTATGCAAGTTCAACTGGAGTAGTTTTAGAGTCCACTAGAGTTTCTGAAGAGAATAGAGAGAAGATTTTAAATGCGATAGAAAATCTGAACGCTGGAGGTAGTACTTACGGACAGGGTGGAATAGAGTTGGCTTATAGTGAAGCTGAAAAGAATAAGATTGATGGAAATAATAGAGTTATTCTTGTTACAGATGGTGATTTCAATTTAGGTTTAAGTTCTGTTTCTCAAATGGAGAACCTCATCACAGAAAAGAGAGATAATGGAATTTTTTTAACAGTTGCTGGAATTGGAATGGGGAACTATCGAGACAATATGGTTGAGACTCTTGCGGATAAGGGAAATGGAAACTATTTCTATATAGACTCTATACTTGAAGCTAAAAAAGTTTTTTCTGAAGATATAGTTGCAAATCTCTACACAATCGCAAAAGATACAAAAGTTCAAGTGGAATTCAATCCAAAATATGTTTCAGAATATCGACTTATTGGATATGAGAATAGAAAACTTGAAAATGAAGATTTCGCAGATGACACAAAAGATGCTGGAGAAGTTGGAGTTGGTGATGAGGTTACAGCTTTCTATGAAATTAAACTCTCTGATGGAAATTTGTCAGATGATTTAAAATATCAAGATATAGTCCTATCAGATAGCGAAGAACTTCTCACTATAAAAGTTAGATACAAAGAAGTTGAGGATAACACCTCTAAAGAGATAAGCCACATAGTTTTAAATTCTGAAAATAATGTCTCTGAAGATTTCAAATTTGCGATGGCAACTCTCTCTTTTGGAATGCTTTTAAGAGAGTCTGAATATAGTGGAAATCTCTCTTATAAAGATGTATATTCTCTTGCTCTTGAGTCAAAAGGTGTAGACAAAAATGGATACCGTTCTGAGTTTATACAACTTATAGAAAGAGCTGAAATTTTAGAAGCAACTGAATAGAGTAAGATTTCCTCTCTGAGCGTAGTCGCAGAGTCTATCTCAAATTATAGACTCTATGGTCGCTTTGCTTTTTCAGAGTGTTTTCTCCTGAAAAAGCTATTTGGTCACTTCCCCAAATTTAATAAGTTGGTTGATTGTAAATTACAAATTTCTTTGCAAGTTCTTCAAGCTCTTTTCGTATCTCTTCTTGTTTTTGACTATTTTCAATATCATCAAGAACATCAGCAATTCGAGTGGCGATAAGTTTAAACTCTGCTTCTTTCATTCCTCGACTTGTAAGTGCTGGAGAACCAACTCGAATACCACTTGTAACAAAAGGACTTCTAGTTTCACCTGGAACTGTATTTTTGTTTACAGTAATTCCAGCATTTCCAAGAGCTAAGTCAGCATCTTTTCCAGAGAACTCTTTATTTAAGAAAGAGACAAGAACTAGATGGTTATCTGTTCCGCCAGAAACAACATCATATCCTCGAGAGACTAAAACTTCTGCAAGAGTAGAAGCATTTTTCTTGACCTGTTTAGCATACTCTTTCCACTCTGGAGTTAAGTTGTATCGGAAACCAACAGCTTTAGCTGCGATAACATGAACAAGAGGTCCACCTTGTAATCCAGGGAAAATTGCCTTATTTATTTTCTTTGAAAGTTCCTCGTCGTTAGTCATAATTAGACCGCCTCTAGGACCTCCAAGAGTTTTATGAGTTGTAGTTGTTACAACATCACAATGAGGGAATGGGTGTGGATGTTCTCCAGCAACAACGAGACCAGCAATGTGAGCTATATCAGCCATTAAAATTGCTCCAACCTCATCAGCTATCTCTCTAAATTTTGCAAAATCTATCTCTCGAGAGTAAGCAGAAGCTCCACAAACAAGAATTTTAGGTTTGACAATATTTGCAATATCTCGAACTCTATCGTAGTTTATTCTACCATCTAACTCTACGCCGTAGAAAAAACTCTGATAGTTCTGTCCAGAAAAGCTAACTTTTGCACCGTGAGTTAAATGTCCACCATGACTCAAATCCATTCCTAAGATTTTGTCTCCAGCTTTAAGTAGAGCTGAATATACAGCACCATTTGCTTGACTTCCAGAGTGAGGTTGAACATTTACAAACTCACAATTGAAAAGCTCTTTTGCTCGGTCTATAGCAAGTTGCTCAATATCATCAGCATTTTCACAACCTCCATAATATCGCTTTTTTGGATATCCCTCAGCATACTTATTTGTGAAAACACTTCCCATCGCTTCCATAACTTCTGGTAGTGTGAAGTTCTCACTCGCAATCATCTCTAAACCACTGTTCTGTCTCTCAAGTTCTCTCTCAATTATCCCAAATACTTCTGGGTCTCTCTCTTTTAAAAAACTCATATCTTCTCTCTAAAATTTTTGGAAATATTAACACAATTAGAAAACTAAATATAAAAGGTGGTAGCTACTTTGGGTAATTTTGATAGGTAAGTTTTTAAATCTTTTATATTTAGTAATTTTATTTTAAACTATTTATATGTCTAAAATATTGCGGTAGTCCTAAAATGATTATGATTTAATAGCTATTCCAGAGATAATAGTTTGTCCAGACTCTTCATCAGAAGTAACTCTAAAAGATGGGTCTTCTTGAGCAAGTTTTCCTAGAGCGATACCCATTTTCTCTTGGTTAGCTTTTGTTTTGAGATAATTGAGTTTAAAACTTTCTAATTTTGTAAAATTTCAAAACTCGCTCTATTGAAATGCTACTTTAAAACAAGATAGTGAAGATAAAGATAATTCTGATGATGAAACTACTTTTATGGAGACATTCACAAGTCTAAGCGACTCTTTGCAAGGTGTAGTTGTGAAAAAAGTAACTCAAGGACACTCCTAATGCAAATAACTTTAAATATTGATGAAAGGATATAAAAAAGGAACTTCATACTGAAAACATTGAAAATGCTATCCAACTACTTTTAGAACAATTCAAGTATCGTAAAGAAAAGAGTATTTCATTGGATATAAACAAAGCTCTTTTAGAGGTGAAAAATAGTCAAACTAAACCGATAGAAGAGTTATTGAATGAACTTTAGAACCTCATCACTCTTTGATAAACAGGCAAAAAAGTTATCTAAAAAATATCGAAATCTTAAAAATGATATTTTGGATTTTATGAAGAATTTTGAAAATATTCACAACTCTTCATAAACTATCAAGAAAAATACTTTTAAAGTCAGACTGAAAAATAGTGATAAATCTTCAGGAAAAAAAGGTGGATGAGGTTTGATTTTCCCCAAAAGGGGAAAAGAAGAGAAGTTTTAGCTTCTAGCCTTAATGATTTCGTCAGAAACATTTTTTGGAACTTCGTCATAGTGGTCAAACTCCATTGAGTAAGTAGCTCGACCTTGAGTGTTACTTCTTAAGTCTGTTGAGTATCCAAACATTTCAGAAAGCGGAACAAAGGCATCAACAGTTTTGTTTCCACCTCTATCACCCATAGCATTTACTTGTCCTCGTCGTCTGTTTAAATCTCCGATAACATCACCCATATACTCTTCAGGAACTTCAACTTCAACTTTCATAAGTGGTTCAAGAATAGCAGGGTTTGCTTTTCTAGCTCCCTCTTTGAAGCCCATTGAAGCAGCAAGTTTAAATGCCATTTCAGAGGAGTCAACATCATGGTAAGAACCGAATGTAAGAGTGATTTCAACATCTTCAATTGGGTATCCAGCAAGAACACCATTTTGCATAGCTTCTTTGAAACCTTTTTCAACAGCAGGAATAAACTCTTTTGGAATTACCCCACCTTTGATTTTGTTGTTGAAAGTGAAACCAGTTCCAGTATCACCCTTTTTCATTGTGAAGACAACATGACCATATTGACCTCGACCACCAGACTGTTTAGCATATTTATACTCTTGCTCAACTTCTGATTTGATTGTCTCTCTGTATGCAACTTGAGGTTCACCAATGTTGGCTTCAACTTTGAATTCTCGTAGCATTCTATCAACAAGAATTTCAAGGTGTAATTCACCCATTCCAGAGATGATAGTTTGTCCAGACTCTTCATCAGATGTTACTCTGAAAGATGGGTCTTCTTGAGCAAGTTTTCCTAGAGCGATACCCATTTTCTCTTGGTCAGCTTTTGTTTTCGGTTCTACGGCTACCGAAATTACAGGGTCAGGAAACTCCATTCTCTCAAGAATTACAGGGTCTTTGTCAGAACTTAAAGTATCTCCAGTTGTTGTATCTTTTAATCCTACAACAGCACCGATTTCTCCAGCATAAAGTTCTTTAATTTCCTCTCTCTTATTAGAGTGCATCTTAAGAATTCGACCAACTCGCTCTTTCTTACCTTTTGTTGTATTGATAGCATAAGTTCCAGCTTCAAGTTTTCCTCGATAGACTCGAATGAAAGTGAGAGTTCCAACAAATGGGTCAGTCATAATTTTGAATGCAAGAGCTGCGAATTCACCCTCATCACCAGATTTTACTGTTACCTCTTTAGTCTCATCTTCAGCTTCTGTTCCTCGAATATCAGCAACTTCAGTTGGAGATGGTAAGTAATTTACAACAGCATCTAATAGAGTTTGAACCCCTTTATTTTTGAAAGCAGTTCCACAAGTCATTGGAATGATGTCCATGCTTAGAGTTGCTGCTTTGATACCAGCCATGATTTCTTCTTCTGAAAGGTCTCCTTCAGCGAAATACTTCTCCATAAGCTCTTCAGTAGTTTCAGCAACAGACTCAAGAAGTTTCTCTCGATACTCTTCAGCTTTCTCTACGAGATTTTCAGGAATTTCTTCGATGTGGTAAGCAGAACCCATTTTCGCATCTTCGTCCCAAACAACAGCTTTCATTGTAACAAGGTCTACTACACCTTGGAAATTCTCTTCAGAACCGATAGGAATTTGAATTGGAACTGGATTTGCCTTGAGCTTCTCTCTAATATCATTTTCAACATTGTAGAAATCTGCACCTGTTCTATCCATCTTATTTACAAAAACCATTCGAGGAACACCATACTTATTAGCTTGTCTCCAAACAGTTTCAGATTGAGGTTGAACACCACCAACAGCACAGAAAACAGCTACTGCACCATCAAGAACTCGCATACTTCTCTCAACTTCGATTGTAAAATCGACGTGTCCCGGAGTATCGATTATGTTGATTTGCTTCTCATTCCAGAAACAAGTAGTTGCAGCTGAAGTAATTGTAATACCTCTCTCCTGCTCTTGCTCCATCCAGTCCATTGTAGCCGCACCATCATGAACCTCACCAATTTTATGAGATACACCAGTGTAGAAAAGAATTCTCTCAGTAGTTGTAGTTTTTCCTGCATCGATGTGAGCAGCAATACCTATGTTTCTAACATCTTTTAAAGGAGTTTTTCTTGCCATTCTAAGTTCCTATATTACCATCGATAGTGAGCAAACGCTTTATTTGCTTCAGCCATTTTGTAAATGTCCTCTTTCTTCTTGAAAGCAGAACCTTTATCACTACTAGCGTCGAGTAACTCATTTGCAAGTCTCTCAGCCATTGTTCTCTCATTTCTCTTTCGAGAAGCATCTACCAACCATCTGAGAGATAGTGAAAGTTGTCTTTCGGGTCGAACTTCTACTGGAACTTGGTAAGTTGCTCCACCAACTCTTCGGCTTCTAACCTCAAGAACTGGTTTCACATTTTCGATAGCGTCATTGAAGATTTCAATTCCTCTTTTATCACCATCAAACTTCTTTTCAGCTACTTGAAGTGCTGTATAAACTATCTTTTCAGCAACAGACTTCTTTCCATCTAACATAATTTTATTTATCATTTTGCTAACGACAACACTATTGTAAAGTGGGTCAGCCATAACCTCTCGAACTGGGGCTTTTCTTCTTCTCATTTATTTAATCCTCTTCAATATCTCTATTTAGAATTCCTAAAATTTACTCAAGTGGCAAACTTGCGGATTTTAGTTTTAGCTTTTTGGCTTTTTAGCCCCATATTTAGACCGTGCAACTCTTCTGTTAGCAACACCTGCTGTATCTAATGCACCTCGAACGATGTGATATTTAACCCCTGGTAAATCTTTTACCCTACCACCTCTAACTAAAACGATAGAGTGTTCTTGGAGGTTGTGTCCCTCACCACCGATGTATGAAATAACTTCGATACCTGTTGTAAGTCTAACTTTTGCTACTTTTCTTAAAGCGGAGTTAGGTTTCTTTGGAGTTGTTGTATAAACTCTTGTGCAAACACCTCTTCTTTGAGGAGAACTCTTAAGAGCTGGAGATTTGGATTTTTTAATTACTCTCTTTCGCTCTTTTCTTACGAGTTGGTTTATGGTTGGCATATTTTACCCTCGAAAAAAATTTGCGGGATTCTATCATAACTCTTTAAATACTCTATCTGAATTCACCTTGATAATACTTCCCGAATGAAGTCTAGCTTCTAGCAAAGTACTTGGTAAAGCCTTATCAAGACAAATTAAAAATAAAATTTACTAGAGAGAATTTCTCACTTTAATTATTTCCTAAAACTCTTTCTCTAGCTTCTTCAAGAATGTCAAGTATCTTCTCTTTACTATCTTTGATTGATGCATAATCTAAATTTATAAAAAATCCTTCTGCTTTTGCAGTTAGCATCTCTTTATCTCTATTTTGAATTACTCTATAAGTTGGTATCTGTTTACTAAAACCTTTTGCTTCAACATCTTTAAGATGAATGGCTTCTATCTTATCTTTCACAAGAAGATATGTTTCATGAGAGATAAGAATTTCTCCTGTTTCAGCTTTAGCTTCTAATCTTGCTGTTAAATTCATATGACTTCCAATAGCTGTATATTCCATTTTCTGGTCACTACCAAAATTTCCAACAGTTACATAACCTGTATTTATACCAATCCTACTATTAAAAGGTCTAACAAAACCCTCATTATGCCATTTTGTTTGAAGCTCTTTCAGTCTATCTCGCATCTCTATCGCCATATTTACACAAGCAACAGCATCTTCTTTTATCCCTTTAGAATTTGGGTCTCCAAAAAAAGCAATAATTGCATCACCAATAAATTTATCTATTGTTGCACCATGTTTGATTGCAATATTACTCATCTCTGTAAGATAATTATTTAAAATGTATGTTAAATCTTCAGGCTCCATCTCTTCTGTAATCCCAGTAAAGTCTTGAATATCTGAAAACATAATTGTAAGTTTTCTTCTTTTTGATTCCACAACTAGCTCTTTGTCATCAAAAAGAGAAGAGTGAAGTTGAGGAGAGAGATATTTTGCAAGTTTTTTATTTATATCATTAAGTCGAGTAACATTTACTTCAAGTTGTTGAGTTAAGTTATCTTTCTCTTTTTGAAAAATTATAAGTTGAATTAGATTATCTACTTTTGTAACAACCTCTTCAACAACAAAGGGTTTCTGAATAACATCGTTTGCACCGAGTTTCAATAGTTTTGAAGATATTTGTCTATTGTTTTCACCTGTAACAATTAGAGTTGGAATTTGATATATAGATGGAGTTTTTCTTCGTTTTGCTAAAAATTCATCACCACCCATTTCTGGCATATATAAATCCATAATTATTAAATCTATTGGAGTACTTTTTACTATATCTAATGCTTCAAGACCATTCTTAGCTAAAACAACTTTGTAATTTCTAGCAATAAATATCTTTTTCAACATATTCCTAAATACAATAGCATCATCTACTACTAAAATTACATATTTATCATATTTTTCAACTTGTTGAATTAGAGTTGATATTTCAAGTGCAACATTCTCAATATCACCACTTTTTAAAATAAAATCTAATACACCAATTGTGTAGAGTTTCTCTCTCAATTTTGTATCTTCAGATGCTGTAAAAACTACATATTTAGACGAAAAGTTTTCCAATTTAGATGACCATGTCATTAATGATTGTCCATCTCCATCTGGTAAATGCAAATCCAATATTATGTACTCATAACTATTTTCTCTTAATTCGCTTTTTGCATCTTTAAGAGTCATAACCCACTTTATAATATTTTCAGTAAAATTTTTTCTTATATATTTTAATAGAAGTTTTCCAGTTATTTTAGAATCTTCTACTATCAAAATTCTAGCCTTGCTCACAATCTCTCCAATAACAATATCTTTAATTTTAACATTTCAAGACTCTTATCTCTTAAAACAACTAGAATTGACAGCTACTACCATAAGTATAGCCAGAGATTGGTTCTACTGTCATACAAACCTCATCACCATCTTTGGAGAATTTGATTTGAATACTCTCTTTTAAAAGATAGTTGTATGGGTGAGTCTCTGTTGAGTCTTCAAAATTCCCTAAACTTTTACTATCTGCCGTTTTTGTTACATAAGGTCTTCCAAAAAAGTCAAAAAAGATATTTATTTTCTTGGAAATTGTTTTTCCAGTTTCTAAATAGTGAAAGGAGACTTTTTCAACTCCATATTCTAAAGTTAAATTTAACTTGCTATTTACTTCTTCTTTATCTGGATGATTATTTTGTCCTGATAACTCTTTCCAAGTTCCACTAAAATAGAGTTTAGTTTG
This sequence comes from Candidatus Thiovulum imperiosus, assembly GCA_024281175.1. GTDB lineage: Bacteria > Campylobacterota > Campylobacteria > Campylobacterales > Thiovulaceae > Thiovulum_A > Thiovulum_A imperiosus. The sequence continues at coordinate 51,523 of JAMJTW010000010.1, forward strand.
AGGGTCTATGGCAATTTCATCAGAAGCAATTTCAAACCTATATTTACTATTTGAACTATAAGTTGGTTCATCAGAATAGATAACATAATAGTAGTTTCCTTTTGTATAGGCTAAATGAATTTGCCACATACTTTTAAACCACTCTTTAGTTCTTCTAAAGTTTTGTGAAATCTCACTGCTGTTTGTTCCACTGTCTGGAGCAACTTTATATTTACTTTCAAAAAGCGCCAAACTCTGTGTGTATCTAATATGTTGTATAAATTGGTCTCTTGCCATTTCTAAATCCATATCACTTCTATTAAAAGATGAAATTCCAATTACTGAGGCGATTAAGATAACAACTACGACTTCCAAAAGAGAAAAGCCATATTTTAATCTATTCATTTGAAAAACTTTAATTTAAAAAAACTTATATCTATTGATATATAGTCAAAATATCGATATAGTTTTAAAACTATATCTTTATAAAAATAAATTCTTTTTATTTCACTTCACAAAAAGAAACCCTTTTTTCAAACTTACCGTAATATCAGCTCTAATTTGATACTATCATGTTGTATAAACTTATAAAATTAAGGAACCATGTATGAAATTGGGTTTTTTAGTTGATTTAAATCTCTGTATGGGTTGTAAGGGGTGCGAAATCGCCTGTAAGGTGGAAAATGAAGTTCCCCTTTCATCTTGGAGATTGAGAGTCAAGTATGTAGATATGGGAACTTTCCCTGATACAAAGAGAACTTTTACACCTTTAAGATGTAATCATTGTGAAAATGCTCCATGTGAGAGAATTTGTCCTGTTTCTGCTCTCCACTATCTTGATAACGGTATTGTAAATATTGATAAAGAGCGATGTATCGGTTGTGCTGGTTGTATCATGGCTTGTCCTTATGGTGCTATCTATATGGACCCAGAAACAAATACAGCTGATAAATGTACATATTGTGCTCACAGAGTTTCCACTGGTTTAATGCCATCTTGTGTTGTTGCATGTCCAGTTGAAGCAAATATCTTTGGTGATGTTGAAGACTCTAGCAGTGCAATTAGTAAATATATTATGAATAACGATATTAAAGTTAGAAAACCTGAAAAAGGAACTTTCCCTAAACACTATTACGCTGGAGGTGGTGATGTAAATCTAAATCCACTTGCATCTAAGAGAGAAGAGGGTCATCAACTATTCAACAACATTACTCACCTTAGTCATATAGGAGCTCATTAATGGTTGAACATACTATTCCAGCTACTCAAGCTGTTGTTACCCTAGATGTAGCCTTACCAGGTATTGTTTGGGGTTGGATTATTACTATGAATATGTGGGCGAAATCTATCGGAACAGGTGTTATTTTCGTAGGTTTCTATCTTTTTAAAAAGTACCCTGAAAAGACAGCATTCTTAAAGATGCCTGTTGTAATTCTTTCAATAGTTTTCATTCACATATTCCTACTTTTCACAGTCTTAGATTTACATCAGATGTTCCGTTTCTGGCATATTTTTGTATATCCTCACTGGACTTCTGCGATTACAGTTGGAGCTTGGATTGTTAGTGGTCTTGTAGGTGTTCTTTTCCTAATGGCACTTGCGAAATTTCTTAAAAAAGAGTCTACTTACGATAGCTTCATGGTTTTAGCAGTAATTCTTGCAATTCCTGTAACACTCTATACAGCTGGAATTATGGCTGAAAGTAGTGCTAGAGAGTTGTGGCAGATGCCAACAGAGATGGTTCAGATGGTTCTTGCTGCAACTTTAACAGGTTCCGCTACTCTTCTTCTTGCTGGAATTGGAAGACTTGAAGATGAAGCGAAAAGAGACCTTGCAATAGTTCTCGGTATCTCAGCATTCTCTGCATTCATGATTTATATGGGAGAGTATGTTTTCGGACCGATGAAAGCTGAAGAAGTTGCTGCTGTGTTATCTTACATTCAAGCTGGTGGTGAATACGCTTCAATGTTCTGGATTGGACAGACATTTGCATTTATCATTCCTACTATTTTAGTTCTACTCTCAGTAGTAAATCGTTCTTATGGAATTCTGCCTCTAGCTGCAATTTCTGCAATTGCTGGACTCTGGTTAGTTAAACATGTTTGGCTAATAATTCCACAACTTTTACCAATGAGCTAAGAAAGGAAATATATGTTTTTTGAAAGTAGAAGAAACTTTTTAAAAGGAACAGCTCTTGCCGTTGGTGGTGTTGCTGTTGCAAAGGGTGTTTTTAGTGGAGTCTCTCCAGAGTTAGAAGCATCTAGTGAATTCTCAACTACTCCTGAAAATCTCGATTTCTATCCTCCTTTTGAAGAGTGGAAAGATTTCAACGAGTTAGATGGAGATGATTGGAAACGAGGTGGTATCGACCGAAAAGGTATTCAAAGTGAAAAAAATCCTGACGGTATTAAAGTAAATAACTTTACAATCGTTCCAACAGCTTGTTCTAACTGTGAGGCTTCTTGTGGTTTAACTGCATGGGTTGATAAAGAGACAATGACAGTTAAGAAGTATATGGGTAACCCACTTCATGCTGGTTCTCGAGGTCGAAACTGTGCTAAAGGTTATGCTACTCAATCTCAAATGTATGACCCAGACCGAATTCCTTTCCCATTAAAAAGAGCTGAAGGTTCTAAACGGGGTGAAGGAAAATGGGTTAGAACAACTTGGGATGAAGCGATGACTACCATCGGTAAGAAGATGGGAGATACACTCCGAAATGGTGACGAGCTTTCTAAGAAATCTGTAATGTTCCATGTTGGACGACCAAATGAGAATGGATTTACTGGAAAAGTTTGGCACACTCTTGGAGTAGACTCTTTCAACTCTCACACAAATATCTGTTCATCAGGTGGTAGAACTCCTACAATTCAGTGGGCGAACGATGATAGGTCTTCACCAGACTGGGCAAACGCAAAACTTATTTTTCTAAACTCTTCCCATGCAGCTGATGCTGGTCACTACTTCCAACAATCTGCTTCTTTCATTGCTGATGCAAGAAAGAAAGGTGCGAAAATGGTTGTTATGGATCCAAGACTCTCCAACTCAGCAGGTATTGCAGATTTATGGATTGCAGCTTGGCCTGGAACAGAACCAATCATCTATCTTTACATCGCAAACCGAATTCTCCAAGAGGGGAAAGTTGATAACGCTTTTGTAAAAAATTGGGTGAACTGGGATAGATTTATAAAAAATAAGAACTATTTAGAGTTTATTGCTGAAAAGGGATATATCTCTGAAGTTCCAACTGGAGAAACTTACGAGGATTTCATCGAAGTTCTAAAAGAGCTTTATGCACCTTATACTCTCGATTACGCTTCTGAAGAGACTCATGTTCCAAAAGAGAAGTTAGAAGCTCTTTACGATATGTTCATCTGGGCAGGAGATGCTGTTTCAACTTACTTCTGGCGTGCAGCAGCTGCTGGAAACCGAGGTGGTTGGATGTCTGGTAGGGCTGGTTTCTTACCACTTGTTCTACGAGGTGCAATTGGTTCAGAGGGAGGAACATTCTTCCATCATTGGCATGTTATCTCTGTTGCTGGAAAAGGTGGAAAATCGACAGTTGGAAATGGTGATGTTCCAAAAGTTGACCACTGGAACGAACTTGCTTGGCCTCCAGAATGGCCGTTAAGTACTTATGAGATGTCTTATCTTCTTCCACATCTTCTTGCTGATGAAGAGTGGCAACAGAAATGGACAGCTCGAGGCTTAAAAGTTCCAACAAAACTTTCAGTTTGGATACCAAGAATGTACAACCCAGTTTGGATTAATCCAGATGGTTTCCGATGGATAGATGTTCTTAAAGATGAGTCTAAAATGGAACTCACTTTCAACTTATCTCCAACTTGGTCTGAAACAAACTGGTATGTAGATTACATCTTACCTGTTGGACTTGCTGGAGAGCGACATGACCAACACTCTGAAGCTACAATGCCAGGAAGATGGACTTCATTCCGACAACCTGTTTTAAGAGTAGCAATGGAACAAGCTGGTTGGAAAGCAAAAAATCCAAATCGTGCAACTCTTGAGGCTCATATCAAAGCTGGTCTTGGTGAGATTTGGGAAGAGAATGAGTTCTGGATGGATATGGCAGTAAACTATATTGACCCAACTGGAGACCTTGGTGTTCGAAAACATTGGGAGTCCAAAAAACATGCTGGAAAACCTGTTACGATAGCTGAGTGGTATGATGCAGCATTCTCAAAACTTCCAAACCTTGTTAAAACTGCAAAAGCTAAATATCCAGATGCTGAATATCCAGTCTACTCTTACATGAGAGACCACGGAACTTGGCTTGAGGAAGACAAGATTTATCACGCTCAAAAACGAGAACTTCATGAAAAAGTTGAAGAGGTTTATGATGCTTCAACTGATACTTATATTACAAAAGAGTGTTATGTTTCTCATGGACATAAGTACAATAAGAAGTTTGTTACAAAAGATGAGTATGGAACTCTTATCTATGAGCAAGATGGACATAAAAAAGCTATCGGTGTTGAAGTTGATGGAAAATTAAGAAGTGGTTTTGCAACTCTTTCCAAAAAACTTGAGTTCTTCTCTGAATGGTTAGCAGAGTGGAAGTGGCCAGAATATGCAATTCCTTTCTACCCTCGAAATGAGGAAGAGAAAGAGAGTATGGTTCATCTAGTTTCTCATGTTCATCATAAATATATGACAGAGAAAAACGATAGAGGTGAAAAGAACTCTTTTGCACTCAACACAGTTTTCAGACTACCTTACAATATCCATACAAGAAGTGTGAATTCTAAACACCTTATGGAAATCTCTCAAAACCACGACCCTATCTGGATTTCTACTGGAGATGCAGAGCGACTTGGATTTAAACGAGGCGACGCTGTAAAAGTTAAAATTGTAGATAGTGTTTCTGGACTTGATAGCGGATATTTCGTAGGTATGGCTGTTCCAACAGAGGGTGTTCTTCCAGGAACTCTTGCTTGTTCTCATCACGGAGGTCGATGGAGAGTTGTAAATTCAGTTGAAATTCAAAACGGAAACGAGGGCGAATTCCAACCTGAAGGCTTTACTGGACAACTCGGTGTTATGGGAATTGGTGCTCCACTTGCTGAACTTGAAATGGTTGAGGAAGATGGCAAAGTTGGAAAACTCCGATGGAAAGAGGGTATCAAATCTGACCGAAAACCTTGGCAGTTCGCTGAATACAATAAAGATATTGATAATATCTGGTGGGACGGACTTTCAGGTGCATGGCAAAATGCCGTAGCTGCTCCTCACCCAGACCCAATTTCTGGAATGCACTGCTGGCACCAAAAAGTTCTTCTTGAACCTGTAAGCAGAGATGAGAAAATTGGTGATGTCTATGTAAATTATGACAACAACTTAAAAGTTTATCAAGCGTGGAGAGACGAACTAACTCGACCACTAAACTCTTCAGATAAACTTAGAAGACCAATGCACATCAAACGACCATGGGTTCCTATTTCTAAAAAAGGTTACTCAGTCGAAATCAAAGATGTTTAGAACTTCCTAACATCTTTTCCCCACTTGGGGGAGCTTCACTTTCTTGTAAAATTTCAAAAAAGGATTTTTGAAATGGAAAAAGAGGAAAATCTAGTAAAAAAAACTTGTCGAGAATTGGGGATTACTCAAAAAGAGTTAGCTGAAAGAATAGGGGTTACGGAAAAAACTATTAGCTCATGGGCTAGAGAAAAAGTTGAAATACCAAAAAACTTTCCAAGACTCATTGAGTTATTAAAAATAGAACTAAGCTACAAAGAGATATTACAAGCCATTAACAGAACTTCAAATTTACAAATTATAATTTAAGTATTGTAAAAATTTACATTTTACTATACAATTTCTCTAACCAAGTAGAAACTGCAATTTCTATTTGAAAATCTCGATTAGAGAAAATTATGGAACCAAATTTTAACATACAACTTTTAGAAATTATCGATGATGAACCAAGAATTTCACATGTAATTATTGCTGAATACACAAACAACAATCCTATTTCAGTTAGAAAACTCATTGATAAATACCATAGCAAAATGGAACTTTTTGGAAAGGTGTCATTTCAAATGACACCTATAAAAAACTCGAAAAATCGGGTTAATGAAGAAAAAACTTATTTCCTAAACGAACCTCAAGCAACTCTACTTTTAACTTTTTTGCGAAACAATGAAATTGTTGTAAAGTTCAAGGTTGATTTAGTCAAAGTGTTTTACGAAATGCGAATGAAACTTCACAACAACACTCCTGTTTCAAAACTCTCTCTTTCTGAAACTGTTTCGCAAACTCGTGAAGCTCTGGAACTCATAGACCTTTTGAAAGAGCGAAAAGGTTTTGATTTGTTACTTTTGGAAAAGATTTTGAAAGAGAATTCTCCAACAAAACTTTTAGAAATTGACTTTTCCCAGAAATTCCAAAAGAGATTGGGAATCTCTCCAATTTGCAATCTTTAAGTTTGGGTTCAAACCAAATCATAGAAATTCCAAAAGAGATTGGGAATCTCTCTAATTTGCAATTTTTGTGTTTGTCTCAAAACCAAATCATGGAACTTCCAAAAGAGATTGGAAATCTCACGAATTTGCAATCTTTGAATTTGCAAGGAAGCCAAATCACGGAACTTCCCTCTTCAATTAATAACTTAAGAAGAGTTAATCGCTCTTACAGTGGAAGCAATTGGATTTCCCCCTCTTCCAACGAAACCCCTTTCCAATTTCTGAACAGAGCTTTAGGATTGCCAGAAAAGAAAAGTCTTGATTAAAACTCTAAAACTCAAAAATCTTGGAGTTGTAAAAAACCTAGAAGTCTCCTCTTTTGGAAATATCAATATTTTTATCGGAAAAAATGACTCTGGTAAAACTATGATTTTAAAAGCTCTCTACACAATTGTTAAGAGTTTAGAAAACTTCAAAAAAGGTGATGACAGTAGAAGTTTTAAAGAAATTTTGAGTGAAAAGACTTTTTGGACTTTTCAAGTTGAAAAAGTTGGTGATTTAGTCTCAAAAGATAGAGAAGATAAATCGGAACACATCCAAATAGAGATAAATTGTCATAACCAGAAAGTTGGTTTTTCATTCAGCCATTCAACGACAAAAAATATTTCCAACACTTTGGAAAGTCCTAAAAATAGAGAGGCAAACTCAATTTTTATTCCTGCTAAAGAGGTTCTTTCTCTCTTCTCAATTATCAGAAACTCAAGAACAGTTGATAAGGTTTTTGGATTTGATGATACTTTTCTTGACTTGGTAAATGCTCTTGAAAAAGAGCCTCAAAAAGGTCGGCAATATCAAAGTTTTGTTTCAAGTAAGGAGAAACTAAATTCTCTTCTCTCTGGAAAAATAACTCTTAAAAATGGAAAGTGGATTTTTGACAAAAATAAGATGAAAATCTCTATTCACTCTACTGCTGAAGGAATTAAAAAAATTGGTGTTCTTGATAGACTTATTTCAAATAGATTTTTAACTCCAGAAAGCATGGTTTTCATTGATGAACCAGAAGCATTTTTACATCCTCAAGCAATTTTAGAGTTTTTAGATATTTTAGAAATTCTCTCTAAAAATGGGATACAGATTTTTATTGCTACTCACTCCTATTTTGTAATTAAGAAGTTGATGATAATTGCTAAAAAATCAGATATGGATATTCCCCTTATTTCACTTTTAGAAAACGGAGAACATGAAATCTCAAATTTAAAAACTGATGTTTTAGATAACTTAATTATTGATACTTCTATAAAATTGTATGAAGAAGAGATAGAAATTGAATGGTAGTTATTGAAGAGTCTGAAATAAGTTTTCAATTTGAAGATGCCGATGAAGTTTATCAAATTGAAAAAGATAGCTTTTATAAAAACAGATCATCAAAATATGGTGAAAAAGATGTTGATTTCATATTTTTAAAAGATAGACAGCTCTTTTTTATTGAAGCTAAAAAGTCTGTTCATCAAGATTTAGAAAAATATATCACAGAATTATCGAAAAAACTAATCGATAGCTTTAATATCTACTCTGCGATATTATCAAACAAATTAGAAAGTAGAGAGATTTCAACTCTTTTTGAGATTTCAATATTTGTATTTAATCAAGAACAAGCTATTTCAAAAGGTTTAGTACAAAAATAGTGGAGTTTCTCCAGAAAATTTAGATTGGAAAAACTGATATAATTTTAGAACCATGTCTATTTGAGATGTGAGGAAACTGTTAGAATTGCTGAAAGAAGAATTCTTCTTATCAGCATCAGATGGATCGAGTGTTTCATAACATTCCTTTCAATACTTCACTAAGTATACTAACAGTAAGCTTTGAGGCTTTAAACCCAAGAAAGGTAGTTAGCAACTACTGTAGATTTGACGAAATCTATGCCCGAATGTGGATTTTTTTGTCTCAATAACAAAACAGCAAACCATTGATAAACTAAAGTAATCTCATATTTAAGCTCTGTGGGTTAGAGCAAGTATTACTTTGAGTTTTGAGAGGCAGGTAGTAAAGTAGAGTGAGACTGCTTTGCCACCATTTGGAAAAGAGTAAGTATGAAAGATAATTATATAAAGAGAGTTAAAAAGTGTGGTTGGTATGAACAGAAATCATATTTACACTTTGACACTCCATTAAGTTTTGAAAAAGCTCTAAAAAAAGTATCTAATCCAAAATATGTTGAAAAACACCCTTTTCTTCCATTTCTTAGATTTACTAAAGAGGAGAGAAAATTTAATCCTAAAAAATATGGAGAAGAGAGATATAAAACAAAAAATAGAGAAATTTCATATGCAAGTCATAAAGATGGCTATATTTACAGCTACTATGCAAAAATGTTAAATGGTGGATATGAAACCTTGCTAAAAAACTATGAGCTTGAAAATAATGTTTTAGCTTTTAGAAAAATTGAAAAAGATGATGGCAAAGGAAAAAGTAATATAGATTTCGCAAAAGAGGTTTTTGAAAAAATAAAAAGTTTTGAAGAGTGTAGTGTTTTAGCAATGGATTTTTCAAAATTTTTTGATACTTTAGACCATCAGCTTCTAAAAGAGAAGTGGTCTCGAGTTTTAAATGTAGATAAGTTACCAGAAGACCATTTTAAAGTTTTTAAATCACTAACAAAGTTCTCTTTTATTGATAGAGATAAAATATATTGTAAATTAGGCATTTCACGACACAACCCAAAACCAAAAAATAAAAATAGAGTGGCTATCTGTGAGAAAGAAAACTTCCAAAAACTTAGAGAAATTATCAAAGAAGATAAGGAGCAAGTTCCAAATAGAGAGAAAAGATTACTTCAAGTAAATGATAATGGTTTTGGAATTCCTCAGGGTTCAGCATTGAGTGGGCTTCTCTCAAATATTTACATGATTGATTTTGATAAAGAAGTAAAAAAATATATAGAAAGTTCAGGTGGAAAATATTATAGATATTGTGATGACATAATCATTATTGCAAAATTTGGAGAAGTTGATAAAGTAGAAAAAGTAATTTTAGATAAATTTGTTAAAGAGCTAAAAACTGTTCAGATAAATAAAGATAAAACAGAAAAGTTTCATTTTTACAATGGAAGAATACTTGGTAATAAATTATTGCAATATTTAGGTTTTATGTTTGATGGTCAAAATATATACTTTCGTTCATCTTCAATTTCTCGGTATTATCGCAAAATGAATAGAGGAATAAGAGTTGCGAAGAAAACTCAACTGACAAGAAATAGAGTTAGAAGAAAAAAAGGTTTTAAAGAGAGAGAACTTTATAAAAATAGAATCTATGAGTTATATCCATCTATGGGAAAAAGAAATTTTATAACTTATGTAAAAAGAGCTATTAGAAATATGGATAATAGTCCTACTTTAAAAAAACAGATGAAAAAATTTCAAAAGATGTTTGATAAAAGAATGAAACAGCATGAAAAACCACCTAAAAAGAATAATCATCCTTCAAAAAATATTTTTTGTAAAAACTTACTGAATAATTAAGAGTTTCTGGAACTGCTGGCACCAAAAAGTTCTTCTTGAACCTGTAAGCAGAGATGAGAAAATTGGTGATGTCTATGTAAATTACGATAATAACTTACAAGTTTATCAAGCGTGGAGAGACGAACTTACTCGACCTCTTAACTCTTCAGATAAACTTAGAAGACCAATGCATATCAAACGACCTTGGGTTCCTATTTCCAAAAAAGGTTACTCGGTCGAAATCAAAGATGTTTAGAACTTCCTAACATCTTTTCCCCACTTGGGGAAACTTCAGTTTTGATTTTTTTCTATCTGGTTGTGAATAAAAAATAGCCTATCTTTTATATCCATTGTTTCAAGAGCATTTATTAAAACTTCAATATAAGTTGGAACTTCATCTTTCTTTTTCCAATAAGCAGATGGTGTGCTTTTGTCAATATTTAACATTAGAGCCAAATCTCTATTAGAAAGTTTTATCTCTTTTAATTTATCTCTAAATGTATTGTAATTCAAAAACTTCCTTTTGAAAACACAAACTTTTTGTTTGTGATTTTATAAGAACTCTTATCTTATTAAATAACTTAAAAAATTCAATATATAATCGTTATTATTTATAATAAGATACATTCTTATTATAAATAATAAAGGATTTCACATAAATTTAACAGTAAAGGAAGTTTGCCAATATTTAGGTGTTAATCAAAAGGAGTTAGCACAAATTACAGGATATTCAGTTGATACTGTGTCTAAATGGAATAGAAGTGTGAATAAAATTCCAAATAGTGCTTTAAACCACTTTAAACTCCTTATTGAAAATAATAGATATAAAAGAATAGATATTCTACTAAAACAAATAAATGATTTGACAAAATAGCATATATTCTATTACAATAGACAAAAGAGAGTTAATGTAACAACTCTCTGTCAAACTTAAAACAAGGCAAACTATGGAAATAATGCCGTTTAATTATGAAAATAAAACAATAAGAGCTTTTACAGATAAAAGAGGAAATGTTTGGTTCTCTATAAAAGACTTAGCTAAAGTTCTTGAGCTATCTAACAGTAGCCAAACTACAGTAGCCAAACTACAACAGATTTACGAAAAGAATATAAAAATATTAATATAGACAAAATTATTTCAACTCATGAAGTAAGAACTAAAGGAGGTATTCAAAACTTAACTATCATTTCAGAAATAGGAGTAAGAAAGGTTATTGCAAGAGCAAATAAGAAAACTTCAGAGTTTAAAACAAAATTTCTTAAATCTTTAGGAATAAAAGGAGAATTCTTAGTTGATACTAAAGAGACTAGATTTGGAAGTGAATTGAAAAATTTCATACAAACTATTTATAGCTTGGAGGTTGAAACTCAGTATCCCGTAAAAAATTACAAACTTGATTTTTATATTTCAGAACTAAACTTAGCTATTGAATTTGATGAAAAACACCACAAATATCAAAAAGAAGAAGATGAAAAAAGAGAAAAAGAAATTGAAAATGTTTTGAATTGTAAATTTATTAGGGTTTCCGAAGAAAAATCTATCGGTGAGCAATTGGGTTTAGTAATAAAAGCAATAAATGAAAAACCTAAAAAAGAGATTTCTCTCTCAAAACGACAAAAACAGATTTTAGAATATTTACAAAATCAAAAACTTTCAACAAAAGAGCTATCTGAAAAACTTGGTTATTCAAAATCAACAATTTTAAAAGATTTAAAGTTTCTTATTGAAAATGGAAAAGTGGAAAAAATCAAAAGTGGAAGAAATATTTTCTACAAAATATAAATTTTCTTCCAACAGAACTTGGAAAACTTCTTGGAATTTCTCCACATGAAATGAATTTGCTTTTGGAGAAAAAGGGTTTTCAAGAAAATGAAAATGGAATTTGGAAAATTACAGAAAGTGGAAAAAGTTTTGGAATGGAAATTGGAGGAAAGTTTTCACAACTCAAATGGAGAGTGGAAAGTATTGTATAATTTTGTATCTACAAAAGGGTACAAATGAAGAAAGCAATAAATATCAGAATGGAAGAGGAACTTCTAAAAAATTTGGATAGCTATGCAAAAGAGCTAGATAGAACTAGAACATACCTCATCGAAAAGGCAGTAACTCTCTATTTGGATACTTTAGATGGAATGGTTTCAGACAAAAGAATTGATGATGTCAAAAGTGGAAAAAGTGAAGTCTATTCACTTCAAGAAGTTGCTCAAAAATTGGGACTAGATGTATAAAATCATCATTCCTGAACATACTTTCAAAGAACTTTCTAAAATAGATAAACCAAATCAGCAACTTGTTTTTAACAAAATCAAAGATTTAGAAAGTGGAATTTTTACAGGAGATAAACCTTTAAAAGGAAAACATCAGGGCAAGTTCCGAAAAAGGGCTGGAAATTATCGAATTATCTATTTAAAAGAGAACAATATTCTTCTTATTACAGTTATCAGAATTACACATAGAAAAGAGATTTATTAAGTGGAAATTAAAGAAAAAATAGATTTAAACAAAACTCTTGTCGATATTATTCACAAGAAGATTTTAATTCTTTTGGGTGCTGTTGCAGGAAGTTGGTTTTATGGTTTGGAGTTTACGAAGAATGAAAATATGGCATTTTATCTTTTTGGAGTAGTGCTATTTTTGCTTTTTATATTTTTAAGTTTTGGAATAATCATAAATTATCTAAAACTCTCAAAATTGGAAAATGAGTTAGAGGAGTTAAAAAATGGAGAGTAATATTTTTGAGGTTCTATTTCCAGCAGGTTTTATAGTTACTGGAATTACAGCATATTTTGCACATAAATATAATTGGAAAATTGCAAAGTGGTTTTAAATGAGATAATTTTTCGACTCCAAAAGCTAAATAGAGAGTTTGAAAAAGTTGGTTTCTATATTATTGGAGTTTTTGGAAGTTATGCGAGAGGTGAAAATAGAGAAGATAGTGATTTAGATATTCTCTATAAAATAGATAATAAGTTTGTAGAAAAATTTGGGGGTTGGAGTGCAATTATTGAGATTGAGAAGATAAAGTCAAAAATAGAGAAGAGTTTGAATATCTCAAAAGTTGATTTGGCAACATCAGATACAAATAATCAAACATTACAGAATGCTATTCAAAAGGAGCTTGTTTTTGTCTAAGAGTGATATTGAAAGATTGAGGTTTGCATTTGAAAAAGTTGAAGATGCTCTAAATTATAGAGATAGTTTTGAGAGTATTGAAAAACTTTTAAATTCAAAAATGGGCTTTGACGCAACAACAATGTGTATTATGCAAGTTGGAGAGACTCTTAATAAATTAGATAAAAGTTTTGCAAAGAAGTATCCACAACTACCAATTAAAGAGAGTTATTTAACAAGAAACTATATAGCTCACGATTACGAAGGAGTTAGTAAGATGATAATTGAGGTGATTATTAGAGAACATTTTCCAAAATTGAAAAATGATATTTTAGATATTTTGAGAAATAGATGAAACTTGAATGGAAGAAAGATGAAAATCTTTTAGGAGGATACAGGGCAGTTTTATATGGAAATATTGATTATGGTTTAGAAGATTTTGAACTATTTATTAAAAACAAACTTGAGACAACTAACTTAACTACTAAAGATATTTATCCATATTCTGATTTAGAAGATTATTTCAGAACAATATTTGGATTTTCAGCTTTTCAACATATAAAAGAAGATGATATACGAGTTGGACATTCGAGTATATCAATTAGAAAAATAGAACTAATTGATAGTTTGCATTTCACCTCTTTACTATTAAGAGACCATCTCAAAAAAATTTATATAGATAATTGTATTTTTCATAAATATATCATTTTTCCTCAATATCAAGATATAGAAACAGTGGAAATTAAAGAATCTAATTTTAAATTATTTCTTAATATATCAGTATTTCGTATTCTAAAAACATTGGTTTTATATAAAAATAGTGTCAATTTTCTTAGAATAGATAATTCAGTATTTAGAAAAGATTCGATTTTACATTTTCAAGATTTACAAATAAGAGATTTTGGATTTTTTCACATTGTTCAAAACTGGCATGAAGCTATTTTTAAAAATATCATTGTTAGTAGAACTCTAAAATTAGAAAGTGTTGATTTTGCAAAAGCTAAATTTATAAATTGTGATTTTTCTCAATGTGAAATTTCAATTTCTGATTCTGTCTCTTTCAAAGATGCAATTTTCAATTCTATAAAATGGGGAGATATTTCAAGAATTAAAGCATCACGGGATATTTTCCGCCAACTAAAATTCGTAAATGATTCTCAAGGAAATATTATTGAGGCTAACCGTTTCTATGCTGAAGAGATGAGAAGATATAAAAATGAGATAGAGGAAAATCCTGAAAAATTCTCTTTTCAAGATAGAGCTATTTTCTGGTTAAATGAAAAGGTCTCTAACTTTGGACAAAACTACTTTTTACCTATTTTCTGGTTTTTTGTAATAACAATGCTCTTTATAATTGGAACTCAAGATATAGATTTTCAAGATGATAAAGTCATAGTAGGCTCTATTCTACTACCAATCTATTTTTCAACTCTATTTCATAAATTTACAAAAACATCTGAAGCACTGTTTTTTATAACTGCTTTAATCACAATCTACTACTTTTCTGTATTCGATATTTCTATAAATGAAATAGCAAACTTTTCAAATATAAAAAATGAAAGTTACAAAGAGTTCTATTTCCTCTGGTTTCTTCATAAAGCCATTCTCTCAGTTCTAGTTTACCACTTAACAATCACCCTCCGTCGCCAAACCAAAAGATAAGGAACTAAAATGCAACAAACTTATAAACTAACGATAGATGAGTCAATAGCAGATAAAATTTTGTGGTTGTTGAACAGTTTGAAAGAGAATATCAGTATTGAAAAAGTTGAAACAGAAAGAGATAATAGTTTCTTGTCTTCTCTTTCTCAAGAAAAACAGATTGAAGCAAAAGAGATAATTTCAAGTATTCAAAATGGTTTAAATGATGTCAAAAATGGAAAAATTCACTCAATTGAAACTCTTTGGGATAAATTAGATGATTGATTATTCGGATAATTTTCTTAAAGAGGTCAAACAACTTTCAAAGAAATTCAAACGAATAAAATTTAATTTGCAAATATCAATTAGAGAAATTGAAGAGAACATACTTGGTGCTCCTCTCAAAAATCACCTTTACAAAAAAAGAGTTCCAAACTCTTCAATTCCAACAGGAAAAAGTGGAGGTTTCAGGATTATTCTTTTTAAAAAGGTAGAAAACAACATAACACTTTTATCAATATTTTCAAAAACTGAAAAAGAGAACTTGACAAATAAAGAGCTAGAAAAAATTCTTAGTGAAGTTAATTTTATTTAATTGCCAAACCAAAAGATAAAAGGAGAATATCTCTAAAAGTCGAAAAAAAGGAAATCAAGAAACTCAACTGAAAAATAGAACTACCCAAATTAAAGAACTTATCACAGATAATTTACAAGATTTTGAAGAGTTTGGACAGCTTCGGTTTCAAACCGAGAGTGTAAGCAATTCGGTAGGTGCAGTAAACGAACAGAAAACTTATTGGGATTTCTTCGCACGAAATGAATTTACTTTACTTTTGGAGAAAAAAGGTTTTCAGGAAAATGAGGACGGAGTTTGGAAAATTACAGAAAGTGGAAAAGAGTTTGGAATGGAGATTGGAGGAAAGTTTTCACAACTGAAATGGAGAGTAGATACAATATTGTAAAAAATGAAAAAAATTGAAAGACAACTACAAGGGGAATTTCTCCATGTCTTTAAAACTCTTTTTTCTGAAGAGAAATATAGAGACTTTGAAATTATTCAAGAGGAGGAGAGAGCAGATTTAATAGTTTCTAAAAGTGGAAAAGCTCTTTTCTTTCTGGAGTTGAAAGACCCGTTGGTAGTTAAAAGTTCTGGAGATGCGGAAACTTTTAAAAGAGAAACTTTACGAGCAGTTAGAATTGGTATTCCACATTTTGGAATTACAAATTTTGTGGAGGCAAGTATCTACTCTTTGCAAGTAGAAACCAAGGAAAACTACGAAAACAGAGATTTTCCAAAACTTTCAGATATAGAGAGATACCGAAATAGTAAAACAGTTTCAAAAGATTTAAATAGAAAGCTCCAAAATTTAGCAATTTGGTATCTCAAAAAAGCAGAAGCGATTTTCTTAAAAGGTGACATTCCAGAACAAGCTCCAGATGAAATTTTTATTTTGAAACTTCAAAGAGGAATTGAGCGATTTGGATTTAAAATTTCAGAAAGAGTTTTTGAAAAGTATCAGAAGAGTAGAGATTTTGCAATAGAGATACAGAACTACTTTCAATCTCAACAGTGGAGTATTCCAACAGAAGAAGCTGATTTCGACAATTTTTCACACATTGCTGTTTTACAATTTGTCTCAAAAATCATTTTTTACAACTCTATAAAAGATTTTGGAAAGTATGGATTAGGTGAAATTGATAAAGATGATATTTGGAACTCTTTTGAGGAATTGAAAGAGAAGACTGGAAATTTTGAACTTCTGATTGGAGAGAATAGTTTTCTTGAAAGTAAGGTAGTAGAAGATTTTTCAAAAGAGATAGCTGATGAGGTTCTGGAAAATTCAGAGAAGTATAACTTTTCCAAAATGAAAGAGGACATCATCGGGCGAATTTTTGAGGAACTAATAAAACCGAATGAGAGACACAAATTAGGACAGTACTTCACCTCATCAGCAGTTGTAAAAACTGTAAATGCTTTTTGTATTCGAGAAGCGAACCTTAAAGTTCTTGACCCAAGTTGCGGTTCAGGTGCATTTCTTACAGAGGTTTATGAGAGGAAAAAAAGTTTAGGAGAGAAAGACCACACCAAACTTTTAGAAGAGATATATGGAGTTGATATTTCAAGCTACCCATCTTATTTAGCAACTCTCAATCTAGCAATTCGGAATTTAGGCGAAAAGTCCTATCCTCGAATTGTTCAGAAAGATTTCTTCCAAGTTGCGAAGAGTTTGGAAAAGTCTGTTTCAAAAGAGAAAATTCATGATAGCGATGGGGTAGAGCAAGAAGTCGAATTTACACAATTTGATGCAATTGTTGGAAATCCTCCATACACTCGACAAGAGGATATTGATGCCTACAATCCAAATCAGAAAGAGCAAATTTTAGAGACTCTAGCTTCAGAGTTGGGAGGTTTTACAAAACATATTTCAAAACGAACTTCAATTTATGCCTATTTCTTCTATCGAGCAAAACGACTTTTAAAAGATGGTGGATACCTCGGTTTTATAACTTCAAACTCTTGGCTTGATGTCGATTTTGGCGAAACTCTTCAAAAACATCTTCTTAAAAACTTTCATGTCGTCGCAATCATCGATAGCAAAGTTGAACGATTTTTTGAAAGTGCTGATGTCAATACAAATATCACTATTTTGAAAAAAGGGAAAGGGAAAAGAACTAAATTTGTCTATCTAAAAAAACCTCTTTCGGAAGTTCTAAAAAAGTTTGGTGGTGAAATTGGATTTAGGGATTTTATAGAAGAGCAGAACACTCTTTTTGAAGATGAGTTCTTAAGAGTAAATCCAGTTTCTCAATGCCGACTCTCCAAAGATACGAAATGGAGCAAATACCTAAAAGCCCCTAAAGTCTATTGGGAAATCTTGAAAAAAGGTAAAGGGAAATGGAAGAGATTGGGGGATATTGCAAATGTAAGATTTGGAGTAAAAACAGGTGCAAATGAGTTTTTCTATTTAGAGAAATTGGAAGAAAAAGGAGACTCCTATCTTCTAAAAAATGGAATTGGTGAAGAAGTTCTAATTGAGAAAAGGTTTATAAAACCTGTCATCAAATCTCCTCGAGAAATTAAAGGTTTTGTTGTAAAACCTGAAGAACTTAAATATTCGGTTCTTATGGTTTCGGGTCTTGAACGAGAAGAGATTTCAAAGAAATTTCCAAATCTTGAAAGATACTTGAAAAGAGGTGAAGAACGAAACTACCATGAGAGAAGCTCACTTAAAAGTAGGCGAAAAGAGTTCTAAAAATCGGAAAAAAGCAGATATTGAACTTCTAACTTCCGAGTTCTTGAAACTTGTTGAAAAGAGTCCTGAAAAGAGTTCTAAGTTTCTAAAATACCTATCTGATGAGGTTCAGAAAATCACACCAGATAAAAAAGAGCAAAAATCTATTCTTTCAAATTTCTGGAAAAAGAAATTTTCAGAAAACTTACCAACTTTGAAAGCTCTTCAAAAAGTTGAAAAAGAGAGTAAGCAAAGAGAACTTTTTTAAAAAAAGGAAACTCTTTTCCCCACTTGGGGAAACTTCACTTTCAAACACATTTTTCTGATAGAATTTTTTCAAAAATAGGGTTTATCGAATGGAAAATACTAATGAAAACTTAGTTAAAAAGACCTGCCGAGAACTCGGTATAACTCAAAAGGAGTTGGCAAATTTTTTCGGTGTATCTCAAAATACTATAACAACTTGGGGAAAAGGAAACTTAAATAAAGTTCAAGAAACAGCTTTAAATGGTTTAATATTCCAACACAGATATAACAACACGAAAAAATTACTAAGCGGTATTGTAAATCAAAATTATTGACGACGAACCAAGAATTTCACATCGTGTAATTGCTGAACATACAAATAATCAGCAGAAAAATGTTGTCGAGCTTATTCAAAAATACATCGATAAATTCGAGCTTTTTGGAGCGGTTCCGTTTAAAACGGAAGTGCTAAAAGCTGGAAGGGGAACAACAAAAGCTAAAACTTATTTCCTAAACGAACCTCAAGCCACTTTACTTTTAACCTTTTTACGAAACAATGAAATTGTTGTAGAGTTCAAAGTTGATTTAGTCAAAGTGTTTTACGAAATGCGAATGAAACTTCAAAACCATACCCCTTCTCAAAAACTCTCTCTTTCTGAAACTGTTGCCGAAACTGAAATTGCCTTAAAACTCATAGACCTTTTAAAAGAGAGCAAAGGTTTCGATTTGCTACTTTTGGAAAAGGTTTTGAAAGAGAGTTCACCAACAAAACTTTTAGAAATAGACTTTTCTCAAACCTACTTTCTTCCAACAGAACTCGGACAACTTCTTGGAATTTCTCCGCATGAAATGAACTTGCTTTTGGAGAAAAAAGGCTTCCAAGTTTCTAAGAACGGAGTTTGGAAAATTACAGAGAGTGGAAAAAGTTTTGGAATGGAGATTGGAGGAAAGTTTTCACAACTGAAATGGAGAGTAGATACAATTTTGTAAAAAATATGGAAGTGACCAAATAGCTTTTTCAGGGTAAAACAGTTTTACTTTTAAATTGGAGAAATCTCAAAGAGATCTCTCCTAAATTTAATTAAAAATATCTAAATATTCAGAGCTAAGTTTTCCCCAAACATTTGTGGGTGATGCTTTTGAACTCTTCTCAAAACTATCTTTTGCTTTTGAGTCATTTCCAAGTTCAATATAAGCAATACCGAGTTCATAATATGCTCTTGCAACATCGTCAGGCTCTAGTGCTGGTTCTCTTGTTAAAAGTCCATTCATAATTTGGATACTTCTCTGGTGTTTCCCTTGCTCTTTTAAAGCTACATTTAGAAGGAACTCTATATCTGGAGACTCAACAAAACTATTCAACTTGTTCTGAATTTCAATTACTCTTGAAGCATATCTCTCAATTAGAAGATTGTCTCTTCGCTTTTTTCCAATCTCAACAGCACTCTTGAAAGGTTGTAGATTTCGGTAAGTATCTTTAAAGTGTTTCTCTAATTTATCAACAGTTTGCAGAACCTCATCATCTCTTTTTAAGATATTGAATGCTTTAAATCTGTCAAAGTAGATATCAAGATGCTTGTCACTCTTATCATTCTCCATTAAAGAGAGAACCTCATCAGAAACAGGAATGAATTCGTGGTATCTACCGCTTCGAATTAGAACTTGAGAGTATCTGTAAACCCAATCAAGAGTATCTTTTCCAATCTGAATATTCCGTCTTGCTATCTCTTCCGCAAGAGGATATTTTCCACCTTCTACTGCACAATAATAAACTTCTGTATCAACGCTTTCTGGTAGAGTTAGTGTATATTTATCAACAAGCTCTATACTCTCTTCACATCGACTTGTCTGAACAAATGAAGTTGCCAACTCTTTTGCAGAGTCCACAATAATATCTCCAATTTCTGGATATTTTGGTTCAGCCACTCTCATATCTTTCTCAATTTGAAGAACCATCTGGAACTCTTTCAATTTATGAAGCAACTTCCCTTTCTCATAAATCGCCTGTTTTCCAATATCAGAATCGAGACCATAAGTTTTTATAAGAGTTGTATAATTTTCAAATATTTTTGTCTGATTTGCTTCATCTCTTTTGAAGAGAAGTTTGTCTTGATTTTCTCGAATTAAAGAGTCGTAAGTACCGTAATTGTAAATACCTAAATATTTGCTGTAAGCAAAATAAGCGTCTTCAACTTCTTCAGCTTCATCAAGCCAAACCCCCATATCTTTTAACATCACTTCATATCTATCAGTTTCATGAGGGTCTCTATCTTTTAAGAGAATTTTCATAATATCAGAAGCTACTTTATACTCTTCAAAACTTGCAAGTCTTTCTGCTAATTCGTAGTTTCGAGGTACTG
Source organism: Candidatus Thiovulum imperiosus (assembly GCA_024281175.1). Taxonomy (GTDB): domain Bacteria; phylum Campylobacterota; class Campylobacteria; order Campylobacterales; family Thiovulaceae; genus Thiovulum_A; species Thiovulum_A imperiosus. The sequence goes on from JAMJTW010000010.1 coordinate 72,016, forward strand.
ACAAATTGAAATATTTTGGATTTCCTGTAACAACTTTTGCAAAATATTTGGCAGACTCTTCAGGTTTCAAATCTTCAAGATAGAGGTTTCCAAGTCGATAAGCAGCTTTTGTTGCAATAAGTCTATCTTTTGTATTGAATAAAGCTCTTTTATAATATCGAATTCCTTCAGCTTTTTTCCCAACATGAATTCTTGCATCTCCATAGTAGACAAATCCCATATTTCGATATTCGCTATCTAAATGTTCATTAAAGAGTCTTTCAAAGTAGTATTTTGCATAAGCAATAAAACCGAGTTTACTATGGACATAAGCGGTGTAGAGAAGAACTTCAGGAACAGCTACATCAGAAGAGAAGTTTCGTAAAAACTCTTTAGAGATATTTACAATTTTCTTATACGCTTTCAATTTAAATAAGGCACGAATTTGATGTAAAACAATTTCGGAAACAAAGAGGGTATTTGGAAATCTTTGAAGTATCTCATTTGAGAGATTTATAACATCTCTATACTTTCCATCTTCATAGAGAGTTCGTAACTCCATATACATCTCAACATCTTCAGTAGTTCCATCTGGAATTGGCTGACCATTGATATCTAAAGCACCAATAAATGGGACTTTCTTATAGCTAAGTTCTACTGGAAAATTTATTCTTCTTGGAGTGTATCGATTTAATCCCTCGAGGAAAGGGATTTTCTCAGAATTATACCCAACAACTAACCAATGTCTAGCAAACTCTTTTTCTGTTCTTCTAACAAACTGCTCTATGGTGATGAGGTCGTGGTCAGAAGAGAAGAGAACAGATTTAAATCTTGGTCTAATAATTAGGTCTGTAATTTTTCCCTGTCTCTTTACCTCAACATCAAAAAAGGAGTTACTAAACTCTTTGACTCTTTTTCCATAAGGAGTTGGAAAACGGCAAACTATTTCAGAAATTCGTTCAAAATCATCAAATTTCTTAACACAATTTACAAGTTCTCTACTCTTTAAATTTAGAGTAGAGTAGACTTGACCTTTCTCTTTTCCCTCTCTTAAATCGATTTCAATACCGAAAAGAAGTAGAGGAAAGAGGAGAAGTAGTAAACTTCTCTTATGCACTTACTCTCTCCGTAACATCTATCTCAAAAAGTTGTTGAAGTTCATCTTTTGTCTCTTCATCTAAATTATCTCTCTGCTGTTCTCTATATCCAGATTGACCATTTTTTCCATCTTCATTGAATTTGAAAGAGGCATTTTCAAGTCCAACACTCATAAGTTGGTTTCGAAGTTCAAACTGGTTTGCTGAAAGAATTCCCATAGTTTGGCTATTTCCAGAAAGTGAAATTTTTACACTATTTCCTCTTTTGAAAATATCAACTTCAATCTCTCCCAATTTTTCAGGTTGAAGAATTAGACTCATTTTTGAAAATGGGTGTTTGTAGTTTTCAACTTGCTGTTGTAGGGTAGAAGCTAGGTGTCGAGTCATAATTTTTGCCTCTCCAATTTTGAGCTGTATTCCCTCTTTCTTTTCAACTCCAGAGATTTGAGACTCTTCTAAATTTGCAACTTCTCCAAGACCACTCACCATCTTTTCACCACCAAAAATATCTTTTATCTCCTCTTTTGTAAAGAGAGTTGATACAAATTCACCTGACATATTTAGAGGTTTCCCAACTTTTTCAGCCATTGCAATATTTTTTGGAGCAACTTTCTCTTCACTCATCTCTGCCGCTTTTAAAATATCTCCTAAACTTTTACTTTCACTACTTAAATTTAGAGTCTGCTTCTCACTACTCTTTTCAGAAACTTTAGTTTTAGGAGTATCTCCAGCAAGAATTGCCTCAAGAGAGAAACCATTTTTCGGAGTAGAAACTTCTGCTGTTTCAGTTTTTGTAAGATTTTGAGGAGTCATATCAGTAGGATTTGCTTTTATAACTCTACTACTCTGTCGAAGAAGAGCTTCTGTTGAGTGTTTGTTTATCACAGCTTTTGCTCCTGTATCTGTCTGTATGATATTTAAAGCACCACTTTTAGGAGAAGTTTCACTGCTTACACTTTTTGTAGATTTCTCACTCAAATCAAATTTGATATCTTTGAGTTTTATCCCCTTACTTTCAGCAAGTTGTGTAAGTCCTTTTAGTGTTTGAGGAAGTTCAGTTTCAACACCACCTTTTTTTAGAAGTTCATGTTTTAAAAACTCTTTCGCTTTATTGATAATTACCTTAAAATCTTTATCTTCAATGGCAGAATTTGCTCCACCAAAATTGAGACCAAGAACAATATTTGGCTTGGAACTACTCTCTCCAGTTTGAAGAGGAGTATCCCCTTTTAAAAGCTGAAAACTCTCTTTTAGAAACTCTTTATCATCTTGAAAGAGGTCTTGAAGAGTATCAAAAACTTCACCACCTTTTACTTTCGGTTCACCCTTGTCAAGAGATGCTAAAATTTTTGAGAACTGGGAAGAGGAGTCTCCAGAAACCTCTCCACCCTTGCCGACTTGCCCTTTGACTTTTATACTATCTGATGACAATATCTGTTGTAGCATAACTAGTAACCCTTTTCTATTTTTCTAATAAAAAAGTATAGCAACTGTTGTTCCGTAAAAGATGCTTCAAAACAAAGATGTAAAGTAGATACAATTTTATAAAAAATTGGAGGACAGATGAGGTATTTTTTATTTTTATTACTGTTTTTAGGGTGTGGAGGAAATCCAAACTCAGGAAATTCTGGAGTTTACACCAGAGAGGTTACATATCGAGCTGAGGAAGAAGAGAGTGAAAGTGAAGCTCGAAAAAAGGCAGAACTCAAACTCAAAAATCTTGTCTCTAAAAAGGCAAGGATTTTTATATCTTCATATTATAAACAGTCTCAAAATGGACAAGTTAGCAAATCTCTTGAACAAGCTCTCATTACTAAACCCGAACATTTTATGGAACTTGAAACTTTAGACCACTCTTGGAAAGATAGAATTTATACTCTTAAAGCCAAAGTTACAATCGTTAAAGAGAAAATTGATGATGAGGTTAAAAACTTAGATAAATCTTATATATGGAACGGAAAAGATTTCAAATTTCCACATCTTTCTAAAGAGAGCAGTTTTCAAAACGCAATTTCAAAAAGTGAAATTCCCTCAATTTCAAAAGGAGAATATGAATCTGATGATGATTTTCAGAAAAGAAGAGTTGAAACTTATAAAGATATTCTAAACTCTTGGCTCGGAAAACAGGATTTTGAAATGGAATATGATGTTAATGAAGAGATTTTCACTATTGTCGAAAATCGAACTGACATCTCTTTTGAAATGAGAGTTCCAAGAAGAGAGGCCAAAAACTTTGAAAAGAGTACAAAAAGTATGGAAATTTTCATTGAAGAGAGAAAAGATGGACTTTTTGTTACAGGAATTCGGAAAGATGGATATTTTGTAAAAACTGAGCAGAGATTAGATTTATGGCATTTTGAAATAGAAAAATGGAGTGATGAATTTGAATTGAGTCTTCCAAAAGGAAAAAAGGAACTTTTAAAAGTTGAGGGAATAATTGCAAAGGGTAACTCTCCAGATACAAAGGAAAAGTTTGCAAAAAGGAAAAAGAATAGAGGTAAAAATTTAGACAACTACTATTTTGCACATACAAAAAAGAATAAGATTACTTATCTTCCAAACTCTATTGGGAAGCTCACCAATTTGGAAACTTTGAACTTGTTTGACAATCAACTAACGACACTTCCAAACTCTATTGAGAAGCTCACCAATTTGGAAACTTTGAATTTGTGGAAGAACCAACTGATGATACTTCCAAACTTCATTGGGAAACTCACTAATTTGAAAACTTTGAATTTGCGGAATAACCAACTAATGAGACTTCCAAACTCTATTGAGAAGCTCACAAACTTGGAAACTTTGAATTTGGGAGAGAATTCAAATTTGGATTTTGATTCTACATTCAAGATTCTGACTCAAATTCCGAATTTGAAATATCTGTTTTTAAAAGGAAATAAACTAACAGAACTTCCAAACTCTTTTGGGAAGCTCACAAATTTGAAAACCTTAAGTTTGCAAAATAATCCAAATTTGAATTTTGATTCTACATTCAAGATTCTGACTCAAATTCCAAATTTGGAATCTCTGTTTTTAGGACAAAATGAACTAACAGAACTTCCAAACTCTTTTGGGAAGCTCACCAATTTGAAAACCTTGAGTTTGCAAAATAATCCAAATTTGAATTTTGATTCTACATTCAAGATTCTGACTCAAATTCCAAATTTGAAAATTTTGAACTTGCAGAAAAACGAACTAAAAGAACTTCCAGACTTCTTTGGAAATCTTACCAATTTGAAAACTTTGAATTTGCGAGACAACAAACTAACGACACTTCCAAACTCTTTTGGAAATCTCACCAATTTGAAAACTTTGAACTTGGAGAATAATAAGCTAACGATACTTCCAGACTCCTTTGAAAATCTCTCCAATTTGGAAAAATTATTGTTGAATTTAAATCAACTAAAAAAACTTCCAAACTTCTTTGGAAATCTCACTAATTTGAAAGAATTATCGTTGAGTTCAAACCAACTAATGATACTTCCAGACTCTTTTGGGAATCTCACTAATTTAGCATCTTTATTGTTGAATTCAAACCAACTAACAACACTACCAGACTCCTTTGGGAATCTCACAAGTTTGCAAACATTAGACTTGTATTCAAACCAACTAACAACACTACCAGACTCTTTTGGAAATCTCTCCAATTTGCAAGAACTGTATTTATATTTAAACCAACTAACAACACTACCAGACTCTTTTGGAAATCTCAAGAACTTGCAAGAACTATATTTCTATTCAAACCAATTAACAACACTTCCAGACTCCTTTGGAAATCTCACTAATTTGAAAAATCTGTTTTTGTTTTATAATGAACTACAAGAACTTCCAAGTTCCATTGGAAATCTCACCAATTTGCAAACATTGGATTTGAATTCAAATGAACTAACAACACTTCCAAATTCCATTGGGAAGCTAACCAATTTACAAACATTGGATTTGAATTCAAATCAACTAATGACACTTCCAAGTTCAATAAATTCGCTTTCAAAACTGAAAGAAGCGAAATGTTGTGGTGAAAAAAGAGACACAAACAATGAAACCCCTCTCCAATTCTTGAACAGAGTTTTAGAATTGAAGTAACTTTTTCCATCACCTTGAATGGAGAAATCTCAAAAAAGAGACTTCTCCACTCCCTCTTTTTAGATGACCATTTGGATTTCTGTTCTACTTTTCAAATTTCCAAAAATAGTGTATCTCTCCTCTTCTGAAGAGACTACCAAAGATATTTCAAAAGAGAGATACTTTCCACTTCTACTACTTTTTGAGAAGCGGAATGAATACTCTTTCTCTTTTAAAACCTCATCAACTGCTTTTCTAATTTGGATTTCATCAACTCCAACAACTTTATATTTCCAAGCTGTTGGATATTCGATTTCAGGTTTATCCACTAAACAATCCGAATTGTAGAAACTGAGATACAACTTTCTAAAGTTTCTAGTTTAGCAAGAGTCTCTTTTGTAACTTTCTGGTCAGTGTGAATTACTGCCATAGCTTTTCCAGTTCTATTTCTTCCAAGTCGGAAATCGGCAATATTTGTTCCAACGCTACCAAGAATTGTCCCAACTTCTCCAATCACTCCTGGAACATCACTATTTTCAAAAAGAACTATATTTCCTTCAGGTTTGATATCAAACTCAAAACCATCAATTTCAATAACTCTCTCATCATCTTCTCCAAAAAGAGTTCCTGCAACTCGAATTGTTCGATTGTCTGTTGTAACTTTTACACCAACACGATTTCGGTATCCAGCTGTTTTGTTAAATTTTCCATTTGAAATTGTAATACCTTGTTCCTGTGCGATTTCAAGATAGTTATCAAAATTTACACTATCTCCTAAACTCTCTTTTAAAACACCAACTGTTGCAAATTTCTGAAGAACTTGAGAATATCCATTTACATCTTTTCCTTCAGCATAAAGTTTTATAGATTGGATATCACCTCGATTTAATTGTGCTGAGATGAAACCAAGTTTCTGAACAAGGTGAAGATATGGTCTAGCTTCATACTCAACATCTTTATCATCAATTGGTAGATTTAAAGCATTTGGATATCCAACTCCTTTTACAGCTTCAAGAGCTTGTTGCGCTGCTTGAGTTCCAATATTTCTCTGAGACTCAAAAGTGTTTGCTCCGAGATGAGGTGTAACCGTAACATTCTCTAAATCTAATAGAGGGTGGTCAGTTGCTGGTTCTTTTGAAAAGACATCAATTCCTGCTGAACGAATTTTTCCAGATTTGAGTCCCTCAAGTAGAGCCTCTTCATTGTAGAGTCCACCTCTAGCACAATTTATTAGAACAACTCCATCTCTCATTTTAGAAATCTCTTCAGTAGAAATCATATCTATTGTCTCTTCATTTTTTGGAGTGTGAATTGTAATTACATCACAATCTAAAATCTCTCCAAAATCTTTAGTAAAATTGATGCCTAAATCGGTTGCTTTTGAAGCTGAAATATATGGGTCAAAAGCTAAAACTTCCATCTCAAAAGATTTTGCTCGAATTCCAACTCGACTACCAATATTTCCAAAACCGATAATACCAAGTTTCTTCCCTTTCAATTCATGTCCATACCACTTCTCTCTTTTCCAAACTCTATCCTGTTTTAGGTGGTTATGAGCATAAGGGAAAAATCGCATATTGCTTAAGATATGAGCCATTGTGAGTTCCACAGCTGCGATAGTGTTTGCTGTTGGAACATTCATAACTATCACACCTCTATTACTACACGCATCTATATCAACATTGTCTACACCAACTCCAGCTCGAACTATCGCTTTTAAATTTGGAGAACTATTTAAAAGTTTCTCATCAACATCAGTAGAACTTCGAGTTATGATAACAGTTGCATCATGCAGGGAGGCGTAAAACTCTTCACCTTTTCCCAAATCAGCTATGTTTTCAAATGCTACCTCTTTTTCACTCTCTAAAATTTCTAATCCGCTACTGTGAATATGGTCACAAACTACTATTTTCATATTTCTCTTTTTTTGAAATTATAGTTTCTTTTCAATCTTTCCCAATTTGAAAATTTCTAACTTCAAATTTTGAAAGATATTTTTAAAGCAGATAAAATTCCCAAATTATATTTTTGAGGTAAAAATGGAGAGTGGAGATAGTCTATATTTAGAAATTATATTGAAAGAGAGCGGGAAAATAGAAGAGCGATTTTCAAATGGTGAAACGCTAACCTATAATGATTTACACATACTAGCTTTAAAAAGCCAATATGCCCATATTAGCAATTTAGATACAAAATTGAGAAGTTTACAAGAGAAATCGGAAGAGTTAGAGAAGAAATTAGAAACTATTCAAAATGGTGTAAATAAAGAGAGAGAGAACTGTTTTATTAAAATTAGTGCTGAAAATGAGGGTAGGCTTAGAGAAGTTGATAAAAATTTCATAGGGATAAAAAGTGATATTGATAAAAGATATGGAGAGATAGATATTCGTATCTCAAAATTAGAAGCAAAAATTGAAAATAGCCAAAAAGAGATTGGAAAAGAGTTGGCAAATACTATAAAGTGGTATATCGGAGGAACTGGTCTTATCCTAATTTTTATGAAAAGTTTAGAAGTTTTCGGCTCGTGAAAACTATTTGGAATCTGAACTTTTTGCAGTTTTGATTCCAAATTTCAGATTCCTCTCTTTTTATCCCAAATTCTAACTTGGATTCTATCGCTGAAAATAAATCCATTTTGGATAGAGAAGTTTGCTACGGCTTCACTATTCTCTTCTAGCTTTTGACGATTTTCGCCAAGAGGCATACAGTAGATAGGAGTCTCTGGAAAAAGTTTTTGGTACTCTAAAACCTCCTCGCCAAGACCATTTTGAAGAGATTTCTTATCTAAAACAAATTTGAAAAAGCTATTTCTGTTTTGAAGAGATTGTAGAGCTTTAAAATTAAATCTCTTTTGAAATTTCTCTTTAGAGTTTGAGAGTTTTGGAGATATTGCAAAAACAGTATTTGAAAAGTGACCTATCTCTATTGTACCATTTGTCTCAATAGTTACTCTTTTACTTTTATGCAACTCTTTCAAAATAGTTTGAAAAATAGGATTTTTCCAATATAGTAGAGGCTCTCCACCTGTGATTACAACATCATAAACATCATATCTACTAACAATTTCCAAAATAGTTTCTGGTCTCTCTACTTTTTTCCACTCTTTTTGAAAATATCTATCAACAGAGTAGAAAGAGTCACAACTATATCTCTGTTCATCTCCAATTTTGTATGGAACTCCAAAACCACTGCACTCTAAATTACAACCTCCAAAACGGAGAAAAAGAGAGCGATGACCTGAAAAAGCCCCCTCTCCCTGCAAAGAGAGAAAATATTCAGAAAGGTAAATCAAATTGAGTGAAATGCCTTCCAGATTTCAATCATCTGTTTATGCTCTTTAACATCATGAACTCTTAAGATAGAAGCACCATTTTCAAGAGCTTTTTGATGCAAAGCAAGAGTTCCTGGAAGTCTCTCTTCAATTGGAGTAGGTATCACTTTGTCTATCACCGATTTTCGACTCACTCCAATTAGAAGCTCTTTGCCAAAAGTTGCAAAAGTTTTTAGACTTTGAAGTAACTCTATGTTGTGTTTCAAGCTCTTTCCAAAACCTATTCCAACATCTAAAATTATCTTCTTCTCATCTATTCCAACTCTCTTTGCTTTATCAATTCTCTCTACAAAAAAGTTATACACTTCTCGAACTACATCATCATACTGTGGGTTTTCTTGCATCGTTTTTGGAGTACCTTGCATATGCATAATTACAACTTCAGCATCATACTTTGCAACAAGTTTAGCAACCTCATCATTTTGAAGACCAGTAATATCATTTACAATAGAGAAACCCTTATCTAAAGCATATTTTATAACTTTTGGAGAGTAACTATCTAAACTTAGTTTTGCTTTTTCCCAAATTCTATTTTCATAAAGAGCATCTATAACTTCAGAAATTCTCTTAAACTCCTCTTCTTCAGAAACAGCCTCGCTATTTGGACGACTTGATACAGCACCAACATCAAGAATTGATGCTCCATCTTCTATCATTTTTTCACTATTTTCTATCACATCTTTTAATGAAAAGCGACTTCCAGAGTAGAAGCTATCACTATTTATATTCAACACTCCCATAATTTCTGGTTGAAAATTCTGCTGTTTAAAAGATTTTAAAAATTTTTTAAACTCTTTAGCTACCTCTTTTAATCCAAATGGTTGTGCCAACTCTTTTTTTGCAAGAGTCTCAAGCTGTCTATAAGTTGCAATCAGAACAGCATCAACTTCTCTATCTGAACAAGTTATAGTTCCTTTTGGAACTGCCAAATCGGCTCCAATAGAGAGAGCATCTTGTTTCAAAATATTTGCTCCATAAACATTCAAATTTGAGATGTATAATAAATAAGTTTTCATTTTCCGATTTAAAATCGTCTGTCCACCTTTCTCAACATCTATCTTTTTTAAAATATTTAAGGAGTTCTTTTCAAGTTCTGTAATATCACGAATAAACATTTTTCTCTTTCTATAAAAGCCGTATTCTATTGTTTACAAAATTATATTTTTCTTAAGAGTGAATTTTATTTGTCACAAAATAGAGCTATATTTTTTGATAAAATTATTAAATGAAAATATACTTTTTAATCTATCTATTTGTTGAAATAGTTCTCTCTGTTGAAATAGCTTCTCAACTTGGAGGTTTAATAACTTTTTTAGAAGTTATAGTAACTGCTATTATCGGTTTCTTTATATTTAGAAGTGGTGGTTTTATAGTGCTTTCAAACTTATCAAGAGTTGCTCGTGGCAATTCAGATTTAAACAGTTTTGAAAAAGATACTCTCTTTCCATTTCTTGGAGCAATTCTTCTTATAATTCCAGGTTTTCTTACTGATATTATTGGAATTCTTTTACAATTTGGCTTTATTAAAAATAGTCTTAAAGAGAAATTGTTGCCTAAAAAAGATGATTTTACAATAGACATGAAGTAATGATAGAATACTTACCATTATATTTGATAAGATAGAGGTTTGGAAAGATGAAGATTTTGCTCTTTAATCAAAATCCCGTAGTGGAAAAACTTGTTGTTTTAAGTGCTCAAAAAACTAAAGATGAATTAATCATAGCTGGTAGCACAGATGAGCTTATTAACGAGAACTTTGATTTACTTCTTTTAGATGATGACTCATTTATTACAGATAACGAAGTTTTAGAGGAGATAAAAGAGAGGGTAACTTTTACAAAAAGCTGTCTTATCACATCTCAAGATAGTACCATAGAAGATAGAGAGTTTGATGAGACTCTTCAAAAACCATTTCTTCCAACAGATTTAGTTGAAATTTTAGATAAATTTCACAAAAATTTAAATATTCGTCAAGAAGATGATTTAGAAATCTCTCCTATTGATGGCTTGGATTTAGAAGAGTTAAGTAAATTGGAAGATGATAAAAAAGAAGATGATGATTTTGAAACTATTATAAATAACGAAAAGAGTGAACTGAAAAAAAGTTTAGGCATTGAAGAGATAAATGAAGATGACTTTCTCTCTGAAGATGAGTTTTTAGAAATTGAGAGCTTAGAAAATAATAGAGAAGATGAGTTAAAAGAGAGTCTTGCAAAAATAGATACTGCAATTCCAGATGATAGTACAGAATTACAAGATTTATCATTTTTAGATGATATTGATAAAGAAGAGAAAGTTACAGATTTGGATTTGGAACTTTCTAAAATGGAAGAGAAGCCAAAAGCAGAAGAGAAAATAGATGACTTGGATTTGGAACTTTCTAAAATGGAAGAGAAACCAAAAGAAGAGAAAGTTACAGATTTAGATTTTGAACTTTCTAAAATGGAAGATTTAGGAGAGAAGCCAAAAGCAGAAGAGAAAATAGATGATTTGGATTTGGAACTTTCTAAAATGGAAGATTTAGGAGAGAAGCCAAAAGCAGAAGAGAAAATAGATGACTTGGATTTTGAACTTTCTAAAATGGAAGATTTAGGAGAGAAGCCAAAAGAAGAGAAAATAGATGACTTGGATTTTGAACTTTCTAAAATGGAAGATTTAGGAGAGAAGCCAAAAGCAGAAGAGAAAATAGAGGACTTGGATTTTGAACTTTCCAAGATGGAAGATTTAGGAGAGACCATAAAAGTTGGAGAACCAGAGAGTATAGATGATATTACTGAAGATGATTTAAATGCACTATTTGTAAATCGTACTTCTTCAAAAGGTAGTGTGGAAGAGGTAGAGAGCATGGAAGAGGAGAAAGTTTCAGTAAATAGTAGTGGAGACCTTGAAACTATTATGGCTCTTTTAAAACAGCTTGATACAGTTGGACTTAAAAAAGTGCTTGATGGAATGGAAGTAAATATCTCAATATCATTTAAAAGTTGATGAACTCTATTCAGATAAATGGAGGAAAGTATCGAGGTAAAAAGATATACTTTCCTGATACTCAAAATACCAGACCTTCAAAATCTATTGTTAGAAATTCTATCTTTGACACTCTTCAAAACCAGATATTGCATAAAACTTTTTTAGAGCTTTTTGCTGGTAGTGGTTCTGTTGGTTTTGAAGCAATAAGTAGAGGTGCTGATGAGGTTCTTTTTTTTGAAAAAGGGAGAGAAGCAATTTCTACTCTATTTAAAAATAGAGATAGTTTCTCAGAAAAGATAAATGTAATTGAGGGTGATACATTTAAAAATTTTAGTGTGGTTTTAAATTTAGAAAATAGAATTTTCTATGTAGACCCACCATTCAATATTAGAGATGGAATGGTAGATATATACCAGAAAAGCATAAATCTTTTTGAAAATATAGAGAAAAAAGATGGTGATATCCTCATATTTGAACATATCTCTACTGAAAAATTTCCAGATAAAATTGGAGATTTTGAAAAATATAAATTTAAAAAGTTTGGAAAAACTTCTTTAAGCTATTACTTATAGGAAAACAGATGAACCCAAATTCAGATTTCAATTTAGCAAACCTCATCACTTTTGGAAATATTGGTGCTGGTTTAGTTGCTATCTATTTTATATCTCATGGAATGTATGAGTACGCTGTAATTTCAGCTTGGATTGGTGGAGCTTTAGATATTTTAGATGGTAAAGTAGCTCGAAAGTTTGGACTCTCTACCCAGTTTGGTATCCAATTAGACTCTTTTGCTGACTTTCTCTCTTTTGTCCTTGTCCCTCTACTTCTTCTCTACTTTGCAATTTTTAAAGAGGCTTCTCCACTTTTTGGATTTGTATTCCTCTTTTATACAGTAGCTGGTCTTCGAAGACTTATAAATTTCAATTTAAACTCTTCTGAAGGTAGTGTTCAAAAGTTCTTTGTTGGTGTTCCAACTCCACTTGGAGCAATTCTTCTCTGGTTTGGATTTCTAAGTTGGAGTTTTGGATTTGCCAATGAGATAGGAATTGGAATTTATATTCTACTAATTGGATATCTCCTAAATTCGAAAATTAAAATCCCTCACCCATGAAAATCTTAGTTGAAACACCAACTTGGCTTGGAGATAGCGTTATGGCTACTCCAATGCTTCAAAATTTAAGAAAGCTCTATCCAAATTCTGAAATATCTCTTATTGGTTCACCAGTCTCTATTCAAATTCTTCAAGGTTTTGCAGATAGATATTTTATTCTGCAAAGAGAGAAAAATCGCTTTAAAGAGATTTTAGAAATTTCAAAATCTATTGGAAAAGTAGATATTGCATTCTCTCTCAGAACTTCTATTTACTCTGGTCTTCTCCAACTTCTTACAGCAAAACAGAGAGTTGGAATCTCAAAAACTTCAAATAGATTCTTTCTTACAGATAAAATATTTCCAAAAAATGGAATCCACCAAGTTGAAAAATATCTCTCTCTTTTAGAAAATAGTAAAGAAAGTGATTTACATCTCTACTTCTCTCCAAAAAAGTTTTCAAAAGAGACATTGGGAATTAATGCAGGAGCAACTTATGGTAGTGCGAAAAGATGGTATCCAGAGAGATTTGCTAAAGTTATTGAAAATCTCTCAAGTAGATATGAGACAATTCTTTTTGGTGGAAAAGGTGAAATTGATATAAATAGAGATATTGAGAATATCTTAAAAGAGAGAAGAGTTTCAAATTTTACAAATCTTGCTGGAAAGACTTCTATTCAAGAACTTGCTGAAAATATAGGAGGACTATCTCTTTTTATAACAAATGATAGCGGTCCAATGCACATTGCTGGAGCTTATAAAATTCCAACAATTACTATTTTTGGTTCTACAAATCATACTGAAACAGACCAGTGGAAAAATGAAAAAAGTTTCATTGTTAGAAAAGAGATGGAATGTTCTCCTTGTATGAAAAGGGAGTGTCCTCTAAAACACCACAACTGCATGAAAGAGATATATCCAGAAGATATTTTAAAAGTTATTTCAGAATTCAAACTATAAAAACTGCTAACCAAATTGTGGGATTTTCAGTATAAGTTACTTTGTGTTTCTGATGAGCTTTGATGTAGAGAAAATCGCCTTTTGCAAGGTAGAAAATTTCACCATTCTCATATTTTATAATAGCACTTCCACTTAGAATTACTACAAATTCATCTTCGTCTTGGTCATACCAAAAATCTTCAGGTGTGGTTTGACCATAAGAAACTATTCTCTCTACTTTTACTTTTTCGTTTTGAAATACTGTTTGAAAAAACTCTTCTCTACTATTTTCTGGAATATTTTGGAGGAAATTGAACATATAATTCTTTTTTGTATAATTTTATGTTTCTTGACTTAAAAGTAGAAAGGAGGTAATTATAAGGAATAGAAATTGAGAAAAATTAAGTTTAGCAAAGATAGATTAGAAGAGAAAAAGTTACTTCTTGAAATAGAGAAGATAAAATCAGAAACAGCTAAAAACAGGTCAGAAATTCAGAAAAACCTTTCTACTGTAAAGAAAGATGAGTTTGAAATTGAAATGAGACTTTTAGAAGCAAAAGACCATCGTGGTATAATATCTACATTCTTAGGTTCTGCTGTTGTTGTGCTTTTGGCATTAGTAAAACTAGATTTACACTACTTGTTTATACAAGCCGACTTGTATGTAATTGTTGTGTTATTTGGGTCAGTAGCAATAAGAACTTTAAAGAAAAATAAAGAGATAAAAAAACTAACTCTTAAATATAAACAAGAAGATATTCGACAAAGGTCAAAAATAATGAGTTTATTAGCAATAGCTACACCAATTATTTTAGGAATAATGACTGTTGTTGCTGTTTATTGGGAAGATATTCAATATCTAATTAAAGAATAAATGATTTTTTAAGTTAAGAAACAAATTTGAACCTCTTTTCTACTTTTGGGGACTTTTGTCCCCGTAAGTTATTTAGATAAAACTTCTCTAACAGCTTTTCCAATATCAGCAGGAGAAACAACAACTTTAACTCCAGCCTCTTCGAGAGCAGCCATTTTCTCAGCAGCAGTTCCAGCTGAACCAGAAATAATAGCTCCAGCATGTCCCATTCTCTTACCTTTTGGTGCTGTTTGACCAGCAATAAATGCAACAACAGGTTTTGTGATGTTCTCTTTAATAAACTTTGCAGCTTGAATCTCAAGATCTCCACCAATCTCACCAATCATAACAATCGCTTCTGTTTCAGGGTCATTTTCAAACATTGGAAGAAGTTGTTTGTAAGAGAGTCCAATAATTGGGTCTCCACCAATTCCAACTGCTGTTGTAATTCCATAACCCTCTTTTACAACTTGGTTAGCTGACTCATAAGTTAGAGTTCCAGATTTAGAGATAAGTCCAACATTTCCTTTTTTGAAAATGAACCCTGGCATAATTCCGATTTTACACTCTTCAGCAGTAATGATACCTGGACAGTTTGGTCCAATTGTGTTCATTCCATGTTTTGTAGCGTAAGCCTTAGCCATACCCATATCTTTAACTGGAGCACCCTCTGTAATGATTACAGCAAGTTCAATTCCAGCATCAGCAGCTTCCATAACAGCGTCAGCAACAAATGCAGGTGGAACAAAAATCATAGAGACAGTTGCTCCTGTATTTTGAACAGCTTCAGAAACTGTATTGAAAACAGGTTTTCCTAAATGCTCTTGACCACCTTTGTTTGGAGTAACACCCCCAACAATTTGAGTTCCATAATCAAGACATTGACTAGCGTGAAAAGTTCCCTCTTTTCCTGTGAAACCTTGAACTATAACTTTTGTATCTTTATTTACTAAAATACTCATTCTTATCCTTTTAAATTTTTATTCTTGAACTCCATAGCACTTTTCTATTTCCAAACTTTTTAAGTTTTCCAACCTGCTATTAGAATAGTCATGTTCAATTCCACTTATAAGAATAAATGGAAGTAACAGTAAATCAAACTCACTATAAGTAACAGGAGTCCTATTTCTTCTAGCAATTTCTAACTCAATTTCAATCTTCCTCTTTTTTTCACGAACCTCATCGCAACTCAAAACAGAGTCATAATAGAATTCGCTTTTATAGGGTAGGCTAGGTGAAGTTGGAGAACTTGAAAGCTCTCGTTCATAAAATTCAGCGAAAAGAAAAATAGGAAATAGAAGAAGTGCTATTTTCATGATATTAATGGCTTTATAGAATTAACTCGACATTTGATGAGGTCTAGGAAATCTGGAAATTTTGAAATATCTAACTCAGGTTTATTTCCTGGTAAATACTTTATCTTTCCCCAAATATTTTCAAGTTCATCATTTGTAACTGGTTTATTCAATACTTGAATATCTTTTAAATGATACTCTCCAAAATGTCCATCATCAGATTCTTCGTATTTTTTAACATTAACAAGTTCAGCAAGAGCTATTAAATGCTTTTTGTATCTAAATAATAAAAGAGTTTTTTTACTAGAGTCAAACTTTATTCCTCTCTTTTTATAACGGAAAAATTGATTCTCTCTTTTTGGATAAGTATTTACATAATATTCCTCTTGAACTTCTTCAATAGACTTATTATTAAACTCTTCTTCTGTTGTAGGAACAATTAAAATTCTCGAATAAACCACTTGACTCTATTTACTAGCTTCGACTACTTTTTTTGCACCATCAACTAGATTATCAGCAGAGATGATATTTTCAATTTGTGAATTTCTTAAAATCTCAGCAGCCTCTTCAGCATTTGTTCCATCAAGTCTAACAACAACTGGAACATCAACTTTTGTTATTTTTGTAGCTTCAAGAATACCGTTAGCAACTCTATCACATCGAACAATTCCACCAAAAATATTTACAAAGATAGCTTTAACATTTGGGTCTTGGAGAATGATTTCAAAACCTTTTGCAACTGTTTGAGGGTTAGCTCCTCCACCCACATCAAGGAAGTTCGCAGGTTGTCCGCCCTCATGTTTAATGATGTCCATTGTAGCCATAGCAAGACCAGCACCATTAACCATACAACCAACTTGTCCATCAAGTTTTATATAGCTAAGTCCAAACTGTTTTGCTTCTGTCTCCGTAGGCTCCTCTTCTGAAAGGTCTCTCATCGCTTCAATATCAGCTTGTCTTCCAAGAGCATTATCATCAAAGCCCATTTTCCCGTCAAGAGCGATAAATTTGCTTTCTCCTGTTTTAATTAGAGGATTAATTTCCACCATTTCAGCGTCAGTATCCATATAAGCGTTGTAAAGTGCGAAAACAAGTTTTCCAAAATGCTTCTGCTCCTCTTTTGATAGTCCAAGACCAAAAGCTAATTCTCTAGCATGAAAACCTTGAATTCCAATTGCTGGGTCTACCGCAACTGTTACGATTTTTTCAGGAGTCTCTTCAGCAACAGTCTCAATATCCATACCACCTTCAGTTGAAGCCATAAAAATAGGCATCTCTTTAGCTCTATCTAAAACTACGGAAAGGTAGTATTCAGATTGGATATCAGCACCCTCTTCGATATAAACTTTCTGAACAAGTTTTCCTTCAGGTCCAGTTTGGTGTGTAACAAGTTGCATTCCAAGAATAGCAGTTGCGTGTTCTCGAACCTCATCGAGAGATTTAGCTAGTTTTACACCACCGCCAAGACCTCGACCTCCAGCATGAATTTGAGCTTTTACAACCCAGATATTTCCACCTAACTCTTCAGCATTCTTTACTGCTTCATCTACTGTATTAGCGATAATTCCCCGTGGAGTTGGAACACCATACTTTTTGAAAATCTCTTTTGCTTGATATTCGTGAATATTCAAGTTTTTCCTTTTCCATAAGATTTATTTTTTTCATTTTATCAAATCTAACCAAAAGGAAAACTTTTTATGTTTAGAAGAAAGAGTAGAAATATAAACTATATCATTTTATTATCATCTTCTACTGCTTTTTGGAACTCTTCAGAAAATTCTGGAAATACTGAACGAACAGCAGTCCATGCTGGAAGAACACTAACACCCATTGGGTCTTCAAGAAATGTTTGGTGAGCAATTTCAAGAGTCTCTTCAAAAGCAGAAATTGCTTCAAATTCCATTTGACGAAGATAGGAGAGACCATTTATTTTAGAAAGAGCATTATATTTTGCTATGGCAAGTCTGGACTCTCTATGATAAGCTGAAGTTATAGTTTTTAAATTTGATGGAGTAAATATAACACCTTGTTGGCTCATCTCTCTAAAAATAGCTTGAGCTATTTCACTAGCCATTTTTAAAATCCCTTGGTCAATATACTCTTTTGTCATATTCTGATGTTTATGTTCATAAGACTCCATAATTTCAGTTTGACAAATTCTATTTGTAGAGGTGTTGTTATAGACTTCGCTCAGAGTAGAAACTTCTAAACCCCAAGTTGGTGAAATTCGAATACCTCTAGCAAGAGAGCGGATAAATGCAAATTCACCAGAAAGAGAGTATCTAAAACTATCCATATACTCTAAATAGTCGCTTTTTCCAAGAGTTCTCTCAATAGCCTTAATTAGAGGAGTGAAAAACAACCTCATCACTCTACCATGAAGTTTTCCAGTAACTCTTGCATAATACCCTTTATTGAATTCAAAATCGAGAGCTGGGTGAACAACAGGATAGAGCAATCTAGCAGGAATTTCTCGAGTGTAATTTATAATATCAGCATCATGAAAAGCTATTGCATAAGCATTGACATCTGTAAGAACATATCCAGTTGAGAGCCAAACATTTCGCCCTTTTCCTGAATAGTCTATTCCTCTAAAACCTGCATCATCTAACTTTTGAAGTAGAGCTTTAATTCTATCTCCATCATTCCAGATAACATCAACTTTTGTTGGAAAGTTGGCAACTAAACTTTTAACATATAGAAACTCCTCTTTTGAAGCCTTGTCAAGACCTATCACTATCTTGTACAGATAGTTCACTTTCTTCAACTCATCAAGGATTTTGAAAATAGGCTTGTTTTGGAATTCAGAGTATAGTGCAGGAATGATTAGAGTCATAGTTCTTCTTTTGGAAAACTCGGAAAGTTCCTCTTCCATCGCCTCTAAACTTCTATTTCCAACATTATGTAGAGTTGTTATCACTCCATTTTGAAAAAAGTCTGCCAACTTTACCTCCTTACTATCTGTTTAAAGCAACAGCTATCATCAATTCTGTATCACTCTTTTCAACAAGTGAGAAACTATGTTTTTTACAAAAAGTCTCATTCATCTCTTCAACTAACTCATTCGCTTCTGCAAGAGCTGCCTCTTTTGTTTCAAAGTTTTGAGTTTGTGGAATTTCAGCTCTTTTAGCACAGCCACAAAGTTTCTCAACTGTAAGATTTACCATATATATTTCCTTTTTCCTGAAATGGTATCAGATTTTTTACTTTTAGAATGGAAATCAGGCTTCAACTCTCTTTTTTATAAGTTGGTAGTGGAATTCCGCTACCTTGAGTAGCTTTCTCTATAAATCTTGGAATTGTTTTTAGTTGTCCTTTTTGAAGTTTTTTAAGTCTATCGATGAGGTGAAATTCCCAATCTTCTTTTGTCTTGTCAGCTCTCTCCAGTAGAAAACTATTTATCTCTTCATTGTAAGATTTATGAACAGAAGCAATTCCAGAGATGATAGAGAGAATTACAAGAGAGTAGTTTGGAGAGACCTGTAAAACCTGTTTTATAGCCTCTTCTGGTTGAGAATATCCAAATATAACTTCCAAAACTTCTTCCTCTTTATGGTATATCTGTTGAAATTCTAAATCTAAGGAGCGAAGAAGCTCTTTTGGTAACTCATCACCTTTCTGTTTATTCATTAAAAATTTAAGAGATTTAGCTAAATTTTCCCAAATATCTCCCCAAGATTTGGAAATAGTTCCTGTTGGATTTTTTATTCCTTTATAATAGATGTGTCCTTTCAAAGTTTTAGTTCTTTTTACCAAATCTCCAACCACCTCTTTATGAGTTTTATTTATTATCTCTTTATCAAAATCAACAATAAGTTTTTTAGGTTCAAGGTCAGCCAATACAGGAGGTGGTTTCTCAATTATCTCTACACAAGTATAGGCATCATCTCTGTTGCTATCTTTAAACTCTACTGAAGAGAGATACTCAACTCTTCTAAAATCTGTTTTATCAAGTTTGCAATTGTGGAAGATAGAGCCTCTTAAGGCACTATCTCGAAAATCAAATTGAGTTAAATTGCAATTTCTAAAAGTTGTATTTTGAAAATTTGTTTGAGATATAGTTACTGTATTGAGTTTGCTATTTATAATAATACACTCTCGAAAAGTTGTATTTGAGAAATTTGAGTCTGAAAAATCTGTATTGTTAAATATAAAGCCAACGAGCTTTTTACTTCGTAAATCTATATTTTTACAGTTTATCGCTTTTGAAGAGTTTTTTATAATATATTTATTCCAGAACGCTTTTCCATTTTCAATAGACCATTTTAAAAATCTATGAATTTCATGCTGTGTATTCTTTTTAGGATATGGAATATTCATCTTAAATCCAATAGAATATGTTCTAAAATTTCTCTACTTAACTTTTTAATACTCTCATCTTTTCCATCTTCAGAAATTTCAAGAAAAATATCTTTTGCTGTCTCAAAATCTTCCAATCGGAAGTGACAAATTGCAATTTGATATTTGACTTTATCACTTTTATAAGGTAGTTTTGCAAACTTTTGTAGAGCATCTTTAAAATTTTCCATATTGAAAAGAGAGAGAGCCTCTTCATAAATCTTATATGTATCATCTCGAAGAAGAAAGTTGTTCCACTCTTCTACTTGCCCCTTTCGAAATATTTCTATTTCATCTTTTATAAAATCATCACTCTCTTGAACATATCCATACTCAAAAATTTGCCTTGGAAGAATGAACTTCTGAGAAAATTTATCTACGGCACTTTGTGGAAAGTCTCTTTTCGCATTTTTCCAATTCTTCCCAACTTTTACTTCTAAAATTTGCTCTACAAATGATTTAAAACCTGCAACTGACAAATAGTTATCTGTTGGCTGACCAACTAAAGTCTGATTTTTCTGAAGATATGTGTATATAGTCATAACTCTCCGCTTTTCAATAAATTGAAAGTTGTAAAAAAAAAGTGAAAAGTTGAAGACTCTACAAAAACATCTTGGCGGATAAATTTTAAAAAGAATCTTCTATAAAATTTTACCAAATACAATTTTGAAATTTTAGATAAAATTTAATTTTTACAGGAATTTATATGATAAATATCAAACAGATTCAATATTTTCCAGTTACTCTTTTTGCTGTTGTAATGGGAATGAGTGGATTGTCAATTGCATATGAGAAAGCATACCATCTTTTAGAGTTGCCAAAGTTTCCATTTGAGATACTCCTTTTCAGTTCTGTAATACTTTTCTTTAACCACATTATTGTTTATGGAATCAAAGCGGTAAAATTTCCAGAAGAGATAAAAGCTGAATTTATGCACCCTATTAGAATAAATTTCTTTCCAGCTATATCAGTTTCACTTCTTTTGCTAAGCATCGCTTTTTACAGCTACTTTCCAGTTGTATCAATACCATTGTGGTTTTTAGGAACAATACTCCATACGATTTTTACATTCTACATATTGAGTTTCTGGATAAGACACAACTTTGAGATAAGTCACTTTAATCCAGCTTGGTTTATTCCAATTGTAGGAAATATAATAATTCCAATTGTTGGAGTTGATATTTTGGGTAGTGAAGTGATGATATTCTACTTTACAATAGGAATATTTTTCTGGATAGTTCTTTTTACAATTATTTTGTATAGAATTATTTTTCATAATGCTTTAGTGGAGAAATTTTTACCAACAATGTTTATTCTAATAGCACCTCCTGCGGTTGGATTTATCTCATATATAAGAATAACTTTGAGTTTCGATTTCTTTGCTCATATTTTGCTATTTATAGCACTATTTTTCACTCTTCTTCTATTTTTTATGGGAAAGAGTTTTCTAAAAATTAGATATTTTGTCTCTTGGTGGGCATACACATTTCCACTAGATGCTATAACAATCGCATCAATGGTAGCTTATCAAATTACAGGCTCACTATTTTATATGACTCTCTCTTATACTTTACTATTTATAACAACAGTAGTTATTTTAGCTGTTGGAGTTCAAACATTAATTTTTACAAACAAAAAAGAAGTTTGTATCAAGGAGTAAATTTATGAATAAAATTTTAATTTTAGTAGTAACAGCAATTGCATTTCTGTTAGGTTCAATCTTTACAGCACTTTTGCTAAACATATCAGCACCAAATATGCTAATTAAAGAGGTAACAAGTCCTTACGATTTTGAAAAGACTGTTCGAATTATAGAAGAGAGAATAAATAAAAAAGAGGGTTGGCATGTTGTAACAACTTATGACCAAAATCATGAAGTTATTCAGCACGGAGGAGAACCGATTGGAAAGATGGCAATTATAAAATATTGTAATGGAAAACAGGCTTCAAATATGCTTATCTCTGATGATAGGAAAAAGCTATCTCCAATGATGCCAAAAGGAATATCTGTTTATGAAGATAGTAGAGGAACAGTTCACATTGCAATGTCAAATGGTAAAGTGATGGGCAAACTTTTTGGAGGAGAAGTTGAAAAGATAATTGAAGAAGTTTCATTGGAAGTTGAAGAGATAATGAGTTTTATGCACTTCAAATTTACAATTTTTTAAGAGTGAAGCATTCGGGAGTGACCAAATAGGCTTCTGCCTCTCTTGTCATTTCGATATGAGCGTAGCGATTGAGAAATCTTGTAAACTTATCGTTTTACTCAAAGTGACGTAAAAGATTTCTCACCCAAAAGGGTTCGAAATGACATATAAGTTATTCAAGCATAAAAATACTCTATTTGGTCAGTCCCAAGCATTCGCCTTACTCTAAAATCTAGGAAATCTTCTTCCTAGATTTTTTAATTGGTAAAATTAAAAAAAAGATTTCACAATATGAGAAAAATAGTTGAAGAGATATTAGAAGAGAAGTTTCAAAAAAGTGTGGTTGTAGAAATTCCCAAAGAGAGTAAATTTGGTGAATTTTCAACTCCAGTAGCTTTCTCTCTTGCAAAAGAGCTTCGGAAATCACCAATGATAATTGCTGAAGAGTTGGCAAAAGAGTTTACAGAATTTAATGAGTTTTCAAAAGTAGAAGCAGTTAAAGGATATTTAAATTTCTATTTAAGTGAAGATTTTTTAAATAGCTATTCAGATGGTGCTTTAGTTGATGGTGATAGATTTGGAGAGGGTAATGAGAGTGGGAAAATTCTTTTAGAATTTGTTAGTGCAAATCCAACTGGACCACTTCACATTGGACATAGCAGAGGTGCTATTTATGGAGATACTCTACTAAAAATTGGAAAATATTTGGGTTATGAAATTGAAGCCGAATACTATATCAATGATGCTGGTAGACAGATAGATTTGTTGGGACTTTCAATATATCTTTCAGGAAAAGAGCTTTTAGGAAAAACTGTAACTTATCCTGAAGAGTATTATCGAGGTGACTACATTGTAGATATGGCAAAAGAGGCTCTGACAGAATTTGGAGAAAAGATATTTCGAGAAGAGAGTATTGGTGATTTAGCTTCTTGGGGCAAAGAGAAGATGATGGTAGAGATAGTTCAAAATCTTGATAGTGTTGGGATAAAATTTGATGTTTTTGTTTCAGAAAGAGATATCTTTAGAGAGTGGGAAGACTCTTTAAAAGAGCTAGAAAGTAGAGGTGGAGTTTATAAAGAAGATGGAAAACTTTGGCTGAAATCTACTCAATTTGGAGATGAGAAAGATAGAGTTATTGTAAGAGAAAACTCCGTACCTACCTATTTAGCTGGAGATATAGCGTATCATCACAATAAATATAATAGAGATTATGACAAGTATATAAATATTTGGGGTGCTGACCATCATGGATACATAAAAAGAGTAGAGTCAGCAATCGAATTTTTGGGATATAACTCAAAACAGTTAGAGGTAATTCTAACTCAAATGGTAGCTTTATTAAAAGATGGTGAGCCATATAAAATGAGCAAAAGAGCTGGAAACTTTGTTTTAATGAGAGATGTTGTTGATGAGGTTGGAGCTGACGCTTTAAGATACACATTTGCGAGTAAAACTCCAGATACTTCATTACAATTTGATGTTGCTGAACTTACAAAACAGGATAACTCAAATCCCATTTACTATATAAATTATGCTCATGCAAGAATTCACTCTCTTTTAAGAAAAAGTTCTCTTTTAGAAAAAGATATTTTACAAAGTAGAATAGAACTTGATGCGAAGAGAAAAGAGCTTCTCTTTTTAGCACTTCGACTTCCAGAGATAGTGAGAGATAGTTTTGAGAGTCGTCAAACTCAAAAACTTACAGATTACTTACACTCTCTCGCTTCAAACTTCCACAGTTTTTATAATAGTAATAAAATTGTCGAAACTGAAAGTGAAGCACAACTACTGAAATTATCACTTGTTGTTGCAAATTCAATAAAAATTGGACTCTCACTTCTTGGAATTGAAGCAAAAGAGAGTATGTAGGAATTAAAATGGTAGATTTTTTAGAAAAAGCGAAAGAGAGCAGTAGGGTTGTATCCCAACTTGATGGTGCAAAAAAGAGTGAAATCTTAAATAGAATGGCTGATGTTCTTTTAGAAAATATAGAACCTATCGTCTTTGAAAACCAGAAAGATTTGGAGTATGCTGGAACAGAGGGACTCTCTCCAGCAATGGTAGACCGACTCTTTTTAGATGAAAAGAGAATTGGAGATATGGCAACTTCACTTCGAGAAATTGCATCTTTAAAAGAGCCTGTTGGTAGAGTTTTAGATGGCTGGATAAATGATATTGGACTCAGAATTGAGAAAGTTTCAGTTCCAATTGGAGTGATTGGTATCATCTACGAGTCTCGACCAAATGTTACAAGTGATACAGCTGGACTCTGTTTCAAAAGTGGAAATGTAGCAATTTTAAAAGGTGGAAAAGAGGCTGAAAACTCAAATAAAATCATTGCTCTAATTTTACAAAGTGTTCTTGAAGAGTTTGGTATTCCAAAAGAGGCAATTTCTCTACTTCCAGATAGTAGTCGAGAGGGAGTAGCAAAGATGATAAAAGAGGACGCTTTTATCGACCTCATCATTCCAAGAGGTGGAGAGGGACTCATTCGATATGTAAATTCAAATGCTACTGTTCCAGTTGTCAAACATGATAAAGGTCTCTGTCATGTCTATATCGATAAAGATGCTGATATTGAAAAAGCTCTCGATATTGCAATAAATTCCAAAACTCAGAGAGTTGGAGTTTGTAATGCTATGGAAACTCTCCTTGTTGATTTCTCTATTGCTGATGAGGTTCTTCCAAAACTGAAAGAGCGATTTGATGAAAAGGGAACTGAAATCAAAGGGTGTGGAACAACTGAAAATATCATAGAAGTTTCAGCACACGCTACTGATGAGGATTTCAATACAGAGTATCTTGCAAATATTTTAAATGTGAAAGTTGTTAGTGGAGTTTTTGAGGCGATAAATCATATCTCTCGATACGGTTCTGGACACTCTGAAGCTATCGTTACGGAAAACTATACAACTGCTGAACAGTTTATGAATGAGATAGACGCTTCAACTATCTACCTCAACGCTTCTACTCGTTTTACAGATGGTGCTGTTTTTGGATTTGGTGCTGAAGTTGGAATTTCAACAAATAAACTTCATGCAAGAGGTCCAATGGGAATAAATGAACTCACAACTTACAAATATAAAGTCTATGGAAATGGACAGATAAAGTAAATTTTATGGAGTGGCTAAATAGCCACTTTGCCTCTTCTCTCATTTAGTAAAACTTTGTTCTTGATATAAGCCAAGCGATTGAGAAATCTTGGAAACTTATCATTTTACTTGAAGTAATATAACAGACTTCTTACCCTAAAGGGTTTTTTGAAATGTAAAAATACCATATTGAGTCACTTTAAAACTATACAGCGGACATTTTAAAATTTGTATTTCTTATAAGTTGTGTTAAAATTAATCAAATAAGGATATTTAATGAATGGTTTTAATTATAAGACAAATGATTTCAATATAAATAATGCCTACTGGTTAGGTGTTTTAGCTAATGAAGTTTATGATGTAAATGATGAAAATATTTCTGAGAAACTCTCAAAGTTTGGGTTTTCAGAACTAAAATTTTTTAGTAAAAGAAGCTCACAAGCTTGTATATGTGGAAATAAGTCATCACTTATTCTCTCATTCAGAGGAACTGAAGGAAGATTAAATGATTGGCTAACAGATGCAACTGTTAGACATAGCAAGGTTTGGTGGACTCGTTCATGCTGGTTTTTACAATGCACTTCACTATATATATGATGAAATCCTAGATTATATTCAAGCCAACCTAAAAGATAGAAAACTTTTGATTACAGGACATAGTTTAGGTGGTGCTCTTGCAGCTTTAGCTGGCATACAACTTAAAGTAGATAGAGATATTGAAATTAGTGGTATTTACACTTTTGGTGAACCAAAAGTTGGCGATGATAAATTTGCTCATAACTTTGAAATTCTATTAGGTAAAAAGCTATTTAGGTTTGTAAACAATAATGATATTGTTCCTCGTGTGCCTTTCTCTATTCCCCACATTTTCAAATATGTTCAAATTGGTCAAATCAAATATTTTGATAGTGATGGTATCTTAAATGATGATATTAATCGTATGGACTCAACTTGGGAAACATTTGAGGGGAGTTTTGTTAATAAAACTGAATTAATAGCTCGTGGAAAAAAAGACCATGCTATGGTGAAGTACCTTAAACTTTTAGATAATGCTAGAGGAGTTGATAATAAATCTGAAATTGAACAACTTTTAATTCAAGCTGTAAGTCAATTACAAAGTGTTGTTAAAACAGGATATAAAAATATTCCTATTTTAGACCCTTATAAAATTGATAAAGAGCTTAAATTTTCAAAAGGTGATATAAAACTAGAATTAGAAAACCCTACTATAAAAGGTTTTTCAACTATTCAAATATCGGAATTACCACATTTTAGTTTAAAAAACAAGGAACTCTCTTTTGGTATATCTTTTGATAGATTAGTTTTAGAGAGTATGGATTATAGTGCTTCTTACAAAATTATCTCAAGAAGTGGTAATTTTGAACTTGAAGCGAAAGGTGTGAAGGCAAATTTCACATTGGAGTTAGATTTTCAAAATCATCTACCAGTTGTTGCAACAAAAAATAGTAATTTTGAAATAGATAGTCTCGATTTGGAGATGGAGAATATCTATATTCTTGATTTAATTGCTCCACTATTTAAAAATAGTTTTGAGGAGATGATTGCAAAGCGTTTGCAAGGTTTTATAAATGAATTTTTAACTCGCAAGATACAAACTTTCTATCTCTCTCAAAAAGATACTTTACTCAAACTTAAAAAGTTATATGATATGAAATTAAAACAGAGCGGAGGTAAAATAGATGAGAAGCCTCGAATATTAGAGGGGTTTAATGGAGTTGGAGAGTTACCACTTCCTCTATTTTGGGAGTTACCTAGTGTAGATGTTGAAAACTCAAAATCTATATCAATCGATGAGGTTGTTCAGAATGCAAAAACAGGAGACATTATTCTTTTTGCTGGTTCTTATCCATCAAGTAAAAGAATTAGAAGATTAACACAGAGTTGTTTCTCTCATGTTGTATTTGTTGTAAAAGAACCAGATATAGCAGATGGAAAAGCGTGTGTATGGCAAGCAACTTCTAGTGTTCATAGAGGGGTTCTACGAAATATGGAACATAAATCTGGAATTCAACTTAACTACTTAGATGAAATGGTTCAAGATTATAGAGATGAAGACTCTGGTGCAATTATCTGTTGGAGACAACTCAATCGAGAGAGTAGAGATGATAAACTAGAGCAAGAGAGTCTTGCTAAGGTGAAAGAATTTATTAAAGAGATGGATGGTAAACCATACACAAATGATATGGACGGTCTCTATATTATGGGATTGATGGAAGTTGATAATCCAAATAAAGAAGATTACTTTTGTGCTGGTATAGTTGCAGAGTCTCAAATGAGGTTTAACATCTTAAAAGATACTTTTTATCAATATCAATATGCTCCTAGGGACTTTTCAGAGAGACAAGATAGACTACCTTTTAAGAATGGAAATAGTAGTTTTGGAGAACAAATAGTTATTAGGGACTGACGAAATAGCTTTTTCAGGTAAAACACTTTAAGGAAGCAAAGCGACCGAAGAGTCCACCTGACTCTTCGCATTCGCTCAGAGATGAAAATCTTCTATTTGGTCAGTTCCAAAATTTATCGTCATTAGTAAAAGCGGAAATCAATAATTACAAGGGACTTGGACACATCAAAAACTTGTAATTAATTTTGATGGCTCTCTCCTGAATTTACGGTTTGATGCGATTTAACAATTGAAGAAACTTTGCAAATAGGAAGCTACTCCCTTTCAGAACTTCTAAACTTTTCAGAAATCATTTTTGTAAATGAAGAAACTCTAAAGTTGTAGAACTTTTCAAGAACTGGAAAACTTCACGGTCTTTCTCCAGTTGAAACAAATTTGGAACTCCAAAAGCAAGGTTTTCAAGAAAAGGAAAATGGAAGTTGGAAACTCTATTTCGAAACTAAAGTTCCGACTTCTATTTTTGTAAAATTTCAGAAAAGGATTTTTGTGGAGAAAGAAGAGAATTTAGTAAAGAAAACTTGCCGAGAATTGGGAATTACACAAAAAGAGTTGGCTGAAAAAACTGGATTTTCAGAAGATAGTATTTCTAAATGGAATAAAGGTGCAAAAATTCCTAAAAGTGCTGAAAATTTCTTTCATACTTTAATAAGAATGGATAAATTTCAGCAAATGGAAAATCTGGTTAATCAGATTAAAACCTTGACTTTATAGTATATATAAGATTATAATAGCTCCAAACAAGTAGAAACGGCTATTTCTATTTGTAAATCTTGATTGGAGACTAATTAAATGAACAAAAATTCTAACATATCTCTGTTGGAAATCATCGATGATAAGCCAAAAGTATCACATAGAATTATTGCTTTACATACAGATAATAAAGAAGAAACTGTTTCAAGACTTATTAGAAGATATCTTGATAAATTAGAGCTTTTTGGACAGGTCGGATTTAAAATCCAGACTGTAACAAACTCGGCAGGTGCGGTAAATGAGGAAAAAACTTTTTATCTAAATGAACCTCAAGCTACTCTTCTTTTAACTTTTCTACGAAACAATGACATTGTTGTAATTTTCAAAGTTGAACTTGTCAAACAGTTTTTTGAAATGAGAGAAAAACTTCAAAATCCAATTTTACAATTTCCAAACTTTTCAGAAATTCTTTCTGTAAATGAAGAAGCTCTAAAAGTTGTAGAACTTTTCAAGTCCTCTTCCTCTTTCGATTTGCTACTTCTCCAAAAGCTCCTAAAAGAGAAAAGTATTTCCTCTCTCTTCCAACTCGACTTTTCCCAAACCTATTTTCTTCCAACAGAAATTGGAAAACTTCACGGTCTTTCTCCAGTTGAAAC
>JAMJTW010000011.1 GCA_024281175.1 Candidatus Thiovulum imperiosus
TAAAAATTGAGAGAAATTCTGGCTGTATGGTTGATTTTAAAGATGGTGCAGAGAGAGTAACTTCAGTAAAAGGTGTTGTCTCTGTTGGAGATGAAAATAAGTTACTAAAAGGGGAATATTTCGATGTTCAATAAAAGAGTAGTTTTAATATTTATATTTACAATATCTCTAAACTCTTCAACAAGTTTTGATGATGGTGTCTCCCTATTCAATGAAAAGAGTTATGATGAAGCCTATCTGATTTTTAATCAACTTTTTGAAGATGGGCATAAGATAAAAAATTTAGACAACTATTTAGGAAAAAGTGCTTTTGAAACAGGCAGATATTATGAAGCACTCTCTACTTATGAAAGAATTCTTATTGAGATAGAGGGAGTTAATAAGAGTGAGGAGAATAGAGTCAAACTAGAAATTGCAAAAATAAATTTAGTTCTTGAAGAGAAAGAGAGTGCTAAAAAACTGCTTCTTGAAGTTTTAGAGAGTGACCCACCCTTAACAGTTTCTCAAAATATTGAGGCAATTTTAGCCAAACTAAATAAAAAGAAAATGGAGAAATCTGTTTTTAAAGGATACTTAAATATAAGATTTGGATATGAAGAGAATATAAATTCTCAACCAAATGAAGAGAGTATTATAGAATATCTTCGAGGCAATAGTGTAAAAGGAAAGAAGGTAGATAGTCTCTTTTTAGAAGAGACAGCTACACTTTTTTTTGGATACAACATAAGTGAGAAATTTGCAGTTCAAACTAATATTTTAGGATATAACCAAAACTTTAGTGAAGATAGCGACTTTGATATCACCTATTTAGCTTTTCAAATTACTCCACTATATAGACCTTTTGAGACATATAGATTTGAAGTTCCCATAAGTTTAGATACTATCTATTATGGCAATGAACACCTTCTAAATTCATACTCTGGAGGTGTAATGATTTCAAAAATTTTTGATACTCAGTTTTTCCAAAATCTTTTAATGTCAGTTTTTACAAATTATAAGAGAAAACTTTATGAAGATGAGTATAAAGATTTAAATTCAGATATTTTTGAGTATGGTTTGGGTTTCAACTTAAGAAGAAGAGACCACTCTTTCTCTTTTAAATACTCGTCTGAACTTGAAAGTGCTGAACATGAACAGACACTAAGAAAAAATCTCACTGATAAAACAATAAACAATATTAAAACAAAATACCTTGTCTATTTTGGAAATTTAAATTTCTCTCTACTCTACTCTTTACGAAATGTGGTTTATGATGATTATGAAGCAGAAAAGATAATAGGTTTTAGTGATGGTGCAAGAACAGATAGACTTCACACATTTAAAACAGAGTTTGGATATGAGATGGTTGAAGGACTTTCACTACTTTTCGGATACAGTAGAGTTATCAACAACTCAAATCATCTTCCAGTAAGTTACACAAATAATAGAGTTGATTTAGGAGTAAATTATAGATGGTAGTAGATTTACATAACCATACTTATCTTTGTAATCATGCAGAGGGTGAACTTTTCCAATTTGTTGAAAGAGCGATAGAAAAAGGTATAAAGATTTTCGGTTTTTCAGACCATGCACCAATGAGTTTTGACCCAAATTTTAGAATGAAATTTTCTGAAATAGAACTCTATTTTCAACTTATTGATGAGGTTCGAGAAAAGTATAAAGGGAAGATAGAGATTTTAAAAGCGTTTGAAGTGGATTACCTTCCAAAATATCATGATAATAGAGTTTTGAAAAGTAATGTGGACTACCTCATCGGCTCTATTCACTTTTTAGATGGCTGGGGATTTGACAATCCAGAATTTATTGGAAGATATGAGAGTGAAGATATAGACTCTCTCTGGAAACTCTACTTTTCAGAAATTACAAATATGGCAAATAGTAATCTTTTTGATATTGTTGGACATATCGATTTAATGAAAGTTTTTAAATTTCTCCCAATAGAAAATAGAATTGAAGATTTAGCTGAAGAGAGTTTAAAAGCTATCAAAAAATCTGGAATGGCAATTGAGATAAATGGTTCAGGTTTTAGAAAACCGATAGGAGAAGCCTATCCAAGTGAAACTATTTTGAAAATGGTCTATGATATGAAAATTCCAATTACAACAAGTAGTGATGCTCACTATGTTGAGCAAGTTGGAATGTTTAAAAATGAGATAAATAATCTACTCTCTCAAATTGGATTTAAAGAAGTTGCTGTTTTTAGAAATAGAGAGATGGAACTTCTAAAGATATAGTTTCGGGACAGAAGTCCCGAGAATTAGTTTTTAAGTTGTAGCAGAGTGTTTAACATCTGGTCAGAAGTTGTAATAGTTTTGGAGTTAGATTGGAAACCTCTCTGAACAACAATAAGTTTTGTAAGACTTCGACTCAAATCTACATTAGACATTTCAAGATAAGAAGCCTGAATTGCTCCTCTACCTCCAGCACCAGCTTCACCAATCATCGCTGCTCCAGAGTTTGCAGATTGAATATAGACATTACCACCTTCACTCATAAGACCATCATTATTTGTAAATCTTGCTACGGAAACTTGTGCCAATCCAATAGATTTCCCATTTGAGAATGTTCCAGAAACAACTCCCGACTGGTCAATTACAACATCGATGAGGTCTCC
Organism: Candidatus Thiovulum imperiosus; assembly: GCA_024281175.1. Classification (GTDB taxonomy): domain Bacteria; phylum Campylobacterota; class Campylobacteria; order Campylobacterales; family Thiovulaceae; genus Thiovulum_A; species Thiovulum_A imperiosus. Next base: position 2,615 of record JAMJTW010000011.1, read on the forward strand.
AGCACCATAACCATCTTGAGAAATACCAGCTGTTTTTGTTTCAGAGTCATAAGAAGTAAGACCTCCAAAACCTCCAATTTCACCAAAGTTTAAATTTACAACTTGACTATCTTCAGAACCATTGTTTCCTGTAAATTTAATAGTTGTTGGATTTGCTCCCAATAGTGAACCGTCTGGATTGAATGAAACACTACCACCTAAAATAATATTTTCAGTTGGAGTTCCCTCTATGGAAGTCCCATCTGCTGAAGAGATAACCATATCCCATTTCGAGTCTTCGCTTTTTCTAAAATCAAATCTAACTGTATGTTTTGAACCGAGAGAGTCTAAAATATCAATACTTGTTCCGTGAGTAGCAGCACTTATTCCTTGAGAAAAAGTTGATAATCCAGGCTGAAGAGCTTTTGTATTCATTGTAGAAAGCATTTGAGTAAAAAGTTCATTGTTTTGGTTTCCAGCTGAAATCTCAATTGATGCTGCATTTCCACCTGTATTTTCTATTGCAATTTTACCCATATCATTTATAGAAACAGCAAGTCCTGTTCTGTCTGCAAGAAGTTGTCTTAAATCTCCTGTTGTGGTGAAATCTTCACCATAAACTATCTCTTCAGCTGTTACTCCATTTACAGAGAGTTGAAAGCTATCACCAGCTTTAAGACCGAAATTTTCTCCAGCCTCGTTAAATAAAATTGCTAAATCTTCTGCAACTTCATAACCATTATCTGTTGTAAACAAACCATTTGAGTCTATCTCAAAAACTGGAGAAGTTCTTTCATTGATATTTCCAGAATTTAAGTTTGCTTTAAGTCGAACATCACCAGTAGCTTTTGCTGGCATTGTTAAAGATGAGTCCACCTTTATATCTTTAATTGTGGAAGTTAAATCAACTTTTCCCTGTTCTGCATCAAAAAGCCAACCTTGAAGAATATATCCATTACTATCAACGAACATTCCGTTTGCGTCAAATTTGAAATCACCAGCTCTTGTATATTTGTAACTCTTTCCTCCATCAGCACTTACTGTAAAGAAACCATCTCCAGCAATTGCCATATCTGTATTTTTATCAGTCTTTTCAAGAGAACCTTGAGAGAAGATTTTTGAAACACTTGCTACTGATGAACCCAATCCAACTTGAACAGCATTTGTTCCCCCTAATCCACCCTCTGGAGCAGAAGCTATCTTTGAAGTTTGTGCTAACATATCAGCAAAATTTGCTCTACTATACTTAAAACCTACTGTATTTACATTGGCAATGTTGTTTCCCTCAACATCCATCGCGATTTGGTGTGCCTGAAGTCCTGAAACTCCAGACCAAAGAGACCTCATCATTTTGCAACTCCTAATATTTTGATATTACTACCAAATAGTTAAGCAAAGAGTATGCCAAATGATAAGTTATACGAAATTGACTTATCTTTAGATTTACTATAAAATACAACCGACTAAACTTATTTTAAAGGTAAATGTTAATGGGCAATAGACTTTTCAAGACTGCTCTTTTGAGCCTTTCGACTGCTACTCTTTTAACTTCAAGTGCTTTTGCTGCTAACATCTCTGCTGTTGTTGATTCATACGACGGTGGGTATTTAACAAAAAGCGATGCTGTTGAGAGAATCAAACTTTTCGAAATTACAACAGATTTAAATGCGGATTCTGCTCTTTCTGAACTAGATGAATTAAATATTACTTTTGCTGTTGAGTCAGAAGATAATGTAACAATCTCATTTTTAGAAGATGTTGTTATCTATCACAACAGTATTGATGCTGGAGACAGAGTTACATCTGTAACAATTCCAGATTTCTCTACTGAAACTTCAAAGAATGTAATTATAGACCTTTCTCAATTTAGTAGTGATGCTGAAGAGAAAGTACAATTCAAATCTGACTATAAAAATCTTTTCTATGTTTTTGCTACTTATAACCAACTTACAGATGGTATTGAGTTAGATAATGCAAACAACTATTTAAGTGCAACTCTAAATAGTATGAAGGGAACTTACCAAATTGGTGAAGCTGGTTCTGAGTCTGAAGATATAGATGCAAATGTTGCTGAAACAACTTTTAATGTTGATACAATTGCTCCTATTTTAGATGATGTTTCTGAACTAGACAATACAGACTCTGATAGACCACTAGACAATGAGATTGTTTTAACATTTACTGAAGGTCAAATTGAAAGATTAGATGTAAGTAATGCAACTTTCAATAGTGCTTTTGAAATTAGAGATGTTAGAGATGACTTCAACATTACTGAGTGGACATTTAATGATGCTAATACAACTGTTACTTTAACTCTTGATGCAGATGTGAAAAATAGTTCTGTTGGTGATATCAGTTTTGAGTATAAAGGTGGTCTTTTCCAAGATAAGTTTGCTAACTTTGTAGAGGGAAATGTTTCAATTATCTTTACAGATGAGAAACGACCTACAATGGAGAAAATTGAACTCTCTTTTGAAGATGAGAACCAAGGAAGAATTCTGTTCTCAGAATTATTACAAGATACTTCTTGGAATGATGTGAACTTAACTTTAAGTGATAACTTTACTTTTGTATCTACTCCAGAACAAGCTGAAATTAATACAAATGGTTATCCTCAAACTGTATTAAATTTTGAAGTAGAGAATGAAGATAATGATGTTGCTGGAGCTGATTTCACAATAACTTACTATCAGAAATTTGATGATGGTATCGCTGGAATTTATGATTTCGGAGATAATAACATCACAAATGATACTGATGCTTCTCCTGCAATTGGAACTTTAGGTTTAGATATTGAAGCAGATAGCTGGAACCTTATCTCAATCTCAAGCGGAAGTCTTACAACTTCAAGAAAAATGTTTGAAAGTGGTGCTGTTCAAATTATTTGGGGTTATGAAGATAATGAATGGACTCGGTCTCCTAAGCTAATTGAAGCTGGAAAAGGTTATTGGGTTAAAGGTCTAAATGCTAATGTTGTTGGAGGTTTCTCTGATACTGAAACAACAGGATATGGTGCTGTTGCACAAACAGGTTTAGAAGCTATTGCTGGTGCTAATACTGATGATGAGTGGGAACTTCTTGGAACTACTGATGATATCAGATGGGCTGATGCTTATAAGCAAGTAAATGAGAACTGTCATGCAGTTTCTGTATTCGCTTACAATGCTCAAACTGGTGAATGGAATGGAGATGATAATATCTCTGCTAACAGCGGTTTCTGGGTAAGACAAGATAACTGCGAGTAGTTTTACTCTTTACTCTCACGGGAGGGGAGAAGCCTAAACCCTCCTACCCTCCTCTTAAGGGCAGATTTCTCTCGCCCTAATTTTTAAAATATTTCTAAGGAAAGTTATGAAAAATTTATATTTTCTTCTTCCAGCTGTTCTGTTTTCAATTTTAGCCACAGGTTGTAGTAGTGGAAGTAGTAGTGATAGTACTCCTACTGTTGCTGAGAACAATTGTTCTATTACAGAGGAAGAGAACCCAGAAACAGGTGTTTGCGAAACCAAGACCTGTTTAGTTACTGAGACTCTAAATTTAGAAACAGGTGTTTGTGAAACTAAAACTTGTTCAGAAGGTGAGACTCTAAATGCAGAAGGTGTTTGTGAAGCTGAAGTAGTAGAACCAGATGTTTGTGAAGAGTTCACAAATCCAGATGGTACTTGTGCAGAATATGTAGAGTGTCAAGAGAACTCAACTCTTCTTGAAGCTGAAAACAGTTGTCAATGTAATGACGGTTTTGTAGACAACAGTGGTGTTTGTGAAGTTGAAGTAGTAGAACCAGATGTTTGTGAAGAGTTTACAAAACCAGATGGTACTTGTGAACCATATATTATGGAGTGTCAAGAGAACGCCTCTATCATTGAAGCTGAAAATGTTTGTAAATGTGATGAGAGATATATCGAAGATGCTAATGGAGAGTGTCAAATTGACTTTAGTGGTACAACAATTTCAGGTGTAGTTTTTGATGGTCTTGTTGCTTATGCAACTATCTCAGTTTGTGAAATTGTAGATGGAGTAAAAGAAGAGAGACCAGAAATTCTTTGCGAAGACTCAAATGCAAGTGGAGAGTTTAGATGTTCTGTTCCAGATGTTGGAATTTTTGGAAACGAAAATCTATTTATAATTAAAGCTACTGGTGGTATTGACTTAGGTGTTGATGGAAAACTTGGTGGTGGAGATGATAAAGAGAATAGAATTACTACAAAAAGTGCTATTCAAGGTATCTTTAATACTCAACCAAATGTAGCTGTGATTACTCCAGCAACTTCTGTTCTTACTTATAATATGTCAAGTAGCAATTGGACAAAAGATTTAGAAGAAGTTAGAGAAGCATTTAAATCTGCAACTGGATTTGATTTAAATGAGACTACTCTTTCTGAGACTCAAATTAAATCAGCTACTTTGATTGCTAAAATTATCTCTGTTCTACCAGAAGAAGATAGAGAAGAGGTTTTTGTAAATCTTGCAAATGAAGTTACTATTTTTGAGAGTGATGAGGTTGTTTCAGGACTGATTGAAGCTCTAACAGGAGATGATGAGACAAGAGATAGAGAAGAAGCACTTCGATATCAAATTGCTAAAATCGTAGCAAATACAGAGAGTGCTACTCCAGAAGAGGAAGTTATTTTAAAACTTAGAACTTTCAATCTTACTTTAGAGAAACTTCTAGTTCTTGAGAATACTTCTCCAGAAATTGCTGACAATGTAGATGCAGTTCTTGAAAATAATGCGGAAACTTCAGTTACAGTTTTAAACTTTGTTGCTGATATTACAGAGAAAGGTTCTGAAGAGAATATAACAGTTGTTGCTGAAAACCTTGAATATGTTCTAAATGAGACAAGAGGTGAACTTGACTTTGCAAAAGAGGTTGTTTCTGAAATGATTGAGAATGGAGAGTCTCTAATAGGAGATGATTTACTTGATATTGTAATTGAGAGAATAGAGCTTAAGAAAAATCCTCCTTGTGAAACTGGATATGAGAAAGATGAAGAAGGAAACTGTATAGTAATTCCTGATAGTAGAGAGTATATGTTCCCTCAAATTCCAGAGACTAGTGACCAAACTCCAAATATGGTAACAAGCACACCAGCACTGCCAGATAGTGAAGCTCCAAGTTCATTAGAAGTTCCTGATGGTTCTGCTCCAGAACACAATGACACTAGACCTACAACTTTAGAAATTCCTGAAGATGAGTATGGTGTTACACCAGGTTCTGACCAAAATCTAACTTATGATTGGGAAGGTGTTTCCTCAATCTAACTCCTATTATTCCTCCACACTCTGTGGGGGAAATTTCAAAAAATAAAATTTCTTTATGTAATAATTTCCAAAAATATAGTTTTGGAGAAGAGAGATGTTTAGAACATCACTATTTATACTATTTACAACTTTTCTTTTTAGTAATGAGTATAAAACAGTTGCGGAAAACTTTTTAAAGTATAGAGAAATCTCAAAAGAGATAGAGAGTAGTATTACTTTAGAGAAAGATGGAGTTGAAGTTGGATATGTCTTCACACTTTTAGGCGGAGGATATGTTGTAGTCCCAATTTCGAAAGATATTTCACCAATAAAAGCATACTCTTTCACCTCATCAAAGATATCAGAGTTGTATAGAACTTTTTTAACTAATGATTTATACGCTTTAACAAAGATGAGTGAGAGTTTAGAGAGAACTTTGATTTCAAAAGTTGCTGAGAGGTGGATTTTTCTTGAAAACTATTCTCAAACTTTAGAGAGAACAGATAACTCAAATTTAGAAAGTGACTCTAGCAACGGTTCTACTGGTAGTGCTACTAGACTTACAGATACAGACTGGGATCAGGGATATCCCTACAATCTCTATTTTCCAAAAGTTGGTGAAGATACAACTTTAACAGGTTGTGTTCAAACAGCACTTGGACAGGTGATGAAATATCACTCTCATCCATCTTATGGTAGTGGTGTTGTGAGACACACTGGAGCAGAAATTTTAGATGGTTCAAAAGAGGTAGACCATACAGAAGATATGGAAGCCATTCTATATAGAAACTACAATTGGGATATTATGCCTGACACCTTTTCAGGAGAGTTTTCCAAAATTCAAGCTGATGAGGTTGCTCTTCTTATGTTGGATTTGGCAATTTTAAATCGAGCCTCAATTGGAATTGCTGAAACTGGTGCTTATATCAAACAGACTCTTTTTGTCAAATCTTTTGGATACTCAACAGATATATCTTCAGCTTCTACAAAAAATGGAGATAACTATGCAGATATTTTGGAAATTGTTAAAGCTCAAATAGATTTGGAATTACCTGTTCTCTTTTCAATTCCCGGACACATGGTTGTTGCTGACGCTTATGAAAGTGATGAAGTTGGTGATTTTGTTCATCTTAATATGGGTTGGGGTGGAGTTGATAACAGCTTTTACAATATGAGTGAAGATATTGAAGCTGGAGGCATGGCTTTTGCACAATATAGCGACAATGATATTGCAATTATCTACAATGTCAAACCATGTTCAGAAAGTGCTGGAGACTGTTTTGTAAATCTTGAAGTTGAGGACTCTTTAGCAGAGTGGGAAAATAGAACTTTAGAAAGTGATGATACTCTTGGAGAATGGGAAAATAGCACTTTAGAAGTTGGTGACTCTCTTGGAGAGTGGAGAAATCTAACTTTAGAGAGTGGAGATATTTTAGAAGAGTGGAGAAATTCCACTTTAGAAAGTGGTGATGCTTTTGAAGATACCATTGCTGGAAATTTAGCAAATTTTGATGATGTTGATGAGTACGAAATTTTTCTTTCAGGAAGTTCTACACTTTCAAGAGATAGCAACTATTGGAATATAGCACTTTATGACATGAGTGGAAATTTGGTATCTGAAAATATGACAGAAAGTGTTTCAGCAGTAGTTTCAGAGGGGAAATATAAAATTCGTATCTCTTGGAAAAGTAGTGGTGGCTTATACTACACTCTCTCTTCATTCAGCTCAAATTACACAATCTCAATTTCAACAACAGCTGTTTCAGAAGAGAAGCAGAGTGAAATAGAAAGTAGTGTAGAGAGAAAACTTATCTCTGGAAATTTGGAAGATTTTGAAGATTTTGATGAGTATGAACTTCTCTTTTCAGAAGATACAACAATTTCAAGAAGTAGCCCATACTGGAATATTATGGTTTATGACAACACTGGAAATTTAGTAACTGAAAATATCACAGAAAATATTACAGAAAATTTAAGTGCTGGAATATATAAAGTGAGAGTATCATGGAAAACAAGTGGTGGTTCTTACTATCCAAATATGTCTCCTTACGATTTAAACTACACAATCTCTACACAAACTGTTCCAGCGGAGATTAGTAGTGAAAGTGAAAAGAGTCTCCTTTCTGGAAATTTAGAAGACCTTGATGATATAGATAAATATGAACTCTATCTTTCAGGAGAAACCACTATTTTTAGAAATGGTTCTAGCTGGAATATGGCTCTTTATGATAGTAATGGAACTCTAATTTTAGAGAGTAGAACAAGTAATATCTCAAAAACCCTAGAAACTGGAAGATATGTAATTCAAGTCTCTTGGAAAAGTAGTAATGGAGTCTACTCAAATTTGAGTTCTTACAATTCAGACTACTCAATTTCAGTTGAAACAGATGAAGTCTCAACTGAAGAGAAGAGTGAAATTGAAGATAGTGTAGAGAGAGAACTTATCTCTGGAAATTTAGAAGACCTTGATGATATAGATAAATATGAACTCTATCTTTCAGGAGAAACCACTCTATTTAGAAATAGTGCAAGTTGGAATATAGCTCTTTATGATATTAATGGAACTCTAATTTCAGAGAGTAGGACAGAGAATATCTCGCAAACTTTAGCAACTGGAAAATATGGAGTAGAAATCTCTTGGAAAAGTAGTGGTGGAGTATACTCAAGTTTAAGTTCTTACAACTCAGATTACTCACTCTCTGTGGAGACCTCATCAATATCAGAAGAGAGAAAAAGTGAAATAGATAATAGTGTAGAGAGAAGTATCATTACTGGAAGATTGGAAAAGTTTGGAGATATTGATGAGTATGAAGTCTATCTCTCTGGAAACTCTATACTATTACGAGATAGCAAATATTGGAATATGGCTCTTTACGATATGGAGGGAAATCTAATTTCTGAAAACAGAATTGGAGATATTGGAGAGAGAGATGTTCTAACTGGAAAATATATAATTCAAGTCTCTTGGCAAGAGAGTAGTGGAACTTACTCAACTTTAGACTCTTTTGATAGCAACTACTCAATCTCAATTTATACTACGCCAACAGCAGAGATTGAAAAGAGTTTTATAGATGAGAGTTATGAAGTATCTCCAGAAATTGGATTGGAACTGAAAGATATGGTGATTTCAGATAGTGAAAGAGTTCTTATAAATGTTTATGATGGTAATGGAGATGAGGTCTCTTTAAAAGTAAAAACAGTTTCTAATGTTGTAAAAGGGAAGTTAGATGAAAATATCCTGACTCTATTACCAAAGTCTAATGGAGCTTCAGATGTAGTTATTGAAGTTTCTGCTGGAGATGATTTTGTAGAAGAGAGTTTTACAGTTCTCTCTTATGATGATGAGGTTGGATTTGGAACAGAATTTCAACTTTCAGGAACTTTTCCAGATGGTATCTCTACACTTTCTCAAAAAGCTATTTTAGATGGAAGTTGTACAATTTCTGGATATAGAGGATACTCAAATCAAGCTTTTTTTATTCAAGTTTCTGATGTAGACGGAGTTGTTTCAAGCTGGAGTGACTCCGAAATTTCTGAAGATTTTGAAAATGGTCTCTACACAATAGAAGCTAAAATTGGCGGATACACATTTAGCGAAGATTTTGCAACTTACACTCTCTCTTTCTCTTGTCCTGATGGAGATTTCAGTATAGAAAATATAGCTTCAATTTTAGAAATAGATTTGAGTGGAAAAGATGATACAACTGAAAATATTCAAGATTACAATATCTCAATTCCAATTTCAAAAGGGTGGAATCTAATTTCAAATCCAGTAGATTCTCTCTTTAATTTGGACTCAATTACAAATGAAAATATTTCAAGAGTTTTTGCATACTCTTCTTATAATTGGTATCTTTGGAAAAATAGTGGAAATGTTGGAGAATTCTCAGAACTGTCATATTTTGAACCTCAAATTGGATATTGGTTTTTTGGAGAAGAAGAGACAGAGATAAACTTAGAAAGTGGAAATGAAGCGAGTTGTCCAGATGGAAATAGTTTAGATTTAGGCTGGAATTTAGTAGGTTCATGTTCTGGAGATTTGGAAACAATATTTTCAGAGAATAGTAGTTTCTATATTATTTACACTTATGAAAATGGAAATTGGTTTATTGCTGGAAATAGTGTAGAGATAAATCAAAATATTGTAGAGTATGGATATGAACTTTTAGAAGATGTCTCAAGCAGTGATGGTTTTTGGGTCTACATTGTAGAGTAATATTTGTATAAAATAAATTTTTCTGCTAAATTTGTGAGAAAAGGAATATTTTGGTTTATGATATGAGTTTTCTTGAAGAGATGAGTCAGCTAAGAAAAAAGATAGACGCATTGGAGACAGATTCAAAAAAGAGAGTAATAGATTTCTCAAGAGTTAGAGATGCGGATTTAGATGAGATGAGAGTTAGTATAAGATTTGGAGAGAACAAATTTAATCAATGGTTCAATTCAAAAATTGATATCGATTCCCAAAGTCTCACTTTTCTAACTGAACTGCTAAAAAAAGAGAGGGAATTTCTTAGATATTACAATGAAGAAGATTTGAAAGTTAATTTTCTAATTCCAATATTGAATAGAATAGATTTTAAAATTTTAGACTTAGAAGTTCGAGCTTTTTATAAAGAGAGTTTAAATATTGAAACAGAGAATTTAGTTCTAAAAGGAGTGCCAGATTTCTTTATCTCAAAAGGTCTTTTCCGTTCAGAAACTCCACTATTCTTTATTCAGAAATTTAACAAAGGTAGAGACAACTCATTTATAGAGTTTCAACTTGTTGCTGAGATGGTTGCAGGTCTTGAAGTATCAAAGCTCCAAGAGATAAAAGGTGCTTATGTTGTTGGTTCTATCTGGAACTTTGTAATTCTTGAAAAGCTAGAAGAGGGGTACAACTACTCTGTTTCAAGAAATTTTGATAGTTCAAGAGAAGATGATTTAAAAGAGATTTACAAAAATCTTCTCTATATTAAAAATGAAATTATAGAGATGTGTTCTAAAAAGTAACACTCAGAGTATAGGTATTTGCTTTTTTATAAATTGCATCTACCTCATCACTAAAATTTAGAAGAGGAGGTTCAACAACCATTGGAGTTTTAGAACTCTTTCTACTCTGTATCATAATTAGAGAAGCACTCTTCTCTCTTTTTGGAAATACAAAACGAACCCTCTCAATTTGCAGTTTCGCATTTTTAAGTTCTATTGAGATTTCTTGAAACGATTTAACATCATAACAGAATAGAAAATAGCCTTTTGGTTTAAGAAGTTTTGAAACTTTTTGAAAAAAATCTCCAATCGGTAGATGGTGAGAATATCTTGCAATATTCAAATTCTCATTTTCGCTCTGAATTACAGATGAACTATAAAATGGTGGATTGGAAACTATGAAATCATAACTCTTTTGAAACTCTAACTCTAAAAAGTCTCCAGAAATTACTCTGTTCAAAATACCATTTGTTTCAGAATTCTTTTCTGTAAGAAATTGGAAAATTTCCTGCTTTTCTACTGCTTCAAGTTCCACTTTTGGAAAATCTCTCTTTAGTAAAATACCTAAAATTCCGCTTCCAGAACCTACATCTAGGATATCACCTTTCAAATTCAATTTTGAGATAAAGTCATAAAGAAAAAGGGTATCACTATTGTATCGATACCCCTTTTCAGGTTGATATATTACAGTTCTATTTTCCAAGTTTTTTGAAAATCTTATCTAAAGAGTAACCATCATCATCAAATCCATCAACTACACAACTTTCACACTTGTCTCCAATAGGCATCTTTTCAATTAGTTCTTCAAGAGATTTAATTTCCTCTTTTTCAAGAAACTCTTTCACTTCTAAACCTGTGATTTCATTACACTGACAAACTATTTTTTCTAAATTCATCTTTTACTTCCTATCGCTTCTGAAATATTTGAAAAACCATCTCTCTCTAAAAGTTTTAAAAGTTCTAAATTCATCTTTCGAACTAAACTAGGACCTTTATAGATAAGAGCTGTATAGACTTGAACAAGAGAAGCTCCAGCTTGTATTCTGCGATACGCCTCTTTTCCAGAGTCGATACCTCCAACAGAAATCAAGACAGCTTTTCCATAAAGTTCTTTGGCAATTTCATCAAAAATTGTAAAACTTCTCTCTCTAAGAACATTTCCACTCAATCCACCTCCAAAAGGTGCTGGAGTTTCAACTAATGAATAATCCGTAGTTGTATTTGTAGCAATAATTCCACTCGCACCTTTTTCAACAGCTAAAGCTGATAGCTCTACACCATTTTCAATACTCATGTCTGGAGCAATTTTTATAAGAATTGGTTTTGTAGTTACTGTTTTCGCTCTAAAGATGAGGTGTTGAATAAATTCAATATTTTGTAAATCTCTCAAGTTTGGAGTGTTCGGAGAAGATATATTTATTACAATATAAGATGCCATTTTGTGAAATCTATCTATTAGTTCTATATAATCATCAACTGCTTTATCTTGAGCAGTTATCTTATTTTTTCCAATATTTATTCCAACTGGAAAAGGGAAATCTATACTCAAATTTTTATAGGCAACTTCCATACCATCGTTATTAAATCCCATTGCATTCTGAAGAGACTCAATTTGTGTATGTCTAAAAATTCTCGGTTTTGGATTTCCTTTTTGAGGTTTTGGAGTGATTGTTCCAACTTCTGTAAATCCGAAACCTAAAGCATCTATCTCTTTAACCATAGTTCCGTTTTTGTCAAAACCAGCACCCAATCCAATTGGATTTGAGAAACTTTCGCCAAAAATAGTTTGCTGGAGTCTTGGACTGGAAATTGAGTGAGAGCTATGCCAAAGAGATTTTAAAATTGGAGTTTTTGTAAGGAACTTCATTCCCTTTTCAGCAAATGAGTGAGCTACTTCTGGTTCTAAAGAGTATAGAACTTTTCTAAAATTTTTATACAACATTTAAATCCAACCTACATTCAATTCCAATTTTAAACCATTATCTAAAAATGAGATAGTAGTACGATTTGCTATTTTATTCCACTCTATTGTTGTTTTAAGTGATTGCATAATATGATACACCTCTCTTGAAAATTCTAAATTTATGGTGTGAATTTGAAACTTTCTAATTAGCTCCACTGCACCATTTATCAACTCTTCATAAACAAGTTTATTTTTTGCTCTCTGAATTCTATAATCATGCATTATATGGTAATTCTCTTCTAATATCATTTTGTCATCTTCAGAAATATTTCCTAAACTTTCTACTCTCTCTTCTTCAAGTTCTATCTTCTCTCTGTAAGTATCTATATGTTTTGAGAAGAAATCTTCAAAGTTTGGTCTCAAATTCTGTACAGTAGAGATTATTTCACCATTAGAAAACTTTTTACTACCATCTATTGAAGCTACATATTTTTCATCATTTTCATCTATTTTCATTAATGCTGTTACGATATGCATAGCTGTTTGAAGATAGATATATTTATCCTCTTTTGAAGGCTGAAAATAGATACCTCTTTTAGAAATTATTGGTTTGTTTCCCATAAACTCAAGTTTTATATCTACCATAAAATCCCTTTTTTATAAAAATTGTATCTAATAAGCTAGAGACTCTATCTTATGTAAAATTCTTTCAACAACTCTCTTTGGTTCATTTGATTTGTAAATAGGTCTTCCAATTACAATAAAATCGACAAGCTCATCTTTTGCTGTTTCAATATTACCAACTCTTCTCTGGTCATCACTGCTCTCTCCAAAAGGTCTAATTCCGGGAGTAAGAGTTATAAAATCTCTATTTGTCTCTGTTTTGATAGCTCTACTTTCCCAAACAGAAGAGACGACACCATCTAAACCAGCTTGAAATCCAAGATTTGCAAGATGAATTCCACTTTCTAATGTGCTACTAGAGTAGACTTCATGAAACTCATCTTCAGAAAATGAAGTTAAAGCAGTTACTCCTAAAACTAAAGGTCTCTTTTCAAATTTCTCCAATCTTTTCATAACTTCTAACATCGCTCTTTTGCCTGATGAGGTGTGAATATTAAACATATCTACACCTTTTAAAGCTATCTCTTCTCCAGCATCAGCCATTGTATTTGGAATATCATAGAGTTTTAAATCTAAAAATATTTTCAAATCTGGTGCTATCTGCCGAACCTCATCAACTATTTTCCAACCATCTCTAATAAAAGAGCGAAGTCCTATCTTTATCCAAACTGGAAACTCTCTTATCTCTTTTACAAGTGATAAATTCTCTTTTAAAGAAGCTCTATCTAATGCTACACATAAATCCACTATTTATACCTTAATTTATAATTTACAATTATAGCAGTAAAGAGTAGTGTTGTGCTATTTGCGACAATAAGAGGATAGTCACCAATTAGGAAACCGTAGATAAGCCAAAGTAGTATACCGAAAGATAATATAAGATATGTCCAGAGTGAAATAGAGTGAGTATCTCTACTTCTTACAACCTTTACAACTTGAGGAAGTTGTGCAATAGCTGTCAAAAAACCTGCAAGAAAACCCAGATAATCAATCACAATTTTCTATCTTTAAACTCTTCATAATTTTATTGAATATAGGTCCAGACTGCTTGTTGTAATCATCATGAAACTCAACTCTTGTTTCTAATTTTCCATCGTTGTTCATAATTTCAGAAATCTCAATATCATGTTTATCTGGAACTTCTTTCCCAACAACATCTCTTATCATACCTCTCTGCTCTTCTGAATTTGGAATAAGAATTAGAGTTGCATATCTCTCTTCTGAACGGTGAATTGCTTTAATATTATTTTCCATTTTTCTATCTCTTTTATTAAATTTTGAATTTATGATACACTTTTTTTACTTAATAAATTTGGAAAATATTAAGTTTAAAAGGCATGTTCTGTTTGTAATTTTTAGTTAAATAAATTTTTCTAAAGCAAATTTAAAATAGAATACAGCTTATAATTTACTGGAGGTATTTATGCTTTCTAAACTCTTTAAGAGTAGCGTTGCAACAGCAGTTGCACTATCTTTATCTTTCTCATTTGCTGAAGCAAAGAGATTAGGTGCGGAACTTTGGGGAACTAAAGGTGATGCAGACAAACAGTTTATGGAACAAGTTATTGCTAAACTTCCTGAAATAGGATATGTTCTTTCTGACCCTCATCCAAAAATTAACATGGGTTATGCTCACTATTTCCAACAAACAAACTTAGATAACTTAGGTTTCTTCTCAATCACTAATGATGCAAAAGTTAGAACTCTACTTGAAGAGTATCCAGCTTTAGCAGGTTTCACTCCTTTCAATTTACACATCTACAAGTTTACAAATGAAGATAGAACTTATGTTGGACACATTCGACCAGAAGTTATGGCTGATATAGTCGGTCTCGAAGATAAGAAACTTAGAAAAGAGTGGGCTTCACTTTTCCCTGATTTAGATGCTCTTATTTTAAAAGGTATGGGTTCTGACTCTGTAAAAAATATCTATTTTAACTCTCTACCAGAAAATCCAATGATGACATTCACTTATGAGATAGATTTAAGTGAGGCTGAAGATGATTTGGAGTATTGGGTTGAACTTTTTCAAGAGGAGTTTGAAGAGATATTTGAAGACAAAGGTTATCTTATAGCTGGTTTTAAAGATTTGTGGACAACTTATGATATTGCAGGAGAAGATTTTAAATATCCAGCATTCTGGGTTTACAGTCTTTGTCACTTCCCATTCTCTTATGCTATCTTTAACGAACATCCTGAAATGGGACTTTTTGCTCCATGCTCACTATACATGTATGTTGATGAAGATGAGGAAACACTACATATTGGAATGCCAAGACTTGCAAACTGGTTAAAAGTAGTTGGTGTTGATGATGCTGAAAAAATAGAAAAAATGGAAAATTTAGATGCTGATGTTATTTCAACTTTTGAAGAACTAGGTGCTGAATTAGTAGAATAAATCTCTCAATCCAAATTGTTTTAGCAATTTGGATTTCCTCTTCTGAAAACTCCTCAAAAAATATTTTTCTCTTAATAAAATTTTAAGTTTATTTCCCTATACTTCCACTCACGAAACGAAAGTGGGTTTCCCAAATTCGTCAGTTCTTTTAAAAAGATGTTGTTAAATT
>JAMJTW010000012.1 GCA_024281175.1 Candidatus Thiovulum imperiosus
AACAGATGTTGCTTATAAGGATCAAATAAATGGTGGTGCTATTAAACCTGAGTTTATTGGACATGGATATTTTGATTTTCAAGGTTCTGGAAGATATACAGATGTAGGAGGTTCAAGCTTATCAACACCTTTTGTTGCTTCAGGTTTTGGAGCAAATATTCTTCATCAGTATCCATATCTTAAATATCAGCCACAAGGATTAAAAGCTCTCCTTCTTACAATGGCAAAAACCACAAATGGAAAAGTAATAGATGAAAAAGAGGGAGCTGGTTATTTAAATAATTATACAAAATTTTATAACACTCACATGCATACTTGGAATATGTCTATGTCTAATGTTATTCGTCAAGCTTATAAGGGTTCATATCCACTTGGAGTTCATACTAACAATATTGTGTATAGTTATAAACTTTATAAAAACAAGAAATATAAAATTGCCTTATCTTGGTTGGCTAGTGAAAATTGTGGTCATATATTTCCTGAATTAGACATATATCTTTATAAGCAAGATAAAGTAGTTGCTAGTTCAAACATTAAAGATAGTAATTTTGAATTATTTGAGTTTACACCAAACTCTACAGACACATATACTTTTATAGTTAAACCTGATACATCAAACATGCCAAATAATAAAGTTTCATTTGAAGTTTGTAGAAATACTATTTCTAATCTCTATATTACTTTAGTAATTAATGAACAATGAGATTTTATATAGTATTTTTACTTCTGATATTTTCTGGATGCAATTCTCAAGAGAGTTGTAGCAAGTGGAGAACAGAAGTTGGTTTTAATGATAAGTATGGGACAAGTTATGGAACTTACATTTATGACAGAAAGAACTTTTGCATGGATTTAAATAGCACCCCTATTACAATTGGTTGCTTAGGAAATCCAGACATTGAGCAAAATTATGGAGTATTTGATGACCAAATAACTATTTTATTCAATAAATATACTGAGCAGTATGTTGCTGTAAACAAAATTGCTTATTCAGAACAGCTGGAAACTGGTAAAGGAAAAGAGTGGAAATTATATAGTGAGTGGGAAGTAAATCAAGAGGCTTGGGAAGAACTTGTCAATCATTTAAATAATCTTTCAGAAGAGGAAAAATTTTACCCTGAAAACGATAAACACCTTCCATTGTATCCGAAATATTGTGGTTGGGAACCAAATACATCTAAGGAGATAGAATGAAAAAATTTTTGTTGCTTATAACTTTTACAACTTTTGCTTTCAGTAAAGTTGAAGTCGATTGTTACACTCTTTCTGAAAGAAAGTGTCTAACATATCCAGATGAGTGTCAAGTTTTAGATACAGATTTTGAGGGAGTTTATACCTACGATGAGAAGAACTTCTGTTTAAAAGAGGAGCGGACTTTTATTGGCTGTATTCAAAAAGATGAAAACTTTCGAGTTTCAAAAACACGAAATCCAAATTTCATGAGCCTTGCAATTTTCAAAAAAGATGAAAAGACAATTCTTCTAAATGAACTTAGAATTTGGTTGGCAAACTCAAACTTGGATTGGAAAATGGATTTGAAACTTTTCCAAGAACTCCTTTTTCACTACCAAGAGAAGATGAAGTTTGAGGGAAAATGGTACTCTTATCCAGAAACTTGTAAATAAATTTCAAACTCTTATGTCATTTCGAACCCTTTCGGGTGAGAAATCTTTTATTTAGTAAAACGATAAGTTTTCAAGATTTCTCAATCGCTACACTCATATCGAAAACGAAGTTTCACTAAATGACAAGAGAGGCAGAAGCCTATTTGGTCAGTTCCTAAATAAATTCCAAGCTCTACTTAAAACTTATTTTATAAATTTATACTCTGTACCAATTTTACCTCTGTTCTTATCTTTTAAGATGTGAGGTGTAATAATTATTATTAGCTCTTCACTATAAGATATATTTTTATTTGAGCGAAATAATGCACCTAAAACTGGTAGATATCCTAAAAGAGGAACTATACTCTCTTCTGTTGTAGATGATTTTGTGATGAGACCGCCTAAAATTACTTTTTTACCATCTTCTGTTGTGATAACAGAAGAGAGCTGTTTCTTTGTTAAATCAGGTGGAATTGCTCTTACTGTATCTGAAGAGATAGTTTGAATTGTTTGACTAATTGATGGATTTATATTGAGAGTAATTTTATCATTTTCAGATATTTCAGCAGTGATATCAAGAAGAATTCCAGCAAATACACTCTGAATTTCTGTTGAATTTAGAGTATTTGAAGTTCCAGCTTCAGTATCACTAATTTGAGTTGTCTCAATAGAGTAGAAGTACTCATTTCCAACACTGATCAGAGCCTGTTGATTATTTAAAGCTACAATTTTTGGATTTGAGATAGAAGAGACTTTTCCTTTCTGCTCTAAAAACATTAGTATCTGCTCAATAGAAGCAGTCGTTATTACAGTTGATGGAACATCTCCAAGAGGAACAAGACCATCATTTGTAATAGTGTTGTAGAAATCTTTCCAATTTATTCCAGTCATACTATTCTTACTTAGAGATACACTTAAAATATTTACATCAATTAGAACTTGCTTTTGAAGTTTTCTCTCCAACTCTTTTAAATAGTTTTCAACTCTATAAAGCTGTTTGTAAGTTCCTGAAACAGTGATAAGCCCAGCTTTCTCATTTACAATAGGCTGTTCAGCTCTATACTCATCTTCAGGACGAGTTAAAAGTTGATAAACTTCATCTTTCAAATTTTCCCAAAAATTGAAACTACCCTTTGATTCAATTGTTGAACCAACAGTACTACTTCCACCAGTTGAACCACTCTCTCCACCTTCACCACCTCCAATTGTAACTTCTGTTTTGGAACTACCATCTCTAGTTGAAGAGATATAATCTATGTGGTAAGTTTGCGTCGAAAGATATGAAATTTTGAGAATATCGCCTTTCAGTTCATATAAAATATTGTTTTCATGTAGAAAGAGATTTAGAACTTTTTCAAGATTTAATTCATGGATATAGACTCTATTCAACTTCTTATTTAAAACATCACTACCAAGCGAGTTTTCAACAATCAAATTTAATTTACACAAATCTGTTATCTGCTCTATAAAATCTATTACTCTGGAGTCTGTTGCACTTGTAATATTGAATATTCTATCTTCGCAAAGATGAGAGTGAAGCAGTGATGAGAAGAGTAGTAGAGCTAAAACTATTTTTTTCATAATTAAGATTTCCAATATAGTAGATATAAAATATTATCTATTTTGATAGAAATATACCAAATAATAATTTTAACTCTCTACTCTATTTCTACCACCATCTTTTGCTTTATAGAGATTATCATCAACTCTTTTAAATATTGAGTCTACAGTATCACTTTCAAAAACTTCAGTTACTCCAATACTAATTGTAACTTTTCTATCAGAAACAGAAACTTGCTCTTCAACTCTTTTTCTAACTTTTTCAGCAGACAAAGTTGCATTTTTTAAATTTGTATTTGGAAGTAGAATTACAAATTCTTCTCCACCAATTCTAAAGAGATAGTCACTTTTTCGAATAGTTTCTGATACAGTTTGAGAGAATTTTATTAGAACCTCATCACCAACTTGATGACCATAAGTGTCATTTACTTTCTTAAAGAAATCTATATCAAACATCATCATAGAAAAAATAATTTTATATCTTTGAAACTGTTCTATAAGTTTCTCTATCTTCTCATTATACGCTTTTCGATTTTTAAGTTTTGTAAGCTCATCTACATAAGACTGTTTGCGAAGAAGTTCCGTCGCTTCAACAACCTCAGTAATATCAGTATGAGTTCCTATCATTCTTTCTGCTGTACCACTACCATCTCTTCTAACAACTACACCTCTATCTCTAATCCAGATATAGCTACCATCTTTACAGAGAACTCGATGTTCACTCACATAAGTTTTTGCATCTCCCTCAAAATACTCTTTTAAAGTTTTCAACACTCTATCTAAATCATCTGGATGAACTCTCTTCTTCCACTCATCTAAAGAGTTCTGAATTTCATCTATTTCAAATCCAAGCATCTTTTTCCATTGTGGAGAGAAGTAGACTTCATTAGTTTTAACATTCCAATCCCAGAGACCATCTTTATTTCCCTCAATTGCAAATTTCCATCTAAATTCACTCTCTTCCAATCTCTTTTGGTTCTCTTTTTGTTCTGTAATATCTCGAACAGCAGAATAGATGTATGAGTTCTCATTTATACAGATAAGACTAGCTGTAATATATGCGATATAGGTAGAACCATCTTTTCGAGTATGAACTCTCTCAAGAGAGATGGAAGAGATTTTGTGTATTGTTTCTTTCATCTTTTTCCAACCCTCTGCATCTATATCTCTGTCCCAATCATAAACAGTGAGTCTTTTCATCTCCTCTTCACTATATCCTAAAAGCTCCATTGTCTTTTTACTATACTCGATGAGGTTTCCATCTAAATCCATAAAAAAGATACCATCAGAAGCTAAATCTAAAATTGTTTTATATTTAAATCTCTCTGTTTCATAAAGTTCTTTAGCAGTTTCTAACTTCTCTAAATTTCTCTTCTGTTCTGTAATATCTCTTTGAGAGGCGTAAAGATATCTCTTCCCCTCTATCTCTATCCCTTTCGCATTTATCTGAACATCTATCAGAGAACCATCTTTTTTCCGATGTTTTGTCTCAATAGTTTTAGGAGTGTCTATAAGTTTTGCAATATATTCAACAAGCTCTTTTCTCTCAACAAAAGCGTCCCAATCAGCTAAATTCATATTTTTAACTTCTCTCATTGAGTAGCCAAGATTTTTAATAAAAGAGTTACTACAATTTACAAGGTTCCCATTCTCATCTACAATATGAATTCCATCAGAAGCGTATTCCAAAAGAGACTTAAATTTCTTTTCAGAGTAGTAGATAGTTGTGATATCATATACACTACCAACTGTTTTTATTAAGACTTCTTTCTGAAAGTAGTGTTTTCCCCGCTCTTCAACAAATTTTGTATTTCCCTTTTCTGTAACTATCTGGTGAATTATGAAATAGTCTCGGTGTTCTTCAATAGAGTCACTAAACTCATTTTGTAACTCTTCTCTATTTGGAACATAAGAAAGAAATCTCTCATAAGTTACTTCAATATCTCTATCATCTATCTCGAAAATATCGAAGACACCATCACTCCAAGTTATAATATCTCTTTTTGCATCATATTCCCAAAATCCTATCTGTGCAACTTTTGAAGCTACATTCAGAGTATCATTCAGCTTCTCTATTTTCTCAAGATTTAGAAGTTTTCTACTAAATATTTTTATAATTAGAAAAGTTAGAATTAGAGAGAGAGCAAATATTAGAAGTGAGACAGTAATGTGTTGAGTTTTTGAAATCTCTATCTGTTTAGTCAAATAGGACTCTTTCAGTTTTAAAATTATATTTACTCCACCAAAAATTTGTAAATCCAATTTTCGTGAAACAAAACTATCTGTTTTCAAAAATGGTTTTGAGAGAACTTCCTCTGGATACTCCTCAAGAATATTGTAGTGGTGGTCAAGAGAATTCCCCCAACTGTTTCGTGAGTAGTGGTATATTGTCTCTCCCTTGTCATTATAAAGTATCATGTCATAAAGAGGAGTGTTTGTAATTTTCTTTATAAAATCTTTGATATAATAATTTATTACTAAAATACCATCAAACTCACCACTATTTTCTATTGGCAAAATAGCTCTAAAAGTTGGTTTATACGGTATTTCAACTCTACCATGTTCAACATTTAAATCCATTGCTGAAAACCAAACGCCTTTCAAATTCTTCTCTTTTGGATAGTAAAAATAGTATCGATTTGATTTATTCTGAAGATTCTCTCTTGAAATCAAATTCACCTCATCAGCTCTATCAACTCTTATCTTCTCAAAACCATCTCTGTCTATATACCTTATCTGCATAATATTACTATGAGAGTTTGCATAAATTAGAAAAATATTTTCTAAGAGTTCTTGATTAGAATCACTTTGCTCTTTTAAATAGTTTTGAAAAAATATCGATTTCTGAATTGAAAGAAGATTTTGTTCAGAATGTTCTATAAACTCCTTAAAAACATCTTCTCGTTCTAATGATTTCTTAATTGCATTTTTAAGAGCTAACTTTTCTGTAACACCTGCAAAAAACAGCTCTTCTAATACAACAATTAGAATTGATAAAACTAATGCAAAACTTATAAAAATTATTGACAACTCTCTAACATTTCTTCTACTCTCCAAAACTTCCCCTATTCAATTTCTAAAAAGTAATTCTTACATATTTTGAAAAGCAACTAAATTATAAATTTTGAAAGTTTAGAATGTGTATTAATTTTACAAACTTAACAATTTTCTTTTCTGTTTTTCGAGATGGGTGAGAGTATGTTTAAACTCTCTCATCTCATCAAGAGATTTTAAATTTCTTCTATTTTGTAATAGAGATAAGATTTTAAAATTTACTATCTCTATTTTAAGCTCTTTTTTATCTAAGTTGAAATCCATAAGAGATATTTTCGTAAACTCTGTATTCTCAACACCATTTTTCAAGTCATTCCAAAGATTACTGTATTTTACAAACATACTATCTTCAATCATAGAAATCAATTCCCGATTTTCTAATAGAGCTTTTAAAAGAGAGAGTTCGCTATATTGAAAACTCTCTTTAGAGATTTTCTCTTTCTCAAACTTATCAATTTTCTGATAAGAGCCAATTTTCTCAAACTCTATTTTAAAGATTTTAGAAAATAGCTCTTTATAGCCGTCTTGAAGATTTGTAGGAAGTTTTTTCAAAAAGGCTTCACCCTCTGAAATTGCTCTACTTCTATCGTGAGGACTATTCATATCTTTTTTAGATTTAATATTTTCTAAATAGAAGACTCCACCATCTACACTCTTTTGCAACATCTCTTCCAATTCAGAAACTTTTTTGTCTTTAACTAAATCTGCTGGGTCTATTCCTTTTGGAAAGAGAACAACTCTGCACTCAACACTTTCAGGAAGTAAGATATCCAAGGCTTTTACAATAGCCTCTTTTCCAGCTTTATCTCCATCAAAAGCTAAAATAGTTTTCAGGTTTTGAACTCTTCGAAGTAGAGGAAGATGCTCTTTTGTAAAAGCAGTTCCAAGAGGAGCAACAACATTTCTAATTCCAGCTTGTTGCATTGCAATAACATCTAAATATCCCTCAGCAAATATCATTTCACTTTTTCTAAAAACTTCACTTTTTGCGAAGTTGTATCCATAAAGCGTTTTTGATTTATTGAAATACTTTGTTGTTGGAGAGTTTATATATTTTGCTGGGTGATTTGAGAGTGTCCGTCCACCAAAAGCTATCACCTTTCCACTTTGAGAAAAAATTGGAAAAGTGAGTCGCTCTACAAATCTTGAATAGGGGCTTCCATCTTCTCCAA
Organism: Candidatus Thiovulum imperiosus; assembly: GCA_024281175.1. Lineage (GTDB taxonomy): Bacteria > Campylobacterota > Campylobacteria > Campylobacterales > Thiovulaceae > Thiovulum_A > Thiovulum_A imperiosus. The sequence continues at coordinate 7,391 of JAMJTW010000012.1, forward strand.
AAGAGACAACTCCAACCTCATCAGCATCGGAAAAAGAGATGTTTTTCAATTTCAGAAACTTCAAAACTTCATAAGAAGTTGGAACATATCCAAGTTGAAATTTAGATATAGATCCAGTTGAAATACCCCTATTTCTTAAATACTCCAAAACATCTTTTCTATTCTCTAAATTTTTTACAAACCAACTATTTAGAGTTTCTAAAATGTGTAATTTATCTACCTCTTCAAACTTACTCTTTTCACTATACTCTAATTGGAAATTGTGCTTTTCCGCTAAATTCTCTACCGCTTCTGGAAAAGAGAGACCATCATAGTTCTGGATAAAAGAGAAAACATTACCTCCAGCACCACATCCAAAACAGTGATATATCTGTTTTTGAGGAGAAACTACAAAAGATGCACTCTTCTCCTCATGAAAAGGACATTTTGCTTTAAAGTTCATTCCAGCTTTTTTGAGTTCTAATCTACTTCCAATTACATCTATAATATCAACATTTTCACGAAGTTTCTCTATTGAAGATGCTTCTATCACTTTTAATAAACCTTATTTAAAATTATCATAGTCTAGCAAATTTCGAGGAAGAGTTATATCTATTTCTGGAAATATAAAATTAGAAGAGATTTTTTCATGATAAAATCATAAAAAGAGGTTTAAATGAGATTAGTTTTAGCCACATCAAATATTGGCAAAGTTAAAGAGATAGAGAGTTTTTTTAGTGAGTGGGAAATAATTCCCTACACAGATTTGATAAAGAAATTCGAGATAGAAGAGAACGGAAAAAGTTTTAAAGAAAATGCTATTTTAAAAGCTAAAGCTGTATGGAATAAATTACAAGATTTTGGTTTAAATGAGATTGTTATAGCTGATGATAGCGGTATATCTGTCGAAGTTTTGAATTGGGAACCTAACATTTATAGTGCAAGGTACAGTGGAGTAAATGCCTCTAGTAAAGATAATTTAAATAAGTTGATAAATAAGTTGAAAGAACTTAATGTATCTTCTAGTAAAGCATTTTATACCGCTTCAATTGCAATTATTTCTAAAGAGGGAGATATTTCTACTACTCACGGTTGGATGCATGGTACTGTTTCTCCAAAAGAAGATGGAGAAAATGGTTTTGGTTATGACCCTATTTTTACTCCTGATGGTGAAACTAAAACTCTTGGTATTCTCTCTCCTAAAACTAAAGATAAGTACTCTCATAGAATTAAGGCTTTAAAATTGGCAAAGATTATTTTGGATAAAACAAAATGAAGAAAAAGTTTGGAAAACTTTTTGAGAAAACAACTTCTCAAATAAAATCAAAAGCAAATGATGCTTTTTCTCAAAGTATTGATATAGCTTCTGATAAGCTTCAAGCAGGAAAAGACACTGTTTTAAAAAACAGTATAAACATCTTTATAAAAAGCTTTGGAGAAATTAGAGATTTAAAAATAGATACAAAAAGAAAAGCTCTATCAATATCTATTTTCTTAAAAGGTGAAAAGGGTGAAGTTGAACTTAAAGTTTCAAATTATAAAATTTCAAAAGATGACGATGATAGTTACTATGTAGAAATTTTTGAAATGTCTGCAAACAGATATTGGATTGACGCAATTGTAAAGAGTTTCATAGTTGGACAAAGATTTGTAATTCTTCCAAATCTTGTTGTTCCTCTGAAAATTTTAATGTAAGGATTGAAATATGAATGAATTGAAAGCAGAAGTGGATTTAGATACTGGAAAAACAGTTGTTAAAGATAGTGCTGGAAATGAAGTCGATGCAACAAAATATAGTGAAAAGATTAAAAAATTTTTAAAAAAAGCCTTTGACTACTCCCCAATAGGCATGTCTTACAATATGAGTAAAGGTATTATGGAGAGTTCAATTCGTCTTCTTGATAGAGCAATTAATGAGAATGAATTAAATAAAGTTGAAGAGATTAAATTCTCAGATTTAATTTCTCTTATTAAAGGCGGAAAAGATAATTTCCAAGAATTAGATATGACCTTTACAGCTTCTAAAGTTAATGGAGTTAATATTGCAAAAATACGAGATTTGGTTGGTGACCCACACACAAATATCGATTTAGGCAAGAAGGGTGATTTGAAACTTCAAATAAAAGTTCAATACAAATAGATGAAATACACTATTCTTATATTTTCAATTCTGCTTATATCTTGCTCAGATAGTTATGATGAACCTCTTACTGGCTCTAGTGAAAAACGGAGTGATATTATAGAAGATATCGAAGAGGCAATTAATTTTGATGATGAAACTCAAGAACAGATAGAGACTGTTCAGGAAGACATTGTAAATGGAGAGGAAGTAAATAGAGAAATTGTTGAAGAGATTATTAATACAACAGATAATAGTCAAGAAGCTATTGATGAGATGATAGATAATGTTGAGAACAGTGATAAACTAACAGAAGAAGAGAAAACAGAAGCAATTGAAGTTTTAGAAGATATTGCTCTTGATGAGACTCAAACAGGTCTTGAAGAGATGAGCGATATTATTGCAAATGATGATGGTGAAGAGGCAGTAACAGAAGATTGTAAAGTTGCTGATAACAATGGTCTTCTACCTCCTATGCTTCCAATAAATTGTAATTAAGGTAAAAAATGAGATTTTTAGCTGTATTGCCACTGCTTTTTTTAGGTTGTGGTAGTGATAGTTTAGTGTTAGAACAAAATAGTAGTTCCAACCCTTACTATTATATTTACGATGAAAACTGTTTGCAAGATGCAAATACTTCTCTTTGTGGGTATAAAGGTGGTACATTTGGAAATATGCCATTTCTTCCTGCGTCAATAGTACAGTGTGAGGATAAAGAGAATTGTCAATAAAAAATATTTTTGCTATATTTCTGTTCTCTTTTCTCTTAACAGGGTGTAGTGGTTGCAGTGTGGATAGTGATATTCCTACTGGAAACCGAGAAGCAATAGATTTCAGTGTAGAAACAGAAAACTTTTCTACTCAAAAAAATGAAACTCCTGAAGAGATTGAGAAGAGAGAGGTAAAAGAGGAAAGAGAAGAGAGAGTTAAACAAGAAGCGATAGATGATATGAGTGATATATATAGACAGCTTCATGAAGATGAAAATAACTTTGTTGAAAATGGAAGAGTAAATACTCGAAATAGTGATGAGGTCCATGAAGAGAGCTCTGAAGATATAGATAGTTCTGAAAATAAATGGGCAAACTTTGGAAATAAATTTCAAAAAGAGCTTGAAAAAGATGATAGAAGTGAAGAAAATAGTAAATCTTCAACTTCTTATCCAAGACCTCCAGTTCCAGTAGGTTCATTTTCAGACAATGATGATGTTTATGAGTCTGATGGAACTTCTCAAGGAAATGGTGACTTTCCTCCAATGCCTCCAATGATGTTACTTCAAAAATAAGGATTAAAAATGAAAAAATTTAGTTTAGCATTAGCAATTTCAACAGCTTCGCTTTTAGCTGGTGTATCTGCTATGCCTCCAATGCCTCCATCTTTTCCAAAAGCTGAAGAGAAAAAAAGACCTTTTCCAAAAAGTTGTAAATCTATTCCAATGATGATAGTTCATCTTCCACCTCCAATGGAACTAGAATTCAATAGCTGTAAAAATGATTTACACATGCCAACCGATAGTGCTGTTGCAAGAGCAGTTATTGGCTGGTTTGGACCAAAAGCAGTATTTAAAAGCATCTCTGTCGCAGAAGATTTTTTTAGACTATATCAAGTTGATTTTACAATTGGTGAAAATAGTATGACTATTTATACTAATGAAAAACTATCAAAATTCCTGATATCTCCTGAAAGTAAATAATGATTGAAAAGATGTTCAAAAAAATTGCTCCTTTAACCACTAACAATAAGGAGATAACATTTGCACCAAGAGACAATTATAAACATGCAAAATCACTTGGTGCAATAGCAGTTTCATATACAGAAATGCCTGAAGCATCTAAACACTATCCTCTTTTTTTTATTAAAGATGGAGAAAACTTTACTCCAATTGCACTCCTTGGAATTGATAATAGTAAAAATCTTTTTGTATCAAAAAATGGAGACTGGAGTAAAGGAAGATACATTCCATCTCTAATTAGACTCTATCCTTTTGTTTTATCTAAAACAGAAGAGAAAGAAAATGGAGTTGCAGTAGCTTTTGATAAAGAGTATGAAGGACTAGACTCAAAGGGTGGACAAAGATTTTTTAAAGATGATGGTTCTCTTGATGAGTTTGGTTCAAGTATTATGAAACAGTCTGAAGATATTTTTAACTCTATTCATCGTACAACTTTAATGAGCAAAGAAGTTGAAAAGTTAGGTCTTTTAAGTTCTGTTGATGTCACTCTTGGAAAAGAGAAAGATAGTAAACATAAAATAAAAGGTCTCTTTCAAGTAAATGGTGAAAAGTTAAATCAACTTTCTGATGAAGAACTTTTAAATATCACTAAAAATGGTGCTTTACATATGGTATATAACCATCTCGACTCTCTTTCAAACTTTAGCAACTTAATTAATAAGTTAGGGTAAAATCCGATATGGAATATATATTGCTCTAAAGTTTTAGAGAAAAGAACTACTAAATTTTAAAGGGGTAGATATGCAAAGAGTCTTTGTAGTAACAACACTACTAATAGCTTTAGTTACTCTCTCAACAGGTTGTGCCACGAAAAAAACTGGCGGAGTCAATGATGTTGAAAAAAGAGATACAAGAACATCAAGAGTTAATCGTGAGTATTTTAGTGAGGATATAATTCCAAACTCTCCGATTTTACGAGGTAGAAAAATTATGACTATCTCAGCAAAAGGTCTTGGAGTAGCTCCTGTAAATACTATTTCTCCTGCTCAAGCTCTCGCACTTGCAAAAAGAGCAGCTGTTGTTGATGCCTATAGACAACTTGGTGAAAAAATGTATGGTATCAGAATTGATGCAAAAGATACAATTCGAGACATGGCTTCAAGAAGCTCTATTGTAAAAACAAGATTACAAGCTGTAATTAAAAATGCAGAAATTGTTGATGAGACTTATAATAATGGTCTTTATGAAATTACAATGGAATTAAAATTAGATGCTTTAAAATGGCAAAGAATTCTATCGGGGTATAACTATAGCTTTAATACTAAAGGCTACTAGATGAAAACAGTTGTGCAGTTTTTACTATTTTTAGCTCTTTCAACACTTTTTAGTGGGTGTTATTTACATATGGGTTGGGGTAGCCCTGTTGTTGTTACAAATCAACTTCAACAACCAACCCCACAACCAGTCGACTCTGGATATTACAGAGAGTAGATTTTTAAAGGATTATCATTGGGAATTTCAAAGGTTTTTATATCAATAACTCTATTTGTTTTAACACTCTTTATTAATAGTTGTTCAAAAGCTGGTGAAGTTGTTGGAGTTGATATTCCTGATGATAATGTCATTGATGAAGCAATAAACGATGCAGTCTATTACCCTTTGAGGGATATTATGTGTGACATGAACTTTCGAACAAGTCAATGTGAAGATAATGAAACAAATACAACTGTTGTTGAAGAACCAGTTGTAGAAGAACCAACAGATGAGGAAGAGCCAGAACCAACTGAAGAACCTACTAATAAATTAAAAGACTCTGTATCTAATTGGTTGGAAGAGCTTTCAATTATTCAACAAGATATGGTTAGAAATGATAAGAACAATTTAAAACCAAATGAAGATATAGTTGTTATGACTCTCTTAGATGTTATCCCAGATAACAATTTATCCATATTACAAGATACAAAAGTTGTTCTTCCATACTACCTATTTGATAACGGTTCTGATGAGGTTATCATTAGTGCTGAAAGTTCAAGTCGGGAAAATATATCAACATTTTTTATTGATGGGGAAGGACCTTTTAAAGTTATCAACTCAAACTCAATTGCATTTTTAGAACTGACTGCTATTGGAGAAGTTGGTGGGACTTCTGATATAGATTTACGAGTTCAAAGAGAAGACTCAACTATTTATGATGAAGAGAGTCTAACTGCAACTATTGTTGATAGTAATGAAACATATAATCCTGTAAGTCTCTTTTTTACTTACAATACAATTTATATTGAAGAAGATGATGCAAGACGAATATATTTTGGTATCTCCTATACAATTGACTCAAATGTAACAGTTGTTGTAAAAAGTAATATTGATAGGTTTTTTGGCGGTGAAAAAACAATTGACTTGACTGAAGTCAATGAGACAAATGGAATTGTTACTCCCATCATTTCAAATCAAAATGGAGTTCCATCATCATTTATCCTTTCTGCTGAAGGACAAAAAGGTGATGTTATAGATCTATATCTTGTTGCTGTTGATGGAAGAGGAAATTATGATTTTGCTAAATTTACAGTTCAAATAGTTGGAAAAGGTGAAGCAGCCTATATTGATACAGAGCCAGAAGTTGATACAAGTGGAACAGCTGATAGATTAACAGGAAATGACTTTGAACAGCTTACAACTGAACAGAAAACTTTAGTAAATTTAGATGAAAATAACATTGATGGTGCAACAGAAGGGAAACCAGTTATTACTATCTTCAATTCAGAAAATCCTCTCAAAGTAAAAAAAGATAGTTATATAAATACCTCTTTTTATGTTGCTGACTCAACAGAAGCTGAAATTTACACAGCTGTATATGATGAAGTAGATAAAGTAATAGGAACTATTGAAGAAGCTGGAAAATTTGATATCACTTACTCAAACAGATATTTTTCTCCTTTAAGATTAGAAGCTGTTGGTCAAGCTGGAGAAATAGCAACAATAACAATTTTATCCCAACATGTTGGAGATGATGCACTTTTTGACCAAGAGAGTTTTAAAGTTGAAATTGTTGCAGTAGATGGTAATGCTACTTATATTCCACCTATGTTATATTTCGGTTTTAAACAGCTCTTTATAGAAGAGGGTGGAAATAGAGATGGTCTTCAATTTGCTGTTTCTCACTCCGATCCAATTGAGTTAGATTACTCAATTGAAAATGAGAGTGTAGCAACTTTTACACAGTGGTTAAGTCAAGAACATCCTAAATTTGAATTAAAAGCAGAGGGTGTAAGTGGTGAAAAAACTACTTTAACTATATCTGTTACTGATGGAATAAATAGTGATGAGAAAGAGATACCCATCACTATAATTCCTGTAGGAACTTTAGCTGAGTATCTTGCGAAAGAAAACGAAGAAGCAGATACTGGAGATACAGATACTGGAGATACAGATGCTGGAGATACAGATACTGGAGATACAGATACTGGAGACACAGATACTGGAGACACAGATACTGGAGATACAGATACTGGAGACACAGATACTGGAGACACAGATACTAATACAGACAATGATGGAAATATACCTCCACAACTTGGCGAAGCTACACAAGACCCAAATTGTCTTGATGGATATATTTTAAATGATGACAAAACTGAGTGTGTTTCAGAAACAGACTCTACTGATGTTGTAACTCCAGAGTGTAATAGTGGATTTGTTCTCCAAGGAGATACTTGTGTGCTTGAAGAAGTGGCAACTCCAGAGTGTGAAACTGGATATGAACTCCAAGGAAATACTTGTGTATCCATAGAAGACCCTAATGATATAGAACAACCAAGCTGTTCTGAAGGTTTTGTACTTGAAGATGGTGAGTGTGTTACAGATACAAATACAGAGAGGGACTTAACAACACTACCATATAGTGACTGGACTGAAGAAGAGCAAAAAGCAGAGTCTTTAACAGTTTGTCAAACAATTATAGATGAAGGTATTTTTACAACTCTTCGAGCTCCAACAACAAGTGCAGAAGGATATTCAAATGATGCTGGAAGTCTTATTTTAAAAAGTCTTAAAACCGCAGTTGTCAATGGGGTAACACAGAATGTTGCTTTTACGATGATATATCGAGAAAGAGTCTTTACAACAGGTGGAGCAACTTCTGGTTTCACATATTCAGATGAGTCTTGGAAAATTCCAGATGTTAGAGTTGATTACACTGATGATTATCAAGGTGATACATTCTACATAATAGATGAGGCTGATGGTTCTTGCTATGTACATGTATTTCCTGGTGCAAATGCAGTTCCTTTTGGGGTTCTAGATTATGTAATTCCAGATTGGGCAAAAATATAATTTCCCTTTTTTTTAAAGGGGAAATTCTCTACTTTGAAAGAGATGAAAAATTTAAATGGGTAATTCATGAGAGTTTTCTAAATAGAATTTTGGGAAAGATAGAGATAGAGGGTTTTCAAAAAGAGATAGATTTTTTAGAGAGAGAAGTTTCTGAAATTAAAACTCGTTTCTGGACAAGAAAGGGAGTTATAAAACTTTCATATAAATATCAAAATATAGAATTGCTAGATATCTTGGATAAAGTAAACTTCAATAATGAAAATCTATTTTTTAAAGAGATAGAAGGTATATTACAAAATAGACTTTCTCAAATTACAGAAAATGGTTCTTATCAAGATATTGATGAGTTTTTGATGATTTTGTCAAAATTTATGCGAGAAAAAGATAAAGTTGAGAGTGGAGCAAAAGGTCTTTTTTTGGATTTTTTGGAAGAAATTATACATGGAACTAGAAAATAAAATATTTGTGAAATGTGCTAGAATCGTAGATTAAAATTAATTTCCATTTTGGAAAGGAAAGATATGAATCTTAGTATTGTAAGTCGAAACTTTGACTTGAGCGATTCAATTAAAGCTCATGTTGAATCAAGTTTAGATTCTATAACTAAATTTAATATAAATATTATCTCAATTCGTGTGATTCTTTCAACAAGTAAAAAGAGTTTTTCTAGTGAGATGAATATAAATATAGCTCATAAAAATTCTGTTGTTGTTAAAACAGAAGGCCAAGATATGTATTTAGCTATTGACTCTGCTTTTGGAAAAGCTCAGAAAGTTCTTAGACGAGAGCATGACAAAGTTACAGATAGAAAGAGAGAGAGTTCTGAAGAGATAACTTATCGACAAATTAGTTCTACGGAGAACTCTGAAGATATAGTTGAAGATGAGATAGTTCCAATGGAACTTGAATTATATAAACCAATGGAAATTGCTGAAGCTCTACAAAGACTAAAAGATAGTTCCAAACAGTTCTATCCTTTTTATGACCACGATGATAAATTACGAATTATCTATAAAATAGAGAGTAACAAATACGGTCTATACTAGAATTGTGAGAAAAGTGCTTTTTTACACTCTTCTAATTACTCCTCTTTTTGGAAAAGTAGAAGTTATACTACCAGAAAACAGTAGAGTGTTAGAGAGATATCCAATCTATTTTCTACCAGAAGATAGTAGCAAATTAGATGTAAAAGAGGATTTCTTACCAACTTTGACCTATCAATTTGGAGTTAGATATCACTCTCCAATAAATATGGTTATGAGTGAGTCTATGTTTGATAATTCAACAAGAGAGGTGGAGTTTTTTAGTGAAAGCTCTCTCTCTCCATATTTTCAAATAGAGTTTGAAGATATGGAAATATTTCAAAATAAAGGTTTCTTTTTTGGAAACCTCATCGAAGCAAATTACTTGTCACTATCTGAACAGACACCATTCTATCCAGATAGTGGTGATTTCCCTTATGAAACAAGTTATGATGTTGGTTCAAAAATAGACTCTATCTCTATTTTCTGGAGAGGTGATTTATCTTACAAAGTAAGTTTTCTCTCAATAGAGGGCTTCTTTGGAACAGGAATAAATAGTATGAGCGGAAATGCAAAACTTGTAAGATATGCACCACACTATATTACAGATATCAATGGAACGACATCTGAAAATCTTACAATTACAGAGAATGGAGAAATACTTCAAGAAGCTCAAGAGTTCGTCTTGGGTGGTGATATATCTCACTTGATAAAATTTGGCTTCTCTTTAAATCTAAATTTTGACTACCTTCATATCGGTTTTGGATATGAGCAATCTTCAACAAGTGAAAGTAATCGCTATTGGATTTTAAGTAGCTATTTCATGGAGTTTGGCTTTCAATATAGCTATTGAAACTTTACAACAACCATTCCATGAAGAATACCTTTTCTGCCATAAACTTCTACTCTAAATTCTCGTCTATTTAAATCTAATGAAAAACGACTCTCAATATCTTTTCTTGAAATTTTAATTCCAGATTCGTTTCTGACACCTCGTTTTCTAAATCCAATAACATTTACTCTAACACCACCTCTTTCCAAAACTTTAAAACTATTTTTTACTTCAATTTGAGAACCAAGTTCTACATTTCTAATAACACCATCAACTTCTATTTTTACACTATCTATCTTTTTGGACACTCTAAAATATTGAGGTTTTAAAGTTGTAATTTTTTTATATCCAACATATACATCATAATATCTTCCCCGTTTTTTAAAGTTTCCAAGAGGGTGTGAAAATGTGAAGTTACTACTCCAACTCATCGGAATATAATAGAGTCGT
>JAMJTW010000013.1 GCA_024281175.1 Candidatus Thiovulum imperiosus
ACCTCTTTTATAGCCCCTTTTGATAGTGCATTTGAAGATGAATTCACTCTTGTGAAAATATCATCATCACTAGAGTCAAGTAGGTCGAAGTTTCTAGCATTTGCATTTGTTGTATAAACATAGATATAAGTTCCACTTGAAGTTGAATTGAAAGTTGTGCCATTTACAATTGTTCCATCTATGGCACTTACAATATCTGCAATACTATCTCCATTAGAAATTGTAATTGCACTACTATAAGACTCATTTCCGTCAAAAAGATATATATTTGTATCAGATGATAGAGATGTGTCATCAATTTTATAAGTTTTGACAAAAGTGTAATCTTTAATGTAGAAAGGCGATGAGGTATTTGTAATAATAACGCTATTTGCTTCATCATCTAAATCCAAATCGAGCTGTATATCACTATCAATATCATCATCTGTTGAAAATTTGTTTGTAGTAGCTAGTCCAGAAACTGTTGTTGCTCCACTCAAATCTAAAAAACTATTTGTATTTATCTGAATTGCACCAGCTTCTGTACTTACTCCTTCTAAAAGTCCATTTATATTGTTACTACCATCATTTGGAGGAGTTATAACTAAAGAGAACTCTCCATATCTTGAAGCTACTCCATTACCATCAGATAAATCAACAGCAGAATAGGTATTGGAACTTAAATCGTAAGGATTTTGCTCTCCTGTTGTTGTAACATCTCCAAAAATTGCATCATCATTATCTCCTCTATCATGTTCATAAACTCTAAATCTTTTATCAGAGATAAGAACAAGTTGAGCATTATTTATGTAAGCTCTAATATTGAAACTATCAGAGACATTTCCCTCTTCGATTGCTGAAGCTATTGCCATATTTATAGATACTGCCATATCAACATCTTCTATGGCGTCTCCAGTGCTATCATCATTATCAACATCATAAACTTTAATATATAACTTCTCTCTTGCAACCTCATCAGTAAGAAGAAACTCTTTAGTTTTAGATGTGTAAGTTCCATTTATTACAAATCTGAGTCCAGTTCCAGAGTATCGTAAAAATCCATCTGGAAAAGAGAGCATATTCCAGCCATCATCAAGAGAGTCATAAGAGTTTGCAGTGATATTTCCATCACCCAAAATAAAGCCATGTTTTTTTGTATCTTCAGTATCGTCATGAAGATAGACCCAATACCCATATCCTGAAGTAAGAGTTGTAAAATCGTTATATCCATCATCATATCGACTATCAAATATATCCCAATATCCAGCAGAAGTGTTCAGTTTAAAAATTTTTACATAATCACCACTATCATCTGAAATCGCATCTAAATCATCATCTTTCTCATAATCATAGATATCTCCACTCTGTCCAGAATGTCCTGGATTGTTGGAAAAGTTCATATCTAAAATTTCACGAATTGTCAGTGAGTAGGTAGTAGAAGTTCCACTTTTTTCTGAAAGAGTCACTGGATTTGAGTATCCATAAGATGAGTTAAAAATTCCGCTGTAAATAGTTCCCTCTGAAGCATCAGTCTCTATCGCTTCTATTTCAAAACTTTCACCCTCTAAATCTGCTTGATAAGAGATGTTCACATCTATATTTCCATCATCATCTAAATCGAGAAACATATATCTTCGAGGCAGAGTTGGGTTGATATCACTATTGTTTACATCTGAAGCAAAATTTATCTGCTCTATGGTAGAGTTACTAAGCAGTGAAAAGCAAGATACATGTGATGAGGTATCACAGTTAGTTACTGTGTAAGAAGCATCTGAAAGAGCCACAAAATTTGTTGTAGTTGTATCTTTACTTCGATACCAACCACTGCTAAATGAGTCTGAGCTACCACTACCCTCATAAAAAGGTCCTGGAATTCCAATAAGTTTCCATTGGTCGTTAGGTAGAGTGATTTCAACTAAGTTGTTTCCGTAAAGGGAAAAAATTAGGAAAAGGAAAAGAGCATATTTTTTCAAAACTAAAACCTTTTTTAAAATTAGTTATCGGCAATTTAGTGAATTAAAGTTACCAAAGAGAATCTTTGGCACTTTTTGTAGATTTTATAAATCTAGCATTCTTTGTAAAGCAAGTTGGGCGTTTTTTTGGACTTTCTCATCTAATTCAACTTCAAAAAATGGTTCACCATCTTCTATACTTTTAAGAGTTTTGTATAAATCTTCTAGTGTCGTCTCATTCATTGTTGGACATTCTGGTTTTGTCGAAGAGAGAACAAAAGTGTTTTCAGGTCTAATTCTATTTACTAAATTGAATTCTGTTCCGACAGCAACTTTCTGTTCAGGAGGTAGTGCAGTGATATATTTTATAAGTTGTGAAGTAGAACCTACAAAATCTGACATATTTACGATTTCTGGGTCGCACTCTGGATGAACAGCAACTAGAATGTCTGGATACTTCTCTCGATAGAACTCAACATCTTCTTTTGTAAAGAGTTGGTGGACTGAACAGAAACCGTCATAACAGATAACATCACTATCAGAGTGGTTGCCACTATCTTCAAAAATGCTAACAACAGAAGATTTTAGTCCCATCTTATTTGCAATATTCTGTCCAAGACATCTATCAGGAACAAAGAGAATTTTCTTTCCACTTTTTAGAGCATTTGTAATGATACTTTCAGCATTTGAGCTTGTACAGACAAGACCACCCATCTCTCCAACTTTGGCTTTAACTTCAGCACTACTATTTATATATGTAATTGGTAGTAAATCATCTTTAGCAACTCCACTTTTCTGAAGTACCTCAATAGATTTGTCATAATAGTTTCCATCTATCATCTGTGCCATAGAGCAACAAGCCATTTTTGGCATTAAAACTCTCTTTTTAGGATTGAGAACTTTTACACTCTCTCCCATAAAAGCTACTCCACAAAAGACTACAAACTCTTCCTTACTCGCAAATGTCTTTTTTGCAAGTTCAAGAGAGTCTCCAGTAATATCAGCCATCTGAAAAACTTCATCTTTCTGATAAAAGTGAGCAACAACTGTAACATCTAACTTCTCTTTGAGTCGCTCTATCTCTTCTACTAAATTCATATTTAACTCTCTTATCTTCTTTCGATAATTTTAACAAATTTAGGAAAATTGTAGTAAAATTCCATTTCAAAATTTTGCGCTCGTAGCTCAGCTGGATAGAGTAGCGGTTTGCGGTACCGTTGGTCGGGAGTTCAAATCTCTTCGGGCGCGCCATAAATTTGCATTCGGTTTTTTTTTCTGATACAATTCCGAAACTTTTCTTAGAGGGTCAATAGCTCAGTTGGTTAGAGCAGACGGCTCATAACCGTCTGGTCCGGGGTTCAAGTCCCTGTTGACCCACCACTCAAGTAAAAAATATCTAGTTTTAGTTGTTGAAAAAAATTTTATTTTATAGTTTTAGGTTCTATTTTTAGATACAATTTGAAATTAAAAAAAGGGTTGGAAATAGGTTTTGAAAGAGTTTAACGATTACATTCATCTTGCAGTTTTAGGCAATATGGCTGGTGAGGTTGAAGATGAAATCCCAAATCACAATAAAAAACCAATAGATGTTCCTTTTGGAATTATTCCAACCTATGCTCCGATAAAAGAGGAGTATGACTCTTTTTTAAAAGAGTATCCTATTTCTAGTAGCCAAATAGCTATTCCGACTATTTATGATAACCTACTTTTAGAGCCTGAAGTTGTCTTAGATTGTGATGTGAAATATTACAACGGTTCAATTCTCTATATCTCTCCAAAAAGATTTACAGCTTACAACAATGCTCATATTCATCGTCTTGCTTCAGAAACAATAAGTGAAAACTTCAATTGGGGTGTAAACTCAAAAGGTGTAGCAACAAATTGGATTGAGATAAGAGATTTTAGTGAAAGAGGCACTTTGTCTAATTACAATATAGTCTCTTATATTAAAAGAGGTAGTGCTATTGAGGCTTACAGTTTAGATACAGAGATAAGTACTTATGCACTTCTTTACAACAATTTGATAGATTGGACAATTAAGGCTGTAAACAATCAGAGAGAGGGTGATGGTCTTGAAGCTATGTTACCAATTTTAGAAGCGTCTAACTATCCAACAAAAATGCTTCTCTCAATAGGTTCAACACCAATTACAGAAGTTGGAAATAGAGTTGTAGTTGAAGATGGTGATGAGGTATTTGTTGTAATTTATGACAAATATAGATATAGACCAGAAAGTATTAAAGCCTATATTCTTGCTTATAAAACTAGAAACACTCTTTACGATGGCATGGTAATTCTTCAACAAACTGCTTATTTGACAAAATAGTTCTTACCTACTATAAAGAAAGTTAGATGTAATATTCCATTCTAAATTTTGATTACTAAGAGGAGAGTTCTTAAAAGAGATTTCTCCTGTTATTGGAAAGATAGGGTATGCGGGTAAAAAAGAGAGATGGAAGTGTTGAAACTTTCCAAATAGAAAAAATTCGAAAACAGACAATTGATGCAATAAATGGATTTGGATATGACCCAAAAATCTTAGAAGAGAGTCTTCTTTCACAAATTAGAGATGGTATTTCCACAGAGGAAGTGCAGAAAATTCTTATATCATCAGCACTCAGTTTTATAGATGTTGATGTTCCAAATTGGACTTTTGTAGCAAGTAGCTTATTTATAAATAATCTTTATCATAAAGTTGGAAAAAAATATAATTCAGTAAAAGGAAAACCATACTCTCACACACTTGAAGAGTATATAAAATATGGTCAAAATATTGGAAGAGTAGTAGAAAATATTGAAGATGGTTACAATTTAGAAGAACTAGACTCCTATCTCAAACCTGAAAGAGATAGACAATTTACATATTTAGGAGTGAGAACTCTATATGATAGATACTTATTAAAAGATATAGATGCAACTCCAATAGAGCTTCCTCAACATATGTTTATGGCTGTATCAATGTTTTTAGCAAGTAGAGAAGAGCGAAAAATGGAGAAAGTAAAAGAGTTTTATGATGTAATTTCAAAATTTGAAGTTATGGTTGCTACTCCAACTCTATCAAATGCAAGAACTACACACTCTCAACTCTCCTCCTGTTTTGTTGGAGTAACAGCTGACAACATCGAGTCTATTTTTGATGGATATAAAGATATGGCTCTACTCTCTAAATTTGGTGGTGGAATTGGCTGGGACTACTCTGAAATTCGAGGTAGTGGCTCTTCTATTCGAGGTCATGCTGGAGCAAGTGGTGGAATTATTCCTTTTCTAAAACCTGTAAATGATATTGCAAATGCCGTAGACCAACTTGGAACAAGAAAAGGGAGTATCAATACATATCTTCAAACTTGGCATTGGGATTTAGAAGATTTTCTTGAGTTAAAAAAGAATTCTGGAGAAGAGAGACGACGAACGCATGATCTATTTATCTCACTCTGGATAAACGACCTTTTTATGGAGAGAATAAGAACAAGTGGAGTTTGGACACTTTTTGACCCAAAAGATACACCAGACCTTGTAGAGAGTTTTGGAGAGGAGTTTAGGCATAAATATCTTGATTATGAGAAACGGAGTGACATAAGAAAAAGAAGTCTACCTGCAAAAGAGCTTTGGAAAAAAGTTTTAGTTTCATATTATGAAACAGGCTCTCCATTTTTAACTTTTAAAGATGAAGCAAATAGAAGAAATCAGAATTCTCATAGTGGAAGAATAAGAAGTTCAAATCTTTGTGTAACAGGAGATACAAGGCTTCTTACAGAAAATGGATATATTAGAGCTGATGAGTTAGCAAATAGTGAAGAAAATCCAAAAATTGTTATAGATAAAAGAATGGTTGGAGAGACAACAGTTATCACTCCTCTTCACAAAATGGTTATGACTTCTCAAAAAGAGAAAATTTATAAAGCTACATTTGGAGATGGTTCATCAATAAAATGTACTGGGTATCATGAATTTCCAGTTCTTGTAAATGGCAAAGTTGAAAAGAAGAAACTTTTAGATATTAAAGATGAGCCTATATATCTCCATAAACAGGAAACAGAACTAGGAACAGAACATATACCAGATGACTCTTTTGTAATGGGAGTGATTACAGGAGATGGTAATATTAAATACAATAGAAGAACAGATAAAAATGTTGTTTACATAAATATATATGATGCAACTTTAGAACTTCAAGATAGAATAGAGAGTACTGTTCATAGAGTATTAAAAAGAAAGAAGAAGTTACCACACTTTAAAGAGCAGATGAATGCTAAAAATAGTAAGAAAAAACAGCTTATTTCAACTCAATTAGCAACCCATTTTACTAAATACAATTTCAATAAAGATACCATAGATAGAGTTCCAGATATCCTATTCAAAGCTGATAGAGAAAGTATCACCTCTTATCTAAAAGGTCTCTACTCTGTTGCAGGAAATATTCATATTGACGGGAGTCAGCACAAATTTTTAGAGATACAGATAACTTCAAAAAGTATTGAGTTTATTGAAGATTTAAAACTTCTCTTCTCTATGTTGGGTTTTTATGGAGAGATATATCATCGTAGAGATTGGGTTCGTTTTGACTTAAAAGGAAATCATGCTGTTAGATTTGTTGAAGAGATTGGTCTTCTCATTCAAAGAAGTGATAAAGTGGCAAGAGAGATAATTTCTGATTTAAAAGAGAAGATGATAATACCTTTTAGAGAGAATAAAGAGTGGCTAACAAAAATTATAAGTTGTGTAGAGATTGGAGAAGAGCCTGTTTATGACTTAACTTCGGAACCAGTTTCCAACACTGTTATTTTTAATGGTGTTGTAACAGGGCAGTGTACAGAGATTTATCAAAACACCTCATCACCAAAATATGAGATAGAAGATGGTTATATATCTCAAAATAGTAAACAGACAAGTGGAGAAACTGCTGTTTGCAATCTCGCAAGTGTAAATCTATCCAAAATAAATAGTAGAGAAGATATAAGTCGAGTAGTTCCAATTGCAATTAGAATGCTGGACAATGTTATAGATTTGAACTACTATCCAATAGAGAGTGCAAAATTCTCCAATATGACAAATAGACCAATTGGTCTTGGCGTTATGGGTGAAGCTCAAATGTTAGCTGAAAATAGTATCCATTTTGGTAGTGAAGAGCATCTTACAAAAATTGATGAGGTTATGGAAAATATCTCTTATGAAGCTATTCTCTCTTCACACAATTTAGCTCTTGAAAAAGGTAAGTATCCAAATTTTGGAGGTTCAAACTGGAGCAAAGGAGTTGTCCCAATTGATACTGCAAATAGTAAAACAAAAACTCTGCTGTCTCGAAAACCTGAAAGAGATTGGGAAGAACTCAAAAAAAGAGTTAAAAGTGGTATGAGAAATGGGTATCTAATGGCTATTGCACCAACTTCAAGTATCTCAATTCTTGTTGGAACTTCTCAAGCCATCGAACCAATTTACAAAAAAAAGTGGAGTGAAGAGAACCTCTCTGGACACATTCCTGTAACAGCACCGAATTTAAGTCCAGACACTTGGTATTTTTACAAAGAGGCTTATGATGTTGAACAGCTTGATATTGTAAAAGCTGGAGCAATTCGCCAAAAATGGATTGACCAAGGACAGAGTTTAAATATCTTTGTAAAACCTGAAAAAGTTACAGGCGGACAACTTCACAAAATTTATAATACTGCTTGGGAACTTGGACTTAAATCCACTTACTATTTACGAAGTAAATCTCCAGAGATGATAAATAGAGATGATGAGTGTTTAGCTTGTCAATAGGAATGTTATGATAAAAAATATAATTTTTGATTTTGATGGAGTAATTTTAGACTCTGTCAAAATTAAGGCTGAAGGGTATAGAGAGCTTTTTATGGAGTTTGGTGAAGAAAAGAGTTCACAACTTGTTGAGTATCACTACAAAAATGGTGGTATTTCAAGATTTGAGAAAATTCACTACTTTTATAGAGAGATTCTAAAAGAGAAAATTTTCGATGAAGATGTTATGAAACTTGCTGAAAAGTTTGGAGATATTGTCTATAAGAATCTCGGAAAAAAAGAGAATATTATTGAAGATACATTTCAATTTTTAAAAAAGAAACATAACAAATTCAATCTTCATATAGCTTCTGGAGCTGAAGATATGGAATTGAAAAGGATATGTTATAACTTGGAGTTAGATAAATTCTTTCTCTCAATTCACGGTTCTCCAACTCCAAAACATATTTTAGTAGAAGAGATTCTCAAAAAGAGTAGATATTTAAAAAAAGAGACAATTCTTATTGGAGATTCCAACAGCGATTTTGAAGCAGCTACAAAAAATGGAATAAGATTTTTTGGCTATAACAATGTAGAGTTGATGAGGTTGGGAAATTATATAGAGAGCTTTCATGATATACGATTTGAGAAAATCGAAGATTAATAGTTTAGTCTATCCATATCAAGAAACTTGCTAAAATTTCATATATTATTTTAGAGAGAAAGTAGAGATGTCAGAAGATTATTATGAGTTGTTAGGAGTTTCAAAGGGAGCTTCTGGAGATGAGATAAAAAAGGGCTATCGAAAGATGGCAAAAAAGTATCATCCAGATAGAAATGCTGGGGATAAAGAGGCTGAAGAGAAATTCAAATCCATAAATGAGGCTTATGAAGTTTTAAAAGATGAGAAAAAAAGAAGTATCTACGACAGATATGGAAAAGCTGGATTAGATGGTAGTTCAGGAGGTGGTTTCTCTGGAGGATTTGGTGGTTTCGGAGGTTTTGATGACTTGGGAGATATTTTTGAGTCTGTTTTTGGTGGTGGTCAAAGAAGAAAAAGAGAGAACAATGATTTAAGTATTGAAGTTCAACTCTCATTTAAAGAAGCTATTTTTGGAACTACAAAAATTCAAAGTTATCGATATCGAGAACCGTGTAAAGCGTGTAAGGGAACTGGTTCTCAAGATGGGAAAACAACAACTTGTTCAACTTGTAATGGAGTTGGAGAGATACGACAACAGCAAGGATTTATGACATTTGCTCAAACTTGTCCAAGTTGTCATGGTGAGGGAACAATAATTAAAAATAGATGTTCAGCTTGTAATGGAAAAACATATATTGAAGTTACAGATGAAGTTGAACTAAATATTCCAGCTGGAATTGACTCAGACCACAGACTCCGAGTTCAAGGAAAAGGGCATATTGGTCAGAGTGGAAATCGTGGAGACCTCTATATAACATTCTCAATAAAACAAGATGAACATTTTACTCGACATAAAGATGATATCTATTTAGAAATTCCTGTATTTTTTACTCAAGCAATTTTGGGAGATACAATCAAAATTCCAGCTCTTAAAGGTGAGTTAGAACTGAAATTAGAGCGAGGAACTCGAGATAAACAGCAGTATCTTTTTAGAGGTGAGGGAGTTAAAAATGTTAAAGGGTATGGTAAAGGAAATTTTGTAGTTCAGGTAAAACTTATCTATCCTAAGAAGTTGAATTCTGAACAGGAAGCTCTACTTAAGAAGTTGCAAGAGAGTTTTGGAGTTGAGAGTAAACCTCATGAAAGTATTCTTGATAAATTGAAAGGACTCTTCTCTTGATAGATAAAGAAACTGCACTATTCGGACTTTTTGATGAGATGGCTATGAACTCAAATCGACCAGAGCAATTCAATTTGCTCTTTTCAGAATTGGGAAAAAATGCGAGATATATTCCAATGAATATAAGAGATGATGATATTCTGTTTACTGTAAATGGTCTCAAAACTTCTCAAATTAGAGGTGTGAATATAGGAGAAAAGTATGGTGATGAGGTTCTAACTCTTTTAAATTCCAAAACTTCTGAAGTGGAGTTTTGCGGTTTTGTAGATGGTATTCTAGTAGAGAATGGTGAACTTCACGGTTTTATCTCTTTTGGAGAGGCTCTTTCTACTATACTGCCTCAGAAAGTAGCTCTGATTGGTTCTGGAAAATATACAAAATCTCTACTTTGGCATAAAAGAGATATCACTATTTTTGAAAGTGAAATTGAAAAGACAGCACAAATTTTAGAGAGATTTCCAGAAACTAAAGTAAAGCTCTACGATGAAAATCACCCTATTGGAGATGGATTTGATTTGATTTTAAAAGAGAGTGAAATTTTTGAAACTTTCAAAGAAGAGCTAGAAAAAGCTATAAACTTAGTGGACTTAAGAGAGTTCAAATTAGTTTAAAGTTTTGTGGTAAAATTTCGTCCACATTTTTTAGGAGAATAGAGCTATGAAAAAAGGAATTCATCCAGAATATATTGAGACAACTGTAACTTGTGCTTGTGGAAATGAGTTTACAACAAGAAGTCTTAAAAGTGAAATGAAAGTAGATATTTGTGGTGCTTGTCATCCATTCTATACAGGTTCAGAAAAAGTTGTTGATACAACAGGAAGAATTGATAAATTCAACAAGAGATATAATATAAACAAGTAATTGTTCTCTTTTGTTCCAACCCCTATTGGGAACTTAGGGGATATATCAATTCGTTCCCTTCAGAGACTCGCCGAAAGTGAAATAGTATTTTGTGAAGATACTCGAGTCT
Organism: Candidatus Thiovulum imperiosus; assembly: GCA_024281175.1. Lineage (GTDB taxonomy): Bacteria > Campylobacterota > Campylobacteria > Campylobacterales > Thiovulaceae > Thiovulum_A > Thiovulum_A imperiosus. The sequence goes on from JAMJTW010000013.1 coordinate 10,458, forward strand.
CCAAATCTTTATTAAATCTTCTCTCAAATCGCTATCCAGAATTTTTTAAAAACTCAATAGATAAGAGATTTTTTTCAATGCACTCTCATAATGAGAAAGAGATTTTAGAGAAGTTAGATTTAGAACTTCTTCAAAATGGAATTTATATGAGTGATGCAGGAATGGCTGGAATTAGTGACCCTGGAATAGAACTTTTAAATTTCTTACAAAAGAAAAACTTAGAATTCGAAGTTCTTCCTGGAGCTTCAGCAAGTTCTATGGCTCAACTTCTTAGCGGTTTTGAGGGAAAATCTCTTTTCTTTGGATTTTTGCCTCATAAAAAGAGTCGAGAAAAAGAGTTAGAAGAGGTACTCTTTTCAGGATATAACACAACACTTTTTGAAGCACCTCATCGACTATTGAAACTACTCAAAGAGATTTCTGAAATTGCACCAGAAAGAGAGATTTTTGTAGGAAAAGAGCTGACAAAAAAATTTGAGCAGAGATGGTGGGGTAGAGCTGATGAGGTTCTGAAAGAGATTTCTTCTACAAAAGGTGAATGGGTAGTTGTTGTAAAAGGAGAGAGAAAAGAGCAGGGACGAATTTCAGTAAAAGATTTAGAAAATGCGAATATACATCCAAAAGAGAAAGCTAAATTGCTATCTAAACTAATAAATAAATCTTCTAAAGAGATTTATAAGGAACTAATCCTAAAGTAAATATGGTAGAATTCCTTTCTAAATTTGGGGAATTAGCTCAGTTGGGAGAGCACAACGCTGGCAGCGTTGGGGTCAGCGGTTCGAACCCGCTATTCTCCACCATCTTTCTTGAAATAGAAAAACTTTTCCAGATTTCCTTTTTTTCCAGCCAATTCACTAGTTTCACTAAAAACATATCTCCAAGAGAACTCATTTTGACACCTATTTAGAAATTTCTCTTCATATTTTGAAATTGCTAACTCATCAACAACAACACCATTTTTATCTCGCTTGACACTCTCACCAACTTCAAACTGTGGTTTGAAAAGAATTACAATATCTCTTTTTGCTAATCTATCTATACTCCTTAAGATTTTGTGAATTGAGATAAATGAGACATCGCAAGTTATTACATCAAACTCTATTTCAGATTTGAAATCTCTAATATCCATATTTTCTACTGAAATAACTTTTGGATTTTCTCGCAAAGATTTATGAAGTTGCAGAGTTCCAACATCAAGAGCTGTTACAGTAGAAATACCATTTAAAAGTAGAGCTTCTGTAAACCCACCAGTTGAAGCACCAATATCGAGAGCATTTCCACTTATTTCCAACTTTTTTAAGAAAGGGAATATCTTATCTCCACCCCGTCCAACAAAAACAGTATCTTTTAAAATTTCGATTTCTATTTCTAGGAGTATTTGAAAAGAGGGCTTTAAAGTTCTCTTTCCATTTACAAGCACTTCACCATTTTTTATAAGGTTCTGAACCTGATTTCGGCTAAATTGAGGAAACTTCCTCGACATATATTTATCTAATCTCATATTGGAATTATAATTTCAAAAAAGGATTTTTCTAATGCAGATTTCTGAAGCAGAAAAGATTTTATCTCCACTCACAAAACTTATTACAATATTTGGAAGTTCTAGAATTGATGAGAATTCTGAAATATATCAAATTGCTTATCTTCTATCAAAAAATCTTGCCTTGAAAGGATTTCACATTTTAACTGGTGGAGGTCCTGGAGTTATGGAGGCGTGTAATAGAGGTGCTTTTGAAGTTGGTGGAGTTGAGTCAATAGGATTTAATATCAAACTTCCAAAAGAGCAGAAGAGAAATATGTACACAACAAAATCTCTACTCTTTGATGAGATGTATATTCGAAAGGAGGCTTTAATTCGATACTCTAAAATCTACATAATTTTTGCAGGTGGTTTTGGAACACTTGATGAGATTGGTGATGTTTTAGACCAAGTGCAAAATATGGATAGAAGTAAAAGAGTCATCTTTTATGGAAAAGAGTTTTATGAACCTCTAATAGAATTTTTTAAAGTCTCTTTACTAAAAGAGAAGACAATATCTAAAGAGGATTTAGAACTATTTCAGATAGCGGATAGTGTTGATGAGGTCTTAGACGCTATTATGCAATTCAATTAGAAGTTCCCCAAGAGCCATCTCTTTATCTCCATATTTTCCTTGTTTAAACTGTAACTCTTTTCTCATCAAAATATGGAGAAAATCTCCAACTGTTTTCATAGAGAAGTTTCTTGCAACAGTTTCTCTCTCTATTAAAATATTTCTAGGAAAATGTAGCTCTCTACCTATTTTAATTTTATAGAGAGACTCCACATAAGAGAGAGAGAAAGTTATAAACTCTATCTCATTTATCCCATATTTCTCTATTAGATTTACACTCTTTTGCCAATCTCCACTTTTAAAGAAGTAGGATATCACCTCATCAACTTTAACTTCTCCCGATGTAGAGACACTACCTTTTATATCTTTTACAGAAAAGTGACTCTTTCCTAAATTTTGTAACTTGTCTAATTCTGAAATTGCTTCGGAAACACTATTCCTTTTCAGATATATAAGATACTCTATTCCCTGCTCCTCTATCTCAAAACCTCTACTCCTACTTTCACGCCCTATCTCAAAAACAGTCTCTTCCAAATTTAATGGAGGAAAAAATATGTAGTTGTTTTTGAAAAGTTCATGATTTCCCAATTTCTTAGAAGTTGAAAAATAGATAAGAAACTTGTCTTCACTACTATTTATAAGTTTTATAAAACTCTCTAACTCTCTCTTTTCAATTCTCTCTTCACTCTTTAAAATTATTAATGTCGATTCTCCAAAAAGTGAACCTTGAGAAAGAAGTCCTTCCACTTTTTTAAATTCATATTCAAAAGTATAGAATGTGTACTCTTCATCAGCTTTTAAAATCTCTTTTGCAATCTTTAAACTTCTATCCATCAAAAAAGAATCTCCGTAAAACATCATATATTTTGGAAGATTTCTATTTTTGATTCTCTCTTCAAATTCTCTTCTATTCATATTTTTAAAAAAATTGTAACTTACAAATACCACATATTTGTTTAATACAAAGAAAGTTAGTTTGCAATACTCTCCAAATATACCGTTCCATTTTTTTCAAAATTAAAATTTAAAGAAATAGTACGATTGTTGTCAAGTCTCAAGTCTAATTCTTCTTGTAAATCTTGATAATAAACTTGAAATTCAAGTTCATTATAAGCTATGTATCTATTTTGAGCAACTTTTTCTATCAAAGGCTCTTCTTCAAAATGTGTCTTAAATTGTAAAGAGAAATTTTGGTAAACTTCTTCTTTTGAAATAACTTCTAAAATTTCTATTGAAACACTCTCTTCAACTGAAACAAATACAACTTCTCCGATAATTTCATATCTAGTTCCCCAACTATAATCAAAATTATAATCATGATTAAATGAATATTTTCCATCTCTTTTCACAAAAGAAACTGAATAGTCAGTTAGTAAACTAAGATTTTCATCTAAAAGAATAGGTGAAAAATTATAATTAAGTTTGCTTGGTGGAGCCCAATCATATTTTCCACGCTTATAAAATTCTATAAACATTTTTAACTTCATCTCTTCCTGAAGTACTATTTTCGAAAACTCTACCTCATTCTTAACTTCCTCAGTTTCGCTAGATGAGTTACATCCTCCTAAAAGGAGGAGAAAAAAGATAAAAATAATTTTTTTATTTAACTTGAAAAATTGACATTTCAACATCATTATCATCTTCTTCGTGAATAATTTGGGATAAATCGATTTTATCTCCTAAAGTTTCTTCTATATTCTCAGCTGTAACAGATTTAACTTTTCGTGTATGTACATAATCCCCATAAGAGTAGTAATCTTCCACAATCTCATTTAGAACTTTTGCTTCTGTTCTATCTAAAACATAAGTTGCTTTCAATGACTCCTTAGGTTTAAAGAAATCTTCACTATCCATAAAGAAATATCCACTGTCTAACGCTTTTGTTGAAAAACTATCACCTCCAAAAACACCATAATGAAACCTTTCTTCATTATCATGAAAAGATGGAAAATCATACATAACTTTATCACCATTTGTAAAAACACAAAAGTATAAGTTTGCTATTACATATTCATAGTATTTATAGTTTGTTGGAGTTCTTTCTATTTTATTAGGAAATGCTTTAATATAATTAAGACTACTAAAATTATTCCACGCTTCATTTGAGATTTTTTTGAGAACCGATCTAGAACCATTTGGACATGTATTTCCGAGTTGCAATACAGCATAAGGTTCACTTGTATTTAATGGCATAAATTTATTGCCTTCAACTCTACAAAATCTTAAAGTAGTATCCTTTCTACTAAGAGTAGCACCTATCCAACCAACACTATAATTGTCATTAGACCTATCTTCATTGTCCATAAATATTTCAACTAACTCATTTATTCCATGTGTTGAAGTTGGGCAAGTCTTATTTTCTGGAATTACACCAATATCAGTAGTTTTTCTCTGACGGATCATTCCATACATCTCTTTTACTGTTGCTATATCTCCTTCAGACAATACTCCTGCATTGTTCCATGTAGTATTACACTGGTTCATTACAGAACCATTATCAAAATCCCCATACTTTTCATATTCACTTCCAAGTATTGCTGTGCTTTTTCCTTTTTTTGTTAAATAATCTATACACTCTTGTGGTCTATCATTCCTATATTGTTCATGTTGTAATCCTAAAGCATGTCCGAATTCATGAACGGCAATAACTCGCGTACATCGCTCTTCATCTCCTATACAAGAATTACCCCAATTTCTGTATGTGAAGTTTAAGGCAATTCCCATTCCTCTGTTTTGTAGTTCTTTACCAAATAGAGGCACTCCTGGATTACTATCTGAAATGCTAATTCTAATATCAGTATTATTATCTTCACAATCATTCCAGCCAATAAAGTCTATATTTGAGTTAGCTTCCCAAGAGTTTTCAATTGCATCTTGAACCCAATGTTTTTCTTGATGCCAACCTGCTTGGTTCCAGCAAACAGAAATTTTGTTGTAATCCCATATATGTTCTGGGTGAGCCAGTCCACTCAAGTCCCTATCTTCTCCAAAAAGAAAGACAAGAGGAAGTAGTATAAAAATGAATTTTTTCATCTCATACCTCCAAAATTTATTTGGCAAGATTATATATGTTTAAAACTAAAAAAAAAAAAAACAGTTTTGAATATAAGAAAAATTTTTTAAGAAAGTTGTATGTATGTTATAAAATATGAATAAAATTGCTTTCACAAAATATATTTTTAGAAAAAATAGTAGCGGTAAAACCGTCCTTTTTGAAATTTTGGACTCCCGATTTCCAAAAAACAGAGAATAATTTTTCCAGAAAAGGTTTTAAGGAAATATTTCTCTGTTTTCTATTCTGAAAACAATTTCTGTTAGAATTTTGTTAAAACGGAAAAATACTCTAAATTTGAAAAATAGTTTGCAAGTCCAGATTCTAAAAAATATAGTTACAGAATAAGTTCAAAAAGATGAAAATTTAAGGTAAATACTTTGAAATTTATGAATTACTGAAATCTAAGCAAGTTTGGGTCAGGAAAAAATGAGGTGGATGAGTTGTGAGACTCTCCACCAAATACTCTGAAAGGAGGTAATCCAACCGCAGGTTCTCCT
>JAMJTW010000014.1 GCA_024281175.1 Candidatus Thiovulum imperiosus
AAAGCGGTACGCGAGCTGGGTTCAGAACGTCGTGAGACAGTTCGGTCCCTATCTTCCGTGGGCGTAGGAAAGTTGAGAAGGTTTGTCCCTAGTACGAGAGGACCGGGATGAACGTGCCTCTAGTGTATCAGTTGTTCTGCCAAGGGCATCGCTGAGTAGCTACGCACGGTTGTGATAAGAGCTGAAAGCATCTAAGCTCGAAGCCATCTTCAAGATGAACTTTCCCTGAAGATAACTTGAAGACTACAAGTTTGATAGGTTGGATGTGTAAGTGTAGCAATACATTTAGCTGACCAATACTAATCTATCGTTTGACTTTTTCAACACTACTACTTCTCTGGTGAATTTATAAGAAGCTATAAAAACAACATTTCTTCTTTTGTTGGTGACAACAGAGGTGGGGATACACTCGGATCCATTCCGAACCCGAAAGTTAAGCCCACCATCGCCGATAATACTGCCCTCTACGAGGGTGGGAATGTAGGTCGTCGCCAACTTTTTCTTAAAAAAAATTACAAATATCTTTAACCGCTAGTTCTTTGGCTTTAGCTTCAATATCGATGTGAACATTTTTGTATTTCTTTATCCATTTTGGAAAATCATCTTTATCTATGTAATCACTATGAGGTCTTGACTTGTAAGAAGTTGAGTAGCCATATCTTGGAGATGATAGGTGAACTCTTTGATAAGTGAAATCTTTCCAAGTTTTTTGGACTTCTAAAAATAGTTGCTCTTCATCAATCTCTTTTCCAATTTGAAAACATCTTTCATGGTGAATATCATAAGTTACACGAATTTGCAACTCTTGTGCAACTTCCAAAACATCTTTTATAGAGTAATTTAGTTCATCATTTTCAATAGTGATATAATTGAGTTCTTCTCTACTAAAATATCTTCTCATATTTTCAACAAATCTCTTTTTAGTTTTCTCTTTACTATCATATTTCCCGCCAATATGAATATTAATTTCTCGAATTCCTAAATATCTTGAGAGTATAAAATGCTCTTTTAAAGTTTCCACTGAATTTTTATAACTTCCTCTTTTGGACTTCCCATATTTACAAATTGGTCAGGGTGAAAAGAGAGAAGTAAATTATGAGAATTTAGATTTTGGAGTTTTTCCAAAAAAGGTTGCAGAAATTCTAAATTTAAATCTCCTCTTTTCAATAAAGTTCCAAACTTTGGAAGAATATCTGAAGAGACTCGATAAGAAGCAATATTGTTTTTGTTACAGTAGTTAAAAGCCTTTTGAAGTTGCTCAATATTATGAGAATAGACCTCATCAGCTTTTTGAAGAGAGAAGTTTTTTAGGGTAAAAGTTTTAAACTTTATATCCTCCTCTTTAAAGAGGCAACAAAGACCTAAATTCATATGGAAGTTCCTTTTAAAGTTTATTTAAGATATTCTACACTTTTTAAACTCGAGAAAATATGAAGCTGTTTTATTGCTGATTGACAAAGAGCTTTTTTATTAGGGACTGGCTAAATAGAGCAGGATTTCCTCTCTGAGCGAATGCGAAGAGTCTATTTTAAATTAGAGACTCTTCGGTCAGTTCTGGAAGAACCTCCCTCAGAGTGTTTTACCTTGAAAAAGTTATTTGGTCAGTCCCAAATTTCTACTCTTTAAGATATTCGACACTTTTTAAACTTGAGAAAATTTGAAGCTGTTTTACTGCTGATTGACAAAGAGCTTCATATCTCTCTTTTCTTTCAATTCCACTATCAATCATTTTTGAATTGAGAACTTCCAAATTTGAAAGAACAATCAACTCATCAATTGATGCATAATCTCGAATATTTGTATTTGATGGTTTATCCAGATTTTCATCTCTCCATTGTTTAGCAGTTTTTCCCCAAACAGCTAAATTTAGCATATCAGCTTCAGAAGCATAAACTCCAGTTTTACTTTCATACTCTTCTAGGTTTGGAATTAAATTCTCTTTTATTGCTTGAGTCTGGATTTTGTAATTTCGCTTTGAAATCAATCTTTGAACTTGAAACTCACTATCTGTTTCATTCTCTTTAAGTCTCTGAAACTCTTTAATAATATAGAGTTTGAACTCTGGACTCAACCAAGTAGCAAATTCAAAAGCAATATCTTTATGTGCATAAGTCCCGCCATAGCGACCTGCTCTCGAAACTATTCCAATCGCTTTTGTTCTTTTAATCCACTCTTTAACAGAAATAGTAAAATTACTTGTTCCAGCTTCACTTTTAATATACTCGGCTTCGGGTATATTAAAATTTGAGTTATTTATTTTTTCCCAAATACTAAGAAACTCGATTGTCTTAGAATTTCTTAGCCAGTTTTGGATAATTTTTCCTGTATGCTCTGCGTCTTTATATTTAGCCATATCTGTAAGGGAGATGAAATCTTCTTCGTTGATTTGTGAAATTGCTATCTCAATTTCTTGAACTTTAATCTTATTTTTCATAAAATACGGAAACCTCTTTTTTTATTTTCGCAAAAAATATTATATCAAAAGAGGTTTTCCAAAAAACTAGCTTTCCAACTCTCTTAAAAGTTCCAAAGTCTCAAGGCTTACAGTCGTTACTTTTTTCAAAAGTGAGAGAACCTCATCGAAATCTATTTCGCTTTTTCCAAACTTTTCCCGAACTGTTTCGTCTCGAATTTTCTTCTCTTTGTATCCATCGATAACCCACTCAATTGCTGAACGATTTCCCAATTTATACTCAAGTGCCTCTTTTGGAAAGAAGTTTATAAAACTCTTTTTACTCAAATCTTTTCGAGAAACTTTTCCGAAATCGATAGAAAATTCTTTCGCTTTCTCAAAATCTGTATGGAGTTCCAGAAGAGACTTTCCAACTTTTGAAAAGAGAGAAAAGTTTTCGTAAAATGGAATTCGAGGCAAATCCTGTTTTAGATTTGTCTCATATTTCTCTCTATACTCTGGAAAGTGGAGAACCGCGTAAATGTAGTGGAAAATTTGGAGTTTTATAACTTTTCCATACCGAACAGAAAACTTTTCTAAAGCAAAATCTGTGATGTTTTCTACTTTGGAATTTTCGGTGAAAGTGTGGAGGGGGAAAGATTTAGTTTTTTCTAGCAAATCTAAATTTGGAAGAAGAGAAACCCCAAGAGCTTGAAAAGGTTTTGAGTGGGAAGTTCCACTTACAGAAATCACAACATTTTCACTTTCTGAAGTTGGGAAAGCATCAAACTGTTGGGCAGGTAAGTCTATAAAAATATAATTCGAATTCAAATATTGTTTTACAAATGGTCTGTAAAGAGAGTGTCTAATTTTATCTTTTGAAAAAATAGCTTTTTTATTCTTTAAAAACTTATCTCTTTTAATCATTTTAGTCCATTTAATTAGATTTTTTAAATGTAAAAAATCATTTAATCTTTTATCTGTTTCTTTAAACTTCTCATTTTCCAATTTATTATCAATGATAAACTTTCGCCATCTTTCTAGTTCCAAATTATATTTTTCAATAAAATACTCTGCTTTCCTTTTCAAATTTTCCTTATCAAAATCATAAACCCATTCGTCTCTATTTGTAGAAATCCCATTTGAAAAGTTCCTAAAAATTGCATTTTCCTCTTTTCCAAGTTTTGTCTCTTTTGTTCCCATTGGAAGAAGTTCTTCCCAATCGTTATCGGTTTGATTAAGCCAATTTCCTTTCTCATCTGGAAAAATATCTTCCCAATCCAAATCGAAAAACCGTTTTCCGTTTCGTTGTAGCCAAAGAAGTTTATTCTCTTTTCCAATTTCTGGATTTTTTAAATAGTGAAGTTTCGTCGGGCTTTCAGTTTCTCTTTTTACAAAAAAGGCGATAGCAACACCAACCATAATATCAAATACATTTCCATCTTTTTCACTTTTCCGAACATTTCCCCCCAAGTCAAGTATCCAGATTTCAGAAAATTCAGAAAAGATAGTTTTCCGAAAGCCATCAAAAGTTTTGGAGTCGATAAAACTTGAGTTTGTTACAAAAGCTACAACTCCGCTTTTTCCAATTCTATCCGTAGCCCATCGGTAAAATCGAGAATACATATCATAGACTTTCGTCTTTTGAGCCGATGAGGTTTGGACATAAGTCTCCTTAATTCTCGAGTCCACTTTTGGATAAGCCAGATTTTTATTATTATCATTCTCATTTTGCTGATTTGCATTGTATGGAGGATTTCCGATGATTACCGTAAAATCGCTATCCTCCTGCCGATTTACTCTCTCTGTATTCTCTTCAGAAAAGAGAAATTCCCCTTGTCCTTTCTGATTTTGAGAGAGTTCCAAAGTATCCACAAAACTTATATTTTCAAAGTCTCGAAATTCGCCTGTTCGCTGAAAATAGATATACTCAAAATTGATATTTGCAATGTAGTAAGGCAGAATTGCTATCTCATTTGCGAAAAGCTCACTACCATATTTCCGAACCAAATCCCGTTTCGGTATCCAGTTCATAATTTGAGTCAAGAAAGTTCCCGTTCCAGTTGCAGGGTCGAGAATTTGAACACCTTTTGAACTCAAGGACTTCTTGAAACTCTTTCTCAAAATTCCATCTGTCGCCTCAATCATAAAATCTACAATTTCAAAAGGGGTATAGACGATACCGAGTTTGTCGGCTCTTTTTGGATTGTAGGCTTTATAGAAACTTTCGTAAAGTGCATTTAGAAATTGGTGTTTCTCTCGATACCCTTTCAGATAGACGGAGTGCGTTTTTATCGCATCATAGAAGTTCCGAATTTTATGAAAAAGAGCTTTCTTCTCATTTCGTGAAAAAACTGCTATTTCGAGTTCGTTCAAAATCTTTGCGATGTTGTTCTCTTTGTGGAAATCCGTAGAAAAGAGGTTTACAAAAATCTCTTCTGTAAGAATGTGTTGGATAAGCATCTCCAAAATCTCAGATTTCGAGATATTCCTATCGATACTCTCCTGACAAATCGCCTCAAGCCTACGGTATGCTTTCTGAAATTTCGGTTTCTCTTCACTACTTGAAATTCGCCTCCGAACCTCATCAACAAGTTTTGGAACAGCTTCTGAAAATTTCTCTAAATTCTCTTCAAACTTTCTCTTTTCTGGATTCTCAAATTTGAAAAAAGTCTCTAAAAGCTCCTCTAACTTTTCAGCTTTCTCCATTTCGATTTCCAAAACAGATTCTCCATTTTGAAAAAGAATCGCAAACTTTGAATTCTCAAAAATAATATTTGAAACTGGATACCCCTTTTCCAACTTCTTTGAAATTTCAGAATCCAAATTATCTTTTAAATCTTTCGCTTCCCAAAAACCGATATCAAACTCAAATTTATCTTTCACAACTCCATCTGGTCGAATATCTCCAAAAGAGACTTCTGGAACTAGTGAAAGATTTCTCTCTCTCGCAAAACTTGAAAGGAGGTTTTCAAAAGGTCTTCGGGTGCTACTCTCATTTTTTGAAAAGCTCTGTAACTCTTCTAACTCTCTATAATAATTTTCAATCTCTACCATTTTGAGATTTTACAGTAGAGTTTCCAAACTCATTTCCAGAATTGGAAGAAAAGAGGTGTTTTTGAAAGAGCTTCCAATTTCAGACTTTTAGAAAACAACTTGATAGAATTTCAGAAAAAGGATTTCCTTGATAACTCTCAAAGAGGCGATGAAACTTCCAAAAGAAGAATTAGTAGAATTTAAAAAAGATTTAAAAAAGAAGATAGAAGAGAGAAAAGATTTAAATGCTTATATAGGTTTGGAAAGTAGTGGAGATGGAGTTCCAATTCTAATTAAAGATAATATTCAAGTTAAAGATTGGAGTATTACATCTGGTAGTGAGATACTTCAAGGATATCTCTCTCCATACGATGCTACTGTAATTTCAAAGTTACGAGAAAGTGGACTCTCTCCATTTGGTAGGGCAAATATGGACGAATTCGCAATGGGAAGTTCTACTGAAACATCTTTTTATGGAAAAACTTTAAATCCTCATGATGCTAGTAGAGTTCCAGGAGGAAGTTCTGGAGGTTCTGCTTCAGCTGTTGGGGGTGGAGTTGCAATCGCCTCTCTTGGTAGTGATACTGGAGGAAGTATTCGACAACCAGCCTCTTTTTCTGGAGTTGTAGGACTGAAACCAACTTATGGTAGAGTTAGCAGATATGGATTGAATGCTTATGGTAGCTCTCTTGACCAGATAGGACCTATTACACAAACGGTAGAGGACTCAGTAATTCTATACAATGCAATTTCAGGATATGATGTAAAAGACTCAACAAGTGCAAATATGGAGTATGCTCCTATCTCTCCAAATCCAGATAGAAAATTGAAAATTGCAACTCTTCCTAAGTATCTGAAAGATGCTTCTAGCGAAATTGTAAAGGCGTATGAAGAGACAGTAGCCACTTTGCAAAAAATGGGACATACAGTAATAGAAGCGGAGATGGGAGATTTAAACCACTCTATTTCAGCTTACTACATTACAGCGATGGCGGAAGCGAGTTCCAATCTAGCAAGATATGATGGAATTCGGTATGGGAGAAGAGCAGAAAGAAGTTCACTTTTGGAAACTTACATAGCTTCTCGTTCAGAAGGTTTTGGTGATGAGGTGAAGCGAAGAATTCTAATTGGAAACTTTGTTCTCTCAAGTGGATATTATGATGCTTACTATGTAAAAGCTCAAAAGGTTCGATATCTTGTTAAACAGCAATTTGACTCTATTTTCCAAAATGCTGACCTTATTCTCTCTCCAGTTTCACCAACACTACCTTGGAAGTTTGGAGAACTTTCAGACCCTCTTCAGATGTATTTGAGTGATGTTTATACTGTTCCTGTAAATTTAGCTGGACTTCCTGCAATTTCACTACCAGTTTCAAAAAGTGGAACTCTGCCTATCGGCTTACAACTTATTGGAAAAGCGTTTGATGAACAGACTCTTTTTGATGGTGCTATGGGACTTGAGAGAGAGCTTTCATGAGAATTGGGGTCTCCCACAGCAGATATATCGCAAGTCGAATTGCTCTCGACCTAAATAAAAAAGATTTTGTAAAATTTAGTCGAGGTGTTGATGCTGTTATTAGTGAAATTGAAATTGATGTTAGAGACAATTTAAATAGAGAACGAAGTCTTGAAGAGAGAGTAAAAGAGCTTCTCTCTGATTATGAAGATGATATGGAATTTGAATTTGTTGATGAGAAAGAGCTTTTCAAAATGGTTAAAAAGAAACTTGCAAAAGAGTATGGAGTTATTCTCTCTTATGAAGAGCGATTTTCAGATTTAGCTCACATAATTCTTCAAGACCTCCTTTTTGAGAACCTCATCAGCTTTGAAGTAAATGAAGTACGAATTAAAACTATCATTTTTGACTCAATCACAAACTATATTGAAGAGCGGTTTGAAGTTGAAGATGTAGTTATTGAGAAAATCGATAACATGAAAAGAAAACTTATTCTTGGAACAGATGAGTATCAGATAGTTTACAATAAACTCTATGAAGATGAACTACGAAAAAGAGGTGCTATGAGATGAAAGTCGGAGTAATTGCCGATACTCACAAAAAGGTTGGAAGAGCCAAAAAAGGAGTTGATTACCTTCTAAATTTAGGTGCTGAGTATATAATTCATGCTGGAGATATTGTAAAAACTGAAGTTTTAGACTATTTGGAAGAGTTAGATATCACCTATTTAGCTGTTTATGGAAACAATGACTCCCACCTTTTTCAATATCATGACCAATACAACTTAGTTCAAGAACCTTACTACTTTAAAATTAGAGATACAAGTTTCAAACTTATGCACCACCCCTACTTTATGACTCCAGATGTTGATGTTGTAATTTATGGTCACACTCACATTTTTCATTCTCAAATTAGCAATGGAACTCTATTTTTAAATCCTGGTGAAATTTGTGCTAGAGATTTTCCAGTTAGTAAAGTTACTCTTCTCGATATCGAACCAGAACTTTTCTCTGTTCAAAGTTTTGAAAGAACTCTCAAAACAGCAGAGTGGCAAACAAAAACCTTTACATATAGTAGAATTGGAACTAAGGGACTGACCAAATAGAGTATTTTTACGCCTATATGTCATTTCGAACCCTTTTGGGTGAGAAATCTTTTATTTAGTAAAACGATAAGTTTCCAAGATTTCTCAATCACTTCGTTCATATCGAAATGACAAGAGAGGCAGAAACCCTATTTAGTCACTCTTGGAACTAAGTAGTTCCAATTTTCTAGCAGTGGGGTATGGAAGTTTCTCCAGAAGCTATCTCAATTTCCTCTGTTGTAAAACCAGCTTTTTTTCTAGCTTCCCTATTTAGTTTGCCATTCTGAAATGCTTTTGGATAGATTTCTTTAACAATATGAAAGTAGCAATTTGTATCTATTTCACTCTCTCTACAAGCAAAGTGAAACCACTTATCTCCTTTTCGAACATGTTCAACTTCCTCTTTAAGTATTATCTCTAAAGCTGAAACAAACTTTCTTGTAAAAGGGGTATTCAAACTGTTCAACTTTTCAATTATTAGAGGATTTGAGTCTAAACCTGACGCTTCAAGATATCGAGGAACAACACTCATTCTTGAAACAAGACTACTTTCACTATTTTTAGATGCGAGAAAAAGAGAGTCATGAACTGGAAAATCTCCATATTTGTAGCCCAACTCTTTCAATAGAGAAATTAACATTAGAAAATGGCGAACCTCATCATCAGCAACTTCCAACCAATCATCGTAATACTCTTTTGGTAAATCTCTAAATCGATAAGCGTGGTCAAGAGCCAAATCTATTGCTGAATACTCTATATGAATAATTGCATGAAGTAGAGAAGCCTGTCCCTCAACTCTGTTCAACTTCTTTCTACTATTCACTTTAGATGGAAGCAATATTTCTAAAAACTCTTTGTAAGATGGAGTTTCAAAACTTTGTACTTCTCCATTGTGATTTTCTTCCAACTCTCCATTTTTATACTTCTCATAAAAATCTTGAAAATCTACACACTTCTTTTCTGGATTTGATATCTTCAACAACTTTTCCAAACTTGAAAATAGTTCCAATTCCTCTCCTTAAAAATATATTCTTGCATTACTTAAATTCTCTTCTAGTAGAGTCTGATTTGTTTCAGAAACAGAGTTGTTTTGGAGATAGATAAATCTTAAATTCTCCATTCCTAAAAGAGGTGATATATCTGAAATATTGTTGCTATCAAGATATAGAGTCTCTAAGTTTGTGAGATTTCCAATTTCAGAAATATCTGAAATGGAATTTGAAGAGAGTTTAAGAGTCTCCAAACTATCAAGATTTGAGAGTTCTAAAGTTACAATTTCATTGTATCGAGCATCTAAACTACTTAAACTTGGTAAGTTGTCAAGAGTTAAAGTTGTAATTTCGTTTCTTCGAACATTTATAGTTTCAAGATACTCTAAATCTGAGAGAGGAGAAATATCGATAATATCATTTCTATCAAGACCTACAAATTGTAAATTCTCAAAACCAGAAAGATTAGAGATATCCACTATATCGTTGTAGTTCAAATTCAAAGTCTCCAATTTTAAAAGATTTGAGAAATCTAAAGAGTCTATTTGATTGTAATCTAAATTTAGTTCCGTAAGATTTAAATCTGAAAGAGAAGAGACATCTTCGATATTGTTGTAATCAGCGTCTAAAAATGTAAGTTTTGTTAAATTTGAGAAAGATGATATATCTTCAATACTGTTTTGAGCTATCTCCAGAGTTTGTAGGTTTGTGAGTTCTCCAATTCTACTAACATCGGTAATATCGAAGTTCTGCTGTAAATCTAACTCTGTAAGATTTGTGAGTATCTCAATTCCAGCAACTCTATCTATCTCCCAATTTCGACAATCTAACTCTGTAATTGTATAGTTGTCACCAACACACTCTTCTAAATTGACATCTTCAAACTGTTCATCTTCCTTATAAACTGTATCTCGAATACAGATGCTATATTGGTAGTCATCATCTGGACTGCTATTTGTATATCCACCATTTGCTAAGTCGAGACTCCACATACTTGTTGGTGTAAAGTTTGTTGAGTCACTCCAATAGATAGTTGCTATCACATTTTCAAAAACAGAATTTATAAAGCCATCTAAATTTTCAACATCAAAAATAGAGACAAGTTCCTCAATTTCTGGTAGTCTCCAATCATCAAGCCCAGAAACATTTTTGTCATCACAAACTGTTTCGGCATCACTCCAAGAAGTTCCTTCACTATACTCATCAAACCACATTAATTCGTGAACCTCATCAACGACAACACCTGAACTATTTCTATCTAAATCCAAACTGTTGTAAAGAGTTTCACCAGAGATACAGCGAATATAGTTTTCTGTATCTCTATCTGAAAATTCAATTGCTCCATCATAAAAAGAGACTGCATAATATTTATCTTCAAAGCCATTTGCAACTATCTCTTTATCTGTCCAGTAATTTTCAGTTTTAACATACTCAAAAACATCAGAGATGGCTGGAGATATTTTGTCTCTCTCTGCTAAATACCAAAGCTCTTTAAAGTTTGGAAGTCTCCAACTCTTTCCATACAAATCCAACTCTTCACAATAGGCTCTCGCTTCTGAAAGAGTTCCACTCCTATCTCCACTATCTTCCCACAAAATATTTAGAGTCTCATTTTGAACAACTTCTCCCAAATCTGTATAGACCATATCTTGGAGAAAATTCCGATAGTCATCACTCGGTTTATTTTCACTATCCTGAACAAAAGAGATATTCAAATCCAAAAAGTCCTCTTTTAAAGTATCATTTTTCTCATCAGAGTAATTCTCTACAAAATCCAAATCTGTAAGAGTTTCTAACTCTTCTGCACTCTCAAAATCTTTTGAGTAGATATCTAAAATTTCTGAATAGTTTTCATCAAAATTTTCAAAATTTGTTGATAAGTCTAAATCTGTTGTCTTTTCTAAATCGTATCTCTTTTCAAAAGTTGTATAGAAAAATAGTTCTGTTTCATTTTCTAACTCCTCTCTCAATTTGAAATCAGTGGCAAAATCGAAATCTAAAATCTTCTCTAACTCTCCATAAATTTTAAAATCCATATTGAAAACTAAATTGTAGAGATGGATATTTTCAGATTTAGTTTTAAAATCAGTGGCAAAATCGAAGTCTAAAATCTTCTCCAACTCACTGTAAGTTTCAAAATCTTCTAAAAAGATAAGCTCTTTAAATTTCTCCACATCTGAAATTTTCTCAAAATCTATTGCAAAAATCAGAGTCTCCAATTTCTCCAATTCGGAAACTTTTAAAAAGTCTGCAAAGAGATGTAGAGATTTGAGCTTCTCTGCATCAGATACTTTTTGGAAATCTATGGAAAAGAGAAGAAGTTTCAACTTATCTAAATCTGAAACAGCTTCAAAATCAGAACTTAAAACAAGTTCCGAAAGTTTTTCAAGTTCTGACACATTTTCAAAATTTATCATAAATTGGAGTATCTTATACTTCTCCAAATCTGAAACAGTTTCGAAGTCTGCAAGTGTAGAGAGAGTCCCATATTTAGAAAAACTAGAGATATCTGGAAAGTCTTCTGAAAAGATGATATTTTTCAAATTTATAACATCATAAACTTTCTCAAAATCGATATTAAAAAGTATAAATTTTAGATTTTCCAAATCTGAAATAGCTTTAAAATCTTCAGTAAATTGGAAATCGAGAAGTTTTGCCAAATCGGAAACTCCTTTCTGAAAATCCTCTTCTAAAAATAGCTCTTTTAAACTTTCCATCTCTTTTACAATTTCAAAATTCAGAGAGCTGATGAGGTTCAGCAGGTTTTCCACATCTTCCACTATTTCAAAATCCATACCCATTGGAACTTGATTTAAAACAGTTTCAAAATTTTCTGAAAAGAGTAAAGAGTAAAATTTTCCTAAATCTGATGATGGGTTCTGAAAATCTGTTTCAAAAAGTAGATTTTTAAAATTGGAAATTTCAGAAACAGTTTCAAAATTCTTAGAGTAGAAAATCTCAATATTTCTATATATCTCATCAGAAACCTCATCAAAATCTGCAAAGAAAATAAGTTCGATTTTCTCTTTTAAATCTGGAAGCAGTTCAAAATCGGAAGCTAAAACTAAACTTTTAAGTTTTTGTAGTTCTGAAACAGTTTCATAAGTTTGTATAAATAGAAGTTTTAAATTCTCCAAATCTTCAGGATTCTCAAAATCTTTTGCAGTTTCAAAACTCCATAAAATAGTCTCTTTTACACTAGCAAAATCTATTTCAAAAAAGAGAATCTGGAGCTTTTCTAAATTTTCAGGTTTCTCAAAATCTAAACTTAAAATCATACTTCGAAATTTTTCTAACTCTAAAACTGCTTCAAAGCTCATTCCTAAATTTTTCACATTTTCAAAATCCAATTGGAAATCTAAAGTTTTATAAAGAAGCAGATTTGAAACTTTTGAAAAATCTGTTGAAAAGAGAATCTCGGAAAATTTCTCCAAATTTTGAACAGATTCAAAATCGGAATCTAAAACTAAATTCCCAAGTTTTTGTAGTTCCGAAACAGTTTGGAAATCTAACATCAAATTTACAAAATCTGAAGAGAAGTTCATACTACTAAAAAGTTTCTGAAACTTTTCGAGATTCTCTGGATTTCGAAAATCCACACTAGACAAAATATCTAAAAGATTGGAAATTTCTGTCTGGTTTTGAAAATCCATATTTCCAAGAATGTCTTGAAACTTTTCCAAATCTTCTGGATTTTGAAAGTTTGCATTTTGCAAAATATCTGGAAGTTTTGAAAGCTCTTCTGGATTCTGAAAATCTATACTTCCAAGAATCTCTCGAAACTTTTCCAAATCTTCTGGATTCTCAAAATCTAAAATTGCATTTGAGATTGTTGGAAAGTCTATGGAAAAGAGCAGTTCTCGAATCTTTTCCAGTTTTTGAACTTCTGCAAAATCTTCAGTTTTGAAGATGAGGTTTGAGAGATGTGCTAAGTCTTCTGGATTTTGGAAACTTGTACTATCTAAAATATCTTCCAATTTTTCAATATTTTCAGGAATTTCCAAATCGGAATCAAAGAGTAAATTTTTAAAAACTTCTAAATCTTCAGGTTTCTCAAAATTTGCACTACCCAAAATTTCAAGCAGTCTCTGAAGTTCCGCAAATCTACTAAAGTCTGCAACAGAAATAAGCTCTTTCAACTTCTCAAGTTCTGCAACTTTTTCAAAATCTTCCATCACATTCTGTTCAAAGTCTGCCGTATTTAAGAAATCTCTCATCTTTTCTAAAAGTTCTGAAAGTGAGTCGAAATCATCTCCCAAATTTATATCTGGATAGTTGTCTAAATCTTCAGAAACCTCTTCTGGATTTCCATCGTTTGGTGGAGTTACAGTTAGTGGAGCTACTGTCTCCGAAGGTAGAGCAAATTCCATTCCCATATAACTCATTATCTTATCATAGATATCTTCAGGAATACACTCATCTCCCTTAAATGGAATTTTGTAGCAAATTTCTGAGCCACCTCCTGTACTATCTCCTCTGTTATCTCCAGACTCTATTTTAGTACATCTATTTTTAAATGCCATCTCATTTTCAAGTAGAGCCTCACACTTTAAAACTTCACCTGAACTCTTCTCTTTTCTCTCAAAAAAATATATCCTTGTAACAATAAGAACAGCATATCTCTTTTTTGCTCTCCACTTTGCCAACATCTCCAGAAACCATCTAGCATTATATTTGTAATACTTATCCACAATCTTAGCTTCAGCTTTCTCTGGTACTTCACCGCTAATTAGAGTTTCTTTAATTGTTCCATTCTTATCAATCTCTTCACTAATAGTATCTATAATAATTTCAAATATATCTTCAACAACGGTACTATTTATTTCATAACTACTATTTATATCCATTAAAATTTCTGGAAATTTAGCAACTGCCCACTGGTCTCTTGTCGAATTACTCTCATTATCTTCAATGAAGTTTTCATCAAAGTACTTTTCTGGAATATTTGGTATAGATTTTATACCTCTTTTTTGAAAAGAGTTTAGTAGAGTTGATAGCGGTGTAATAAGCATCTCTCTAAGTTTTAACTCTTCTGGAGATACATTTAAATCATAAATTTCTACCGTTTTAACACCTGTAAAAATCTCTATTTTTCTCTTTCCAATTAGTGAAATATTTCTCTCATCTGTAAGATTTCCATCTACAAAAATTGAGATATTTCCCTCTTTTGAGAAATTATAATCTCCAAGAAGAATACTATTTTCACCTTCAACTATCTCTTCCAGAGAGAAAGTTTTAGAGTCAAAAAGTAGAACTTCTCTAAAATTTGCAAGAGTAAGTCTTCTCTGAAGTAGACCATAAAATTTCTCATCTGTTGCGGTATTTACACCACCAGAAACTTTAACTAAAAACTCTTTATCATCACTCTTTTCAAAAAAGAGATAGAAAACTCCATTCTCATCTGTTTTCTCAAATTGATACTCTTTTCCCTCTAAAGTTGGTGTTCCACCTTTGATATAACCATCAAGAGCAACTCCTTTAAATGCTAAATATTTATAAATGTTTCTTATGGTAGTGCTATTCTCTTCAGGATAGAGTAAGTTGTCAGAAAACTCTAAATCTACACTCTTTTCAGGAATTTCAAAAGTTGGAAAGTTCATATTTTCAAGATAGAGGACCTCATCACCATTTGGAATTTTAGGTGGTACTCCACTTGGAATAGTTCTATTTCCGTTAGGTAGTGGTTTTGGTAGAGTCACATTCTCTTCTGAAAAATTGTTTGCTGAAATCTCTTCTTTCAGAAGCTCTTCTGAAATATTCTCTTTTGAAATATTCTCTTCTGAAGCATTCTCTTCCAGTAGTATAGTTTTAGAACTTTTCTTGTCATCAGAAAACCACGAACAGCCTGAAAATAGCAGTAGAAATAGGGGAATTAGCACTTTCATAAAAAACCTTTTCAAGGGAAAAATTGGAAAGAGAGTGGTAGTCACTCTCAAAAGAACTATTCGTTATTACAAAGTCTCTGTCGAACCCACATTCCACTATTTTTTGGAATTGCTGTTGAAGTTGCTCCACTATCTGTATCATTTACCCAATCTTCCTCTTCAGCGTCATAGTGGTAAATTGAGACAAAGTAACACTCTCTCTCATCATTTAAAAGGTCATCAAAGTAATAAGTTCCAGTTGTAGTGTTTGTCTCTTCTGTTGCTGAAATCTCAACATCTGTTCCTGTGCTGTTTCCAAGAAGAACCCACTCATCATAATATGGAGTATTTGCAATAATATCTTGGAAATTTGTTGTATTAATTTCCGTAGAGTCGATATCTGAGAGAACTGTACCATTAAAATCGGAAACATTGACTGTATTCAAATTTCTCTCTGTATTTGCTGCAACTCTGGTTCGAACCCAATAGCCTCGACCTCCAACCATCTTATCTGGATATGAAGCCCAATTGTAAGCTGTACCATTATATTCCCAGCCCCAAACCATTGTAACCTTATTTGATTTTATCAGTTCTCTAGCATTTGTTTGGTATCCGCTTGGAAAGGTGATGAGGTTCCAGATATCATTTGAAACATTAAAGTCTCCAGAAACAACATCTCCCAAATCTTGCAGAAGTTCAAAGTTTGAAGTTCCACCTCCAAAATCTGTTAAGGCATCATTTGCCAAATTTAGATTTAAATCGTTGTAAGTGTTTCCTCGAATTGTAGAGACATCATCACTTGCAATTCCGAGATAGATAGTGTTTCCTTCTGTTCTAACATAAGTCAAAGAGATATTGTTTTCAGTCTGTTTTCCAACTTGGTTGTGTTCAATTGTAATGTTCTTATCTGCCAGATATCCAGAAAGTTCCGCTTCTGTTGGTGCTGAGTCAAACTCAACTTTCACTAAACTATAAGTTTCTAAATCAAGAGATGCACTTTGAATTGTACCGCCAAAAAGAGCTGAAGCAGTTGCAAGAGAGAGTAAACCAATTCTTAACATTTTCACGTATCCTTTAAGAAGATTTAGAATATTAGCATACAACTAAAACATCTTGCATAAATTCTTGCGAATTTCAGAATACTCATCTTCACCCAGTTTTGCCAATTTTTCACCAACTCTCTTTTTAGAAATAGTTCGAATTTGATTTAAAAGTAGATCGCTATCTTTTTCTAAACTCTCTCTTTTTGAAACTCTAAATCGAAAAGGAAGCATATTGTCAATTAGTTGAGTTGAGAGTGGAGCAACAACGATTGTATCAAGAATAGAGTTTTCATCATCGTGAGAAAGAATAACAGCTGGTCTGATTTTTCCAACTTCATGACCTTTTGTAGGATTGAAATTAATTGTTACAATATCGCCTCTACTATATTCCATCATCGACTCCAATTTCACAAAACTCTAAATCTTGATGTTTTTTCAAAATGTGTAATTTTCTGATTTTTTCTTCTCTCTCAATTTTTTCAATTAACTCTTTTACATATTTCTCATATTTTGAAGAGATGTAATAACCGAGAGTTCGCTTCTCTCTTTTATCGACAATTTCAGAGAAGAGGAGTGTTTTAAAAAGTGCTGGTTTGCTTTGAAGAGCAGTAATTCCTATTGAGTCCATATATATCTTTCACATAAATTATCTATGTGGATTATATCTTTTTAAAGTTTGATTTTAAAACTCTAAAATTACAGACTCTTCGGTCAGTTTTGGTTTTATGAGTAAATTTTTCGGGAGTGACCAAATAGGCTTCTGCCTCTCTCACCCGAAAGGGTTCGAAATGACATATAAGTTGTTAAAGCGTAAAAATACTCTATTTGGTCAGTCCCAATTTTTCTGCAAAATTTACTTTATATATAATTCTAAAAAATATTTTATAAAGAGAATATATTGTTAAGCGATGTTCGTAAATCAAATTGGTTTTCAAATCTTACTACTTCAGTAATTATAGGTTATGCTGTTGTGCTTGGTTTTAAAACTTCGCATCAGATAGAAGTTGCATTTGAACACTGGTGGTTCTACTTAGATTTAGTAATTACACTCTATTTTTTAATAGAGATAGTGATAAAAATTTCTGCTGACAAAAAAGAGTTTTTTAAAAGTGGTTGGAATATTTTCGATTTTCTAATTGTAGCTGTTACTCTAATTCCAATAGAAGAGAGTGAATTTATGATGATAGCTAGACTCTTGAGACTTTTCAGAGTTTTAAGACTTTTCAACTCTCGTCCTGAACTGAAAAATATTATAGATATGTTAATTGGAGCTATTCCATCAATTATAGATATTGTAATTTTGATGTTTATCATTTTCTATGTTTATGGTGTAATTGGAAGTTTCCTATTCTCATCACTACCATCTGGTCTCTGGAGTGATTTGCTAACATCTATGCTAACTCTATTTAGGGTTCTAACTTTTGAAGATTGGACAGATGTTATGTATGAAGCGATGGAGCTAAATTCTCTATATTGGATATATTTTGTCTCATTCATCATAATTACAGCTTTTGTATTCTTCAACCTATTTATCGCAGTAATAATTGGTGAAATGGAGGCTTTAAGAGAGCAGGGCAAAGGTAGTATGAAAACAACAATTGATGAAGACCACAAAATTTTAGAAAGCGTCCAGAAAGAGTTGGCTGAAGTGAAAGCTCTTTTACAAGAATTAAAACAGAAAGAGTAGACCTTTTTTTATTTTTTCTTAAATGAATTTGTTAAAATTTCATATCAAGAAAAAGGAGAAATAGAATTTGATAATAGATACTCACATTCATCTTGATAATTTCAAATATATTGATGATTTAGAAGATGTGATTGAAAATGCGAAGAGTAGGGGTGTAGAGAGATTTATAATTCCAGGTGCAGACCCAAAAGATTTAGACAGAGCTATTGAACTTTCAGAAAGGTATGAGGAGATATTTTTTGCGGTTGGAGTTCACCCGTATCATATTGAGGATTGGAGAGAAGATATTTTTAAGTATCTCTCTCATAAAAAGTGCATAGCAGTTGGAGAAGCTGGTTTAGATTTTTATCGACTTCCAGAAGATGAGGTAGAGAAATTGGAGGTAGTTGAGAAGCAGAAAGAGATTTTTAGAAAACAGATAGAAATTGCTAAAGAGCATAAAAAACCAATCATTGTCCATATTAGAGATGCAAGTTTAGAGTCAAAAAAGATACTTCTTGAAAATGGTGCTGATGAGGTTGGCGGTGTTCTTCACTGTTTCAATGCTGATAGAACACTACTTCAACTTGCAGAACACAACTTCTACTTTGGTATTGGTGGAGTTGTAACATTCAAAAATGCTAAAAAACTTGTAAATATACTACCAGATATTCCAAAAGATAAAATCGTCTTAGAAACAGATGGTCCATATCTTACACCTCATCCCCATAGAGGAAAAAGGAATGAACCAGCATACACAACTCTAGTTGCTGAAAAAGTTGGAGAGATTTTAGAAATTCCAGTTTCAGAAGTAGCCACTATATCCACAAACAATAGTAAAAAGGTTTTTAAATTATGAAAAAATATCTAGCTCTTCTTTTCGCCATTCCCCTATTCGCAACAACATTTGACTTTAGTGAAAATATTGAGAGGCAGATAAATACTCTCCGCAAATTTGATGTTGATGGAACTTTCATGAACAATATACATTTTCAAGAGAAATTGGAAGAGTATAAAAGTGAAAATCATAAAATCTACTTCTTCCAAGCTATCAGTAGTGCAATCATCTCTCTACCAACAATCAAAAAACTTTTGGCAGAGTCTAAAGTTCCAAATGAGTTTATCTATTTGGCAATGGCTGAGTCTCAGTTTGAAAGTAATGTGTTTTCAAATAAAGAAGCCGCTGGAATGTGGCAATTTATCCCATCAACTGCTGCTCTTTACGGTTTAAAAGTGAATAAATATATTGATGAGAGACTTGATATGATTAAATCAACAAAAGTAGCAATCAAATTTTTAAGTGATATGCACAAAAGATTTGGAAAATGGTATTTGGCAGCAATTGCATACAATTGTGGAGAGGGTACTCTTCAGAAAGCGATAAGAAGAGCTGGAACAGATAATTTAGAAGTTCTTATTGACCCAGAAAAGAAGTATCTACCTCAAGAGAGTAGAATTTATATTCGAAAAATTTTAGCTTTAGCAATTTTAGAAAGTAATGACTACTTCTTCAACTCAAAATACTCTTACATCTTCAATGTTGGAAATGTGATGTCTCTAATTCCAGTAGAAGTTGATGGTGGTGAAAAATTAGTTGATATTGCGGAAAGTATAAATATGAATTACAACGAGTTACAATCTCTAAATTCACATATCATAAATGGTGTAACTCCACCTTTTGAAAAGAAGTATCAGATATATATTCCTCACTACAAATTGTCGCTATTTAAGAGAAATTACAACTCTAAAACTTTCTTATATGTTGTAAAACGCGGTGACACTCTTTATAAGATTGGAAAGAGATATGGTTGTGATTATAGAGATATAAAAAGTAGAAACAATTTAAGAAGTAATAACCTACAAGTTGGTCAAAAACTTGTAATTCCTTTACTGTATAATTCTGACTCTCTTCAAGTTGCAAAAGAGAAAGAGAACTCCTATTCAAAAAATTAAGGTCAAAATATGAAAATCTACATTTTATTACCACTTATTTTTCTATTGAGTGGCTGTTTTACAGATAGTCCTGAACCAGTTATTTCTGAACAGAAAAGATATAACACCTCATCACCTTATGAGAAAAATGGAAAGAGATATTTTCCAAAACAGGAGCAGTTGGGATATACAGAAAAGGGATATGCTAGTTGGTATGGAGATAAATTTCATAATGAGAAAACAGCTAGTGGAGAAGTTTTCAACATGTTTGCTGAAACAACAGCACATCGTACTCTACCTATGAATAGTATGTTGCATATCAAAAATCTTGAAAATGGAAATAGTGTAGTAGTACGAGTAAATGATAGAGGTCCTTTTGTTGAAGATAGAATTTTAGATTTATCAAAACAGGCCGCAAAAAAGATTGGACTATTGAAAAATGGTGTAGCTCTTGTTGAGTATAAAGTTGTTGGATATAACGGAGAGATAAGAGAGGAGCTACTTCCAGTAGAAGAGAAGCCAAAGGAAATTTCTGATGAGGTAGCTGAAGAGGAAAAAGAAGTTGTAAAAAACTCTTTAGAAGATGAAGATATCTCTACGGTAGAAGAGCCTAAAATAGAAGAAGAGCATATAACAGTAAAAGAGAAAAAAACAGAGACAGTTCTTTTAGATAACATAATGCCTCAAGTTGCTATATACACAACTCAAGAAGATGGTTTAGATAGTGATGATGATTTAGAAGTTGGCGAAGATGATATGAAGAAAGAGATAGTTGCAGACAACTTATCTGATTTAGAGACTGCCATCGAAAGCACTCCAAAAGAGGTTACAAATTTAGTCATCACTTACAACAAAAAAAGCAAACCTGAAGTTGTAGAGAAAACTGAAGAGAAACCTGAAAAGAAAATAGAGTTTAAACCAAAACAGAAAGTGAAAACATTTTTAGTTCAAGTAAATTCATTCTCCTCACTTGTAAATGCAGAAGCGTATATCTTTTCTAAGCAGGATTTAAATATGCCTGAAAATTTAAAACTTGTTATTGATGAAGAGAAAGGCTCTTTTAAAGTTCGAGTTTTTGGTTTTCCAGATGAGAAGAGTGCTAGAGACTTTAGTTATCAAAAAGAGTTTTTCCCATCTTCATTTGTAGTAATTCGAGATAGGATAGTAGAGTGATTATAGAGAGAAAGACAAAAGAGACAGATATAGTCTTGGAGTTGAATTTAGAAGGAAAAGGAGATTACTCTATAAATAGTGGAGTTGGTTTTCTTGACCACATGTTAGAAGCTCTTTCAAAACATAGTCTTATCGATATAAAAGTGAAAGCGTCTGGAGATACTCATATTGACGACCATCACACTGTTGAAGATATCGGAATTGTTCTTGGAACCGCTTTTGCAAATGTGATATATCCAGCAAAAGAGATAGAGAGATATGGTAATGCAACTGTTGTTATGGACGAGGCTTCAGTATCTTGTGATTTGGATATCTCAAATAGACCATATCTTCACTTTGAAATGGATATAGATGGAAAAGTTGGAAATTTTGATGTTGAACTTGTAGAAGAGTTTTTTAGAGCATTTGTTTTAAACAGCAGAATTACTCTACATCTTGTTCAAAATCGAGGGAAAAACAGACACCATATTATCGAAGCAGGTTTTAAAGCTCTTGCCGTAGCTCTTCGAAGAGCTTTGACAAAAAATAGTCGCCTCTCCACTCCAAGTACCAAAGGTGTAATTTAGAGATGTCTCTACTACATCTCTTTCTACCTATCCTCTTTTTTGTAAACATCTCTATTTTTATATTTCTTCGTCCTGTTCCTGACAAGATAAATTTGAATGAGACATTTTTAAAAAACTATCCTCAAGTTGGATTTAAGAATTTCCAATTCTTTGATATGGATAAGAACAAATATGTTGTGATGATTGTAAAAGGAGCCGTAGCAGAGGGTTTTGAGAATAGAAGATATAGAATGAAAAATATCGATTTGATGTATCAGAACACCCTTTTTCTTGAAACTTTAAAAGGAAACTATGCTGTTTATGAAAATAGAGAGATAGATGTTTTAGGAGATGTTGAGTATGAGAGGTCTGATAACAGCTCTATCACTACAAACAAACTCATTTACAAAATTGAAGAGAAGAAATTCTATATTCCTGAAGAGTTCACTTTTAGAAGAGATAAAACTTATATACAAGGGAAAACTCTTATAATTGAGAGAGATAGCGGAAAAATTAGTGCTTTCAATATTCAAGCAATTTTAAATGAGTAAGAAGAGTCTTTCTCTTAGACTCTTCGATTTCCTTGCTTTAGCCAAATTTTCTAATTAGCACTTACAACTCCAGTTCCAGAACGGTTAGCACTATGGAATATGGTTACACCGTACTTATTTGCAAAGTGTTGCATAAGAAGTTTTTGAAGAGATGGTTCAATTGATGGTAGAAACCAGCCGTTATTACTTGTTGCAACCACAAACTTTGGCATATTTTCATCATAGATTTTATTACTCGTAGCTTCATAACAGATAGCGTTTCGAAATTTGACTCCAGAAACTTCTATATCTGTTGGAGTTTGAGCTGGAGTGAAGTCATCTGCTTTTTGGAAAATCACTTCATTTATCCAATCTCTCATAAATTTTGGTAATGGAACATACTCTCCAAAAGGTACTAAAACAACTTTTTTAGCAACTTCAAATTTTCCATTTTGAAATATGAAAGAGGCGTTGTAACTTTTCTGGTTTTCAAAATAGAGTCCACCTGTCCAGATAGTTATTTTTTGAGAAAGCTCTTTTAAAATCTCTAAAACATCATCTCGAGTATTTAGAAAAAATGGAAAAGTGCTTTCAGGAAGAACTACCATATCGTAACCTTCTCCTATCGCTCTTCTTATCTCTTCAAAATTCATAAGAACAATATCAGTCTGATTTTCAATTTTCCACTTCTCTTCCTGAAGAATTTCAGTCTCTACAACTTTTACTCTCAAATCTAAATCTATATCTTCATGCTCTCTAAAATCTAAAGCTAAAAGAAGAAGTATTGGAGCAAATAGTAATCTCTTCTCTCTTTTCTGAATACCAAAAATAAGTAGAGCTAAAACTATGAGAATGATTCCAAATTGCCACAGTTCTGTACCAAAAGGGGAGTTTATAAATATGATTTGAGGTCGGAACCAGTCAAAACCAAAAAGATGAATCTCATTTATCGCAATTAGGAATCCAACTCTCCAAATTAGATTTTGAAAATATCCAATACCTAAAAATATTCCACCAAAAAGAGTGGCAAAAAAGAGAACTACTAGAGGAACTAGATATGGAAATCCGTAATATTGAACTGAAAAACCAATCCAGAAAAACCAGAAGATTCCAACAAAGAATCCAACTGAAAAGAGAGCTTTTCGACTCTTTTCTAAAAGGAGGAAAAAGAGACCTCCCAAACCAAGAATAGCATTCAATAGAGGTAGAGGAACTCCTATATCCTCAAGATATATAAAAGCGGAAAGGAAAAAAGCTATTCCAAATCCTCTTATAATTTCTCTCACAATATCACCTCATCAACAACATGAAGTCCAAAGCCGTGAATTCCAACAAACTCTAAATCTTTTTTTTCTGTTAAAAGATGAATTTGAGCTACACCTAAACTTTTGAGAATTTGAGCTCCAACCCCAAACTCTTTGATTGAATCTCCACTCTTGTTTGAAGCAGTTAAAAAGAGAAGAATACCTCCATTCTTTTTTAGATACTCAACAGATTTTGTAAAGAGCTTATACTTTTTACTATTTGTAACCAAATCTACATCAGTAGAGATGTGGTGAATTCTAATGTTTGTAACAGAGTGAGCAGAGTAGAAACGAATAGCTGTGTGTTCCCGTTTTAAGTGGTCTTCAAATCTGTATCTCTTCACTTTTACATCAAAAAGTTCTAACTCATCTTCGCTTTTAAGTTTTACTAAAAGCTCATTTTGAAGTCGATACTCTACTAAATCTGAAATATATAAACTTTTCAAATTGTGCTTTTTAGAGAACTCTGCTAAATCATCTCTTCTAGCCATCTCTCCATCTTCTCTCATAATCTCACAAATTACAGCACTCTCTTGAAGACCAGCTAAACGGCATAAATCGACTGAACCTTCTGTATGTCCTGTTCTAACTAAAACTCCACCATCTTTTGCAATTAGAGGAAAAATGTGTCCAGGTCGAACAAGCTCTTCAGCTTTTGAAAGAGGGTTTGCCAATATTTTTATTGTCATATCTCTCTCTCCAGCACTAATTCCAGTAAGAGCATCTTTTGCATCTACCGATATTGTAAAAGCTGTCTCATAAGATGAGGTATTACTTGAAACCATTGGAGCTAACTCTAATCTTTCTGCATCTTCTTCTGAAACTGCCACACAGATAAGTCCCTTTCCATGTGTAGCTAAGAAATTCACTTTTTCTGGAGTTGTAAAAGTTGAAGCGTAAACTAAATCACCCTCATTCTCTCTATCTTCATCATCAATCATAACAACAATCTCTCCAGCTTTAATAGCCTCAATTGCCTCTCTTACTCTCTCAATTGCCACACTTATCCTTTTTGGAAATTGTAACCTATGTCTAAATTTTGGGAGTAACCAAATAGACTTCTGCCGAAAAGAGAAGCGAGAATGATTTTTTTCATCTCACACTTCCTAAATTTATTTTGGCAATAGTGCTTTTAAAGATTTTGGACTCCCACTTTCCAAAAGAAGAGTTCTTCAAAAATATGATTTAAGAAAATGTTTCTCTGTTTTATATTTTGAAAATAAATTCTATTAGAGTAGACTTCTGAACTTTAAAATATCAAAAATAAAATCAGAACTTTTGACTATTTTTTGAAACTCTTGGTTTGTTTCAAGTTCAAAGTTTGGAATTACAGCAAGAATTTTCCCGCCACTCTCTTTTGTTTGAAACATTTCAAGAAATTTAGCTTTCTTAACTTTAATATTTCAAAAAGATGGGTCAGCTAAATAGATGTAATTTTCTCATTTTTCTGAAAAGAGGATTTCAAAAAGAAGACGATTGGGTCGCTTGTGTAATAGGAAGAGACAAAAATGGAATTAGACTTGAAATTCATATCTTCTCTTCTATTCTCTAACTCGACTCTATTTATCGCTTGTGTTGAACCTCCAATTAGAAGAGCTGGATAGCTATCCTCTTTCCGAATTTGATATATCAATCCTAAAGTTGAAAAGTCTCTTTTCTGTCTGAAATCCATCTGCTGATGAGGTTCGAGAGAAGTTTGAAAACCATGAAGCATAACTGAAAACTTCTAAACTTTTTGAAATTCCATATTTCAAATTTGCTGAATAGGTTATGAAATCTATGTTTGTAGAACTCTCTCCTGCAAATGTTGAAACTGTTACAAAATCTCCAGCTGATGTTTGATAGTTTATCAAAGCTAATGAACCTGACTTCTGATTTGTGTTTGTATAAGTCGTGGAAATATCTAGCTTTATCTCGTTTTTGTCTGAAAGTATCTCTTCCACTTTTACCGCTTTTGAGAAAAGGAGAATTGGGAAGAGAAATATAAGATACTTTTTCAATTTTTGGGAACCTTGTGATAGAATTTTAAAAGAGGGGTTCCCCTCTTAAATTGGTTTGCATCTTTTTTATGAGTGTGAGACTTTTGAAAAAGATGTAACTTATTTCATAGTAGACACTATCTCATCTATTAAGTATATAGTTCCAGTAAATATTAGGAAACTACCAACAGTTAGACTACTACTTAAATAAGAAACTCCAAAACTAATTATTGCTATTGGAAACATAATAAAAACTAAAAGTTTTAATAACTTGCCAACTAAGTTCAACTTATTACTTTTTTGTATAAATTAGCCACATAATATGTAAGTTCATGAAAACAAACAACAAGCTTTCTGCAATTAAAACTTTAACATCAGCTATTAGACAAATCACCAGTAAGTACATAAATACTAGAGCATAAATGCTTCCTATTAAGAGATGACTATTATATATTTCTTTTATATATTTGATATTAAAAACATTATAAATAATAATAACCATACAAAATGTTGTGATTACTTCCAATACCATATTAAATACTAATTATGAATAGTCAAACCAGCTAAGTTCAACTATTTAAGTTTATTAGTTCTAAAATAAAGAACAATTATTGCAAACATTGAAAAAATTGTAATTCCAAAACCATTAAAGTAATTTTCTAATATATATATATTATATATTCCCCAAATCAACAGAGGAAGTATAAATAATATTAACTCTATTAGAAAAATAACTATCAATTATCTTCCCTGTGCTCCAGTTAAATAAGCTGACCTAGAACTTAAACTATATACTGTCCAACCTATTGCAAAGAAAAACCACTGTCCATCAGTTTCAACCATCTCATTTTGAGAAATTAGTTGGGCATCAACTTTTTGATTTCCAAAAAGGAACTGTTGGTCAGAGTTCTGAAGTGAACTAGCGAAAATGGAACTTCCTCCAAAGAGAAGAGCAAAAGTGAGAATGAGTTTTTTCATCTCATACCTCCGAAATTTGTTTGGCAAGATTATATATAGTTAAAGCTAAAAAATAGTTTTGAATATAAGAAAAATTTCTTAAAAAAGTTAAGCATATGTTATAAAATATGATTAAAACTGCTTTCAAAAAATATATTTTATAAAAAATAGTAGCGGTAAAACCGTCTTTTTTGAAATTTTGAATTCTTAAGTTTCTTAAAATATGATTTAAGAAAATATTTCTCTGTTTTCTATTTTGAAAACAAATTCTGTTAAAGTATTTTCATGCTTTAAAAATTTATATGGCAGTGGAGGGAATGACCAAGTAGGCTTCTGCCTCTATTGTCATTTCGATATGAGCGTAGAGATTGAGAAATCTTGGAAACTTATCGTTTTACTCGAAGTGATGTAAAAGATTTCTCACCCAAAAGGGTTCGAAATGACATATGGGTTGTCAAAGTGTAAAGTCTTCTATTTGGTCACTCCCTTATTTATTCTTCCACTCTACATATGGTGAGTGAACGACAACTTCCATTGATATTAAAACCATGATATTTTCTGGACTCAGAACTACTTCTTGTTCCTCCAGTTCCATTTTCAGTGCATGTTGTTAGTCGAAAATTGCTCTTATTTATAATATTTACTTCTGCTTCACCCCAAGGTGAAAAATCACATATAAGATTTCCTCCACTTTCAAATACATCTATCTTATTAGCTTCACTATATTCAGAATAAGTTACTACAGATATAATTGATAAGACAATCAGAACTACAATTCCAAAATCTCTTTTTCCTTTATTCACTTTTTCCTTTCAAATTTTAGGGAGTGGCTAAATAGCTTTTTTAGGGAAAAACACTCTGAAGTAAAACGATCATAGAGTTTTAGATAGACTCTGCGACTACGCTCAGAGTAGAAGTCCTACTCTATTTAGCTAATTCCTGCAAAGAGCCTAAGGGTAGACTCTTCTTTAAATATCGAAATATTTTGGTGCTAATTCTCTAAACTTCAAAAATATTTTTTCAAAATCGGTTGAGTAAATTCTTGTATGAGAGATAGTTGTAATAAAGTTTGTATCTCGATTAAATCTTGGAACAAGATGTAAATGGATATGTTCAGCAATACCTGCTCCAGCACTTTCACCAAGGTTCATTCCAATATTTACACCTGTTGCTGAAAAATCTTTTTTAAGAAGTTCGACACCTTTTTGAGCAAGTTTTGAGATATGTAACCAATTTTCTGGAGGAACATCTTCAAGATTTTGAGTATGTTGATGAGGTATTATCATAAAGTGACCTGGAGTATAAGGAAATCTATTCATTACTACAAAACAGACCTCATCGCGAAAAAGAACCTTGTTTTCTAAATCCAACTCCTCTTTTTGAGATATATCACAAAAAACACACTCACTTCTTTTTGCTCCTGCAACATATTCTGTTCTCCAAGGAGCATAAAGTATACTGTTTCTACTATCTTCCATCTAAAATCCTAATTTTTTTACAAATAGTTGCCACCATGTATAGTTGTAAAGAGCCTTGTCAGCCATCTCAAAATATCGAATTGGATCAAGAAGACCAAGTTCCACATCTTTTATCTTCTTTTCCCTATTTATCGATACACAAAATGGAACTGAACGAATTCTATACTTTTCAGCAAGTTTAGGATTTGAACTAACATCACACTTTCCAATAACAACATCACCTTTATAGTGTAAATCCATCTCATCTAAAATTGGAAGAAGTCTTTGACAAGCTCCACACATCGGAGTATAAAACTCTATAAAAATGGGTTTATCAGTTTGAGTGATAAAATCAGCATAATTCCCATCTTTTAACTCAACTATCATCTATCTCTCACACAGATAACAGAATTTTTTACATCTTTGGAGTTGTGGTAATTTCCACCTTCAAAAAAGCTAACAACCCAACCAAGGTTTGTCATTCTCGATATTTTAGTCTCCCCTTTTCCATATCCGTAAGTGTAATCCTCAACAGCTGTTGAACTCCAATACCATGTCTCTATCTGATAATTCATAATTCCTGAAAGCTCTCTCTTGACAAAAACTTTACCATTTCTAAAAGACTCTATCTGCTCTCTCCAACTTTTTCGAGAACCATACTTTAAACCTCTATCTCTATAATCAAAAAGTTTTGCTGAACCCAAAGTCATAAGTTCATCAACAGTCGGAACTCTCCATCTATTTGAACCATCATAGAGTTTAATACTCAAATTTTCAGCATATCTCTTTGCTTCATCAAAAGAGTATGTGTCATTATAATTACTTCTATTTTTAACTTCCCAAATCAATCCAGTTGTCTTATCTTTCCAACTTAGAGGATTGTTTACACTATCATCAAAAATATCTATAACACCTTTTTCATCGTCCTCACTACCTATATCTTTTCTAGTAGACTCTACTTCACTTCTCTTTTCGCTCTTATCTTCCTTTTTCTTAGAAAACCAACCAAACATTCCTTGCCTTTAAAATTTATTTGATATTTTATAGAAATGTTTTATAAGTTGGTAATATTTAAAAAAAGTTTATAATGAAATTTCTACTTATTTTTACAATACCTCTTTTTGCTAAAGTTGT
Source organism: Candidatus Thiovulum imperiosus (assembly GCA_024281175.1). Lineage (GTDB taxonomy): Bacteria > Campylobacterota > Campylobacteria > Campylobacterales > Thiovulaceae > Thiovulum_A > Thiovulum_A imperiosus. Next base: position 28,542 of record JAMJTW010000014.1, read on the forward strand.
TTATGAACCATTTCCATACTATTTTGCAGATTTCCCAATCAAAATAGAAGTTTCTCTATTTAATGAGCGATTTCCTCCTTATGAAGCTGGAATATTTTGGGCAAACTCTTTTCAAAAAGGGTATAAATATGTGTCGATGAGGTGTAGTAAAAAATGGTGTAAAGCAGTCATTCCTCCGCAACCAATAGACTCCCACTATCTTCAATATAAATTTATTTTCAAATTTCACAATCGAGATATTGAAAGTGGTGAGTTTGTTGTAAATAGAGCTATTCTTCCAGATTGGCAAAGTGAAAATAGAAGTCAAATAGAAATTTTAGGTCTTGAAAGAGAACTTGTTGGATTTTCTAAAAATTATGTAACTTTTGAAAAGATGATACAAAGAGTAAGAGTAAGAAGAGAAAAGCCTAAAATAAAAGAGGAAGTTGAAGAAGTTGAAGAGGAAAGTTTCTGGAACTTCCTAAAAATCTTCACTCCATAAAACCTTAGAATTGGGACTTTTAGTCCCAATTCATAATTTTATCCGCCTCCAACAAATTGGAGAAATTCAACTTTATCGCCATCTTTTGGAGAGAAATCTTTCCAACTCTCCTCTTTTACAACACTCATATTTACAGCACAAGCCATAACTTTGTCTCTAATTTTTAAAGTTTCTAAAATTTCAAAAATAGAAATATCATCTTTGAACTCTATCTCTTCACCATTTACTAAAATTTTCATTTTGCTCCTCTCAACTGGTAAGTTATATCTCCAGCACCAAATCCTATCACAAGACCATTTCTAAGTTTCTCTCCAGAAGAGAGTTTTACAACACCTTCTGAAACAGAAACTCTTTCTGAAAAAATTGGAGAGTATCTGGAAAATAGTCTCTCAAAGTTTACATCAATTTTTTCCTCTCCAGCACTCCAAACAGGAAGAATTACAAGTTTAGAGACACCTTCAAAACAGCTTTGAAAATGAACCATATTATCAAGGGTTCTACTATATTTGTGAGGTTGCCAAATTGCAACTACCTCATCAATATTTTTCATTTTTGCATACTCAAAAGCTGATTTTAGAGTTGCTTCAATTTCAGTTGGGTGGTGTCCATAATCATCAATTAGAACAAAATCACTACTCTTTTGCAAGATATCAAATCTCTTTTCTGTACCTCTATATTTTCTCAAATTCTCTGCAATTTCAGAACTCTTCATTCCAAAATCTAACGCTGTAAGAATTGCAAGAGAGGCATCAAGAGCGATATGTTCTCCTAACCCCCAAACTGAAAATTCACCATAATTTTTTAAATGAAAGTTTGTATATGGTTCATCACCAACAAGAGTCTGTTCTATATTTTTTATATCTTTTGATGGATAGAGGCGAATTGCATCAAGATTTACATCTTTTAAAAACTCATCTTCTCCATTAATAACTCTCTTTTTACCAATAGATAAGAATTTATAATAAGCACTGTAAAATCTATCTAAATCGTAGTTATAAAATTCCATGTGTTCAGGTTCAGCATTTGTAACAATTGAGTAGTATGGATTGCTATTTAAAAAACTTCCATCACTCTCATCAGCTTCAAAAACTAAATTTTCACTATCTGAATAGGAGACATTTGAGTTATAGATTTTATTATAAGCTCCAATTATTGATGACTCTCCAATTATTGATGAGAGCATTGCACTTGTAGTACTTTTTCCATGAGCTCCACAAACTGAAAATACTCTTTTTCCTTCTAAAATTTTGCCTATCGCTTCAGAACGGGAAAAAGTTTTTATACTTAACTCTTTTGCTCTAATAATTTCTGGATTACTATCTTTTATGATTGCTGAGTAGATAATAAAATCTATATCTGAAGATATCGCATCTCTGCTGTGAGGTACGGTTATCTCTATTCCAAGTTTTTCTAAATCTTTAGTAATTTTTGTCGCTTTCTGGTCAGAACCTGAAATGCTATTTCCTTTAAAATAGAGATATTTGGCTAAACCTGAAATACCAATTCCACCAATTCCGATGAGGTGAACTCTCACAGTTTTAACTCCCTAACTTCCCTCATAGCACTTCTAATTAGTTCACTATTTTCATGAAGAAAAGAGTTTGCATTATCTTTAAAATAGAGCATAAAAAAGCTATCTTCATCTTTCTCTAACTCTTCTAAATCGATATACTCTTCTATAAAATCACTTAAACTTATCTCTTTTAAAACTGCTACAAGATGTATCTGCATAGCACCTTTAAAACTACTATTATCTGTTAAAATTGAGAGCATTATAAAAAGCTCTTTCGCTTCTGTAAAGAGAGATTTACTATATTTATCAATTCCATATTCATATATTGCTCTTAGGGTGTAGTGGTCTATCTGATTTTCAAGTGAAAAGAGAGTCTCATTTTCCAATCTCTTTTTTAAATTGTGTAGAGCTTCTTCTAAAATAACTTCATAAATTTTATTTATTCTCTCACTATTTCCCTCTTGAAAAAGAAGAAGAGAGTCAAGAACATCATAAAGTGAAACCAAATTTTTATCTTCTAACCCACTCTTCTCCATTTCGTTTAACTTATCAAGAAAACTAGGGTCATTTTGAAGTTCCACAATCTCCTCTTTACTGTAATTCAAAAACTATTTCCTCTTTTTAAATGAAATTTTAATATTCTATCAAATTATTATCCGATATTTTGGAGTGAAAATGGCAAATTTAAAAGAGCTAGAAAAGATAGTTGGAGTAGATAATGTCTACTTAGATAAAGCTCACCTCATCGCCTACTCTTATGATGCAACTCGAAGCAGTTTTAAACCTGATGCAGTTGTTTTTCCAAGAGATGAGAAAGATGTAAGTGAAGTTCTAAAGTTTTGTAATAGAAACAGAGTACCAATTGTTCCAAGAGGTGCGGGAAGCGGTTTTACTGGTGGAGCTTTACCAAGTGAAGGAGGTATAGTTCTCGCTTTTGAGAAACATATGAACAGAATTTTAGAAATTGATATGGAAAATATGGTTGCAATTGTTCAACCTGGTGTAATAAATATGGATTTACAAAAGGAAGTAGAGTCTAAAGGTCTTTTTTATCCACCAGACCCAGCAAGTGAAAATTACTCAACAATTGGAGGAAATGTTTCTGAAAATGCTGGAGGAATGAGAGCTACAAAATATGGAATTACCAAAGATTTTGTGATGGCACTTCGGGCTGTTTTACCAAATGGAGAGGTGATACGAGCTGGAAAGAGAACTATAAAAGATGTTGCAGGATACAATGTTGTTGGAACTCTTGTTGGTAGCGAGGGAACTCTTGCTGTCATTACAGAAGTAACCTTGAAACTTCTCTCAAAACCGAAACTCTCTAAAACAGCAATGGGAATTTTTCCAGATGTTGAGTCGGCGATGAGGTCGGTTTTTAAAACTATGGCAAGTGGAGTAACTCCTGTTGCAATGGAATTTTTAGATGCTCTTACAATCCGTGCAGTTGAAGAGAAATATAAAATTGGACTTCCTAAAAATGCTGGAGGAATTCTTGTAACAGATGTTGATGGAGATTTGGAAATAAACTTAGAGAAAGATTTAGAACTCATAGAGGCTAAGTTTCGAGAAAATGGAGCTTTTGATTTTAAAATCGCTAAAGATGAAGCTGAAGCAAAAGATATCTGGTTTGCAAGACGAAATGCAAGTCAGGCAATTTCCATCTATGGTAGTAAGAAAATCAATGAAGATGTAACAGTTCCAAGAAGTAAACTTCCAGAAACTTTAAAGAAATTTGGAGAAGTTGGAGAGAAATATGGTATTCAGATACCTTGCTTTGGACACTCTGGAGATGGAAATATCCATACAAATGTAATGGTTGATGGGAAAGACCCAAAAGCTGTGGAAATAGGATACAAAGCAATAGAAGAGATTTTCCAAATTACAGTTGATATGGGCGGAACTCTTTCTGGTGAACATGGTATTGGATTGGCAAAAGCACCTTATATGAAAATGGCTTTTACTGATGCTGAAATGGAACTTTTTCGAAGCATGAAAAAAGCGTTTGACCCAAATAATATCTTAAATCCTAATAAAATGGGACTTTAGATTTTGGAAACTGACCAAATAGCTTTTTCAGGGCAAAACACTCTGAGGGAGATAGATTCTGCAACTACGCTCAAAGAGGAAATCCTACTCTATTTGGTCACTTCCGAATTTGTTTTGGCATCTTTACAGTAGAGTCTCTATTTTCCATTTGAGTTGGAAAAAGTTTCCAGAAAATTCCATTCCGAATTCTTTCCCACTTTCTGTAAGTTTCCAAACTCCCTCCAGCTTTTTCTGAAATCCAAGGTTTTCCAAAAGCAAGTTTGCTTCTCTTCCTGAAATTCCGTAGAGCTTCCCAAGTTCTGTTGGAAGAAAATAGGAATTTTTAAAAGAGATTCCAAACTTTTCGAGTGGCGAGATTCCAGTTTCAGACTTCACAAAAGAATCTAAACGAATTTTAGAAATTGCAGACTTGCTTTCGAGGATTTCAAGAAGCTCAGAACCTAAAAGCAAAACCTCTTTTAGATTTGGGGTTTTGGAAGTTTTGCCTAGAATTTCTTCAATCTGTTCATCACACCAAATTGCGAATTCAACATCTAACCAACGAGCAAAATGAATTACAAGTTTTTTGTGTATCCAAGTTCCCTGCTCTTCAGCTTTTCCACCTTGCTGAACAATTACAAGTTTCTCTTTTAAAAAGTTTAGGTGTTTTGAAAGAGCTTCGATATATTTTTTTGTTTCAGAGTTCCGAAGCCAATCTTTTGGAGCTTTATTAAAATGCTTTGCTGTTTCAGTCGCATTTAAATAGAGAGTTGTATCTAGTGAAAAAAGAATTTCAAACTCATGAAACTGTTTTGCTATAATGTTCATTCAATCAACTTTAAATAGTTATTTCAGAAGAGTTAATTTTTGGTAGAAGAGACTCTTCTGTTAGAAGAATTGTATAAGAAATTTATATTTAATGTCAAGTTTATACCGTTAGGCGAATTCTCCTAACGGCTTTCTATCGCCTTTTTTACCATGTATTGAAAATTTTTATATTCTTGCTCAACTACTAAAAGTCTTAAAGTTTCTTGGATAACTTGACTGATATTTGTTCTTCCACTACTCCAATCTGAAACTGTTTGGCGACTAACCCCAATTCTTTCAGCCAACTCTTTTTGTGTAATTCCCAATTCTCTACAAGTTTTTTTTACTAAATTCTTTTCACTTTCCACAAAAATCCTTTTTTGAAATTTTACAAAAACCGTGTGTTATTTCGACCAACCGATTGAAATGGAAAATTGATGTTCTTTTATAAATATGATAAAATCATTTTTGGAAATTTTACTTCCATTTTGAATTTGTCTTGATAAGGCTTTACCAGTGCCTTTTTGCAAACCTAAGGCTTTCTTCGGAAAGTCTTATCAAGGTGAATTCGGAGGGTTTTGCAAATAAAACTGGTAACTTTATTTTCAGCTCTCTAAAAAGAGAATTTCCACCAAATTTATTTTTACCGTATTTAAATGAAAGAACTTATAGAAGTTTCTCAAAACAGAATAGGAGACGACGAAGTAAATTCCGTTTCTGCTAGAGAATTGCACAAAGCATTAGGTTTAGCAAAAAGCCAATTTAATAGATGGATAAAAACCAATCTGTTAGACAACCCTTTTTTTACTGAAAACATCGATTACATCGTCCATCGACTTAATGTCGATGGCTTACGACAAAACAGTCGAGGGTTTTGGATAGATAAAACAGGAAAAGTTGTTGAAATTATAGATTACATCTTAACTCTTGATACTGCGAAACATTTAACTATGCTTTCTAAAACTACAAAAGCTCATCAAATTAGAAACTATTTCATCGAGATTGAAAAGAGGTTTTGGCAAATTTCTGAAACAAAAGTTTCTTCTTTAGAAAGTTTGAATTTGGTGAAAGTTGAAAAATTAGAAGAGAAGTTCCAAAAACTTAGCAACTACTCAAAACCTGTTTTGGAGTTTTCAAAAGCTCTTCAAACTGAAAATCCATACACTCTTACAGTTCTTGAGAAAATCACAAAAGAGAATTTAGGTTTCTCACTTTTTGAAACTTTTCAAATTGACTTTTCAGATACTCTTTTTCTACCAACAGAACTTGGAAAATTCATTGGAGTTTCAGGAGCTGAAATGAATAGGAAATTGAAAGAGAGAGGTTTTCAAATTCGAGATGGAAAACATTGGAAACTTACAGAAAAAGGAAAAAAGTTTGGGAACGATGTTTCAGAAGAGTTTCCACAATTGAAATGGAAAATTGATGTTCTATTGTAGAATTGATAAAATTCTTTTATAAGAAAGTATTTTGAAGTTTATATTACTATTTATTATAACCATATTTTCAGGTTGTGGTTTTGTAGGCAAACCTCCGCCTCCATTAAATTCATGCAAAAAAGAGAGTGAAGATGTTTATATATGCGAAACAAGCTATAACTCTAGCGAATTAGATAGCGAAGTTAATGCACATAAACAAACAAAGCTCAAAATGTATAACATACTATCTCAAAACTTAAGTAAAGATATTCCTGCCAATGAAGAAGATATAAGGAATATTTTAAATCTAGTTCAAGATGATTTACTTTTTCAAGAACTGAACCATTTTTGGAATGGAGAGATTTATAATCTTAAAGCGAAAATAAAAATAGGTGATACAAAGATTATATCTTTATTAGATGAAAAGAAAAATGAGAGAATTAGACATAAAATAAATGAGTTATTCTTTAACTTATCAAAAGACTATAAAGAGAATTATGAAAAACTTATAGGACTTTTCAAAGAAGAGGCATTTGTAGAGATGACAGATGAAAATAAAATTACTATTAAATTCTTTCTAAAGAAGTTATCAACCTGAAAGTACCTTGTTTCGAGTTTTTAGTTGGAAAAAGAATGTTGGAGAGATTTTAAATCAGAAAATTAAGATATTTAAAGAAACAAATTTTGATGGTTATAAATATAATACTATTATTCTTTTTGAAAATATTCTTATTTATCCAAAAGATGGTTATTACTATATCTCTTTTCGTAATAAAAAAACTACTAGAAATAAAAGTGGTTATAGTGGTTGGCTGATTTCTGATTTCGGAAAACAAAAACATGGAAAGATGACTTATATTAATCAGTTTAAATTTGAAGAAGATGATATGAACTATTCTACAAGTACTAAAAACATGAATACAATAGATGATTTAATCATTAATTGTTCAGATACACAAATTGAGATTTATTCTCAATATAAATTTGAGTTTAACTCAAGTCAAAAAACACTTTCATTTGACAACAGCGATTATTCCAACTTTAAAAAGAGTATCTATAATGGGTGTAAACTTATAATTGAAAAAAGAGAGAAAAACACCATTTTTAGATTTGATGAAAACAAAAAGTTTGTTGTGAAAACAAAAAGTAAAAATCAATTAATTTTAAATTTGGAAGTGGGTGAAACAGAGCCAATCAAATAGAGCTTAATTTCCATTCCAAGTGCATCGAAGAGTCTTTGTAATCAAGACTCTTCTGCCACTTTTACTGAAATCTTTTTCTATGAAGAACAGCAAAAAGAACAGGTAAGTAGATGAGGTTTAATACAGTTCCCCAAAGAAGTCCAAAACCTAAAGATATTGCGATAGGTTGCAAAATTACAGCTTGTCCAGTTGCAAAAAAGATAAGAGTTGAAAGACCGATAAATGTTGTTAGGGAAGTGATAAGAATTGGTCTAAGTCTTAAAGATGCTCTTTCGAGAAGTTCTTCAAAACTATTTGATTTTCCAATAAATGCCAACATAACAACACCATTATTGATTACAACTCCAGCAAGTCCAAGAATTCCAATTACCGACGGCATTGCGAAATTCACTCCAGTTATAGAGTGACCAAGAACTGCTCCAAAAACTGAAAGTGGAATTACAGAGAGAATTGTAAAAGTGGCTCGGAAAGAGTTGAACATTACAAGAAGAGTTATGAAAATTAGAAACATTGCAATCATAAAAGCGAGAGATAGCTCTTTCATCATTTGAGCGTTCTGTTCCGCTTCTCCTTTTAGGGCTACGAGAACACCACTATTTCGTATCTGTTCCAGAGTTGGTTCAAGAATTTTCATAACTTCAACTGCTGTAATTTTTCGAGTATCAACATTTGCAAATACCGTTTTCACCGAAATTCCGTCCTCTTTATAGATAGAGTCAAAATTGGAGATGAAATCCAAATTTGCTACATCTTTTAACTTCACAATTCGGCTACCATCTGGAGTTGAAATCTCAAAATTTTCTAAAAGTTTTACGCTACCTAAATCTTTTTCTCTAGTAACGATAAGAACAATTCCCTCATTTCCAAGTCCTCGACTCTGTTCAATTTCTAAAAAGAAAGGAGCTAATGATGAGGCAAGATATGCTTCGGTAAAACCTAAATTTTCACCAAATCGATTTGGAGAGAGTTTCACTTCTCGAACTCCATCTTTTGCGTCATCTCCAAATGTAACGAGTCCTTCGATTTTCGCAAATTCACTTTTCATAGAGGCAATAGCACTTCGGAGAAGAACCTCATCACCAGAGTTTAGTTGGATTTCAATATCATATTTTGTAATAGCTGGTTTATCTCGAATTATTAAAAGTTCCTCAAGACCCTCTATTTGCAAATTCTCAATTCTCTCTTTTACAATCTCAACAATTTCAGCAACTCCAATATCTCGAACTCTATCTGAACCATCATATCTTGGAGAGAAGTATGGAGTTATATACTTATCAATAAAATTTTCTGGAACTTTGTTTTGAAGTTCAACATTGATTTCAAAAACATTCGGTTTTATCTCCACAGCTCCAAGAGTCGTATTTTTAAATCCAGCCAGTAATGAAATTGACTTTATATAGAGTTCCTCTTTCAATTCTAAAAGCTCTACCTCAATCGGTTCTAACTTCTTTGCCACATCTTCAACTGTATGATTTACAGAGAAGTTTCCTCGAATAAACATTCTATCCATATCAGTTTCTGGAAAGAGTTGATATTTCAAACTTCCTCCAATCATCACTGTTCCGACGAAAACTGCAATTACAAAAGTTGGCAGAAAGATATATCTCCTATACTTTCCCTTCACATGGAAATTTAGAACTTTCTTATAGATACTATTTGCTCTACTCCAATCTAACTCTTTACTACCTTTTTTGAAAAGGTGAAGAGAGTGAAGTGGTAGAAAAAAGAAACTCTCTACAAGAGAAGCAAAAATGAGAATTACGATTGCAATCGGTATCATTTTCATAAATTCACCCATCTCATTTGTGAGTGCCAACATTGGGAAAAATGCGAAAATTGTTGTAAGACTCGAAGCTAAAACTGGAATTAAAACCTCTTTTGTTCCAACAATTGCGGAATAGACTTTCTCATCTCCTTGATGAATGTGTCTCTGAATATTTTCAGCAACGATAATTGCATCATCAACTAAAACCCCCAAAATTAGAAGAACTCCAAGCAGAGTCATAATGTTTATAGAGTATCCCATTAGATAGGCAAAAACTGCACCAATAAGAAAAGTTGTTGGAATTCCAATCGTTACAACAAAAGAGACCCGTGCATTTACTAAAATCATCACTGTCAAACTCACAAGAATTAAACCAACTAGGATACTTGAAACTACGGTATTTAAACGATTTCGGACAAATTTTGAGGCATCATTGTAGTAGGAGAACTCTACACTTGGATACCGCTCTCGAAGTTCTGAAAACTTCTCTTTTACACTTTCAGCAAGTGCAATTGCATCTCCACCCTCATTTTTTGAAACTCCCATCTCAATATTTCTAATTCCATTAAATCGAGATAGAACATCTGTCTCTTTATACTTCTTCTCAATTTCAGCAATATCTTTTAGATAGATATTTTGTCCGCCAACAGAGAGTCTGATATTTAAAATCTCTTCAGAGTTTCTATTTCCATTTAGAGTAGATATGAAAAGGTGATTTCCCTGCTCTTCGATTTTTCCAGCAGGATAGATATAAGCAAACTTGCGAAGTTCTCCAATTAGAAGAGATTTCTCCAATCCATAAGCCTCTATCTTTTTTGAGTCCAATCTTATCTCTAAAGCTCTATCATTTTCAGCATAAAGATTTACATTTGAAACACCCTCTATCGAAAGTATCTCTCTCTTTACATCTTTCCCTATTCTGATGAGGTCATCGATACTTTCACTATTTGAAGAGAGAACAGCACCAAGAATTGGAATTTGTATCGTAACCTTTTTTGCAGTTGGTTCGTCCATATCTGATGGAAAATATCTCTTCACATTTGAGATAATATCTTTCACATCGTTTAGAGTGTCGTCCATGTTTGTTCCTCGAGAGAGTGTTAAAAAGATAGTAAAAGCACTATTCTTGATTTCAGATTGCATCTCTGAAATTCCCTCGAGAGAACGAAGTTCATCTTCCAGCTTCGTAACAGCCATTTTATCTAAAATGTCTACTGACGCTCCGCCATAGTGTCCAGAAACAATGATTTTATCCAGTTTGATTGGAGGAAAAACATCTTTCGGCATCATCTGATAGCTAATTACACCTAAAATTACTATGAACAGCATTAGAGTATAGTTGAGTCTTGCTTTTGTTAAGAAAAAGCGTAAAACAGCTTCCATAAAAATCCTTTTGAAAAATTTACACATCGGAATTTTACTTGAAAGTGTCAAGCTGTTTTGAAAATACTCTTTTACTTTTTTTACCAATTACCCATGACAGCTACTACAACAGCAACCTCCACTGTGAGAAATTTTATCTATCTCACTCTTCTCTATTTCTATAAAATTTTCTACAAAATCTTTGACCGAAACAGTTTCCTCTTTGTAAATATGATTGATACTTTTCAATTTTTTGAAACTTGAAATATCTAAAATATCTAGCTTTTCACTATCAATTTCTATATGTTCAAGATTAGGAGTTTTAAGTGATAACTCTTTTAAGTTCTTTGCCCTTTTCAAACTTATCTCAAGAAGTTCCAGTGAAGTAACTTTCAAAACTTCTACTCCTGTTCCAGCTAAAGCAATATGTCCAAGATTAATGCAATTTAGAGATAGATTTTTCAATTTTTTCGTATATTTTAAATCGACTCTTCTGAGACTGTCACTCTCTATCTCTATATTTTCAAGTTGAGAGTTTCGAGCATTAAAGTCAAAACTACTTTTCAACTTCTCTAAAATATCATCAGGAATTGATGCTCCATTATAATTGTGTAAACTCATAATCAATATCTCCTATAAGTTGGAAATATAGCATACATCTAGTTCACTCTTTTTTATCAATATAATTCTAATAAAATAGAGGATTATAAATTGATTAAGAAAATTGCTATTACAGGGGCTTCAGGTTTTGTAGGAAAAGCTGTTTCAAAACATTTTGTAGAGATGGGTGATGAGATAGTTTCAATTGGTAGAGATGATTTTACTTTGGAGAAACTTGTTGAAAAGTTAGAGGGAGTAGAAGTTATTATAAATTTGGCTGGTAGTCCAATTGTCAAAAAATGGAGTGAAAAGTATAAAAAGGAACTTATAGAGAGTCGAGTTAATACGACAAAAATTCTTGTGGAAGCTATCTCAAAATTGGAAGAGAAGCCAACTCATCTCATCTCAACTTCAGCAGTTGGAATTTACAACAATATAGATACTCATACAGAAGAATCTATAAATTTTGGAAACTCTTTTCTCTCAAATCTCTGTATAAATTGGGAAAGTGAAGCTAAAAAGGCTGAAGAGTTGGGAGTGATGGTTACAATTTTTAGATTTGGAGTTGTACTTGGAAATGGAGGTGCTTTAAAAAAGATGTTGCCTCCATTTAAAATGGGAGTTGGAGGAAAAATAGGTAGTGGGAAACAGGCAGTAAGTTTTATCCATATCGAAGACCTTTTAAGAGCCTATTTCTTTGTAATAGAGCATGAACTATCTGGTGTTTTCAATTTAGCTACACCACAACCAACTACAAATTTAGAAATGACACAAATTCTTGGAAAAGTTTTAAGAAGACCAACTCTTTTTCCAGTACCAGAATTTGTTGTCAAAAAGATATTTGGTGATGGAGCAAGAGTTTTAATTGATGGAGAGAAAATGGTTCCAGAAAGATTATTGGAAGAGGGGTTTGAGTTTAAGTTTAACTACATAGAGGAAGCAATTATAGACTTGTGTTAAAAATTGTAAAATGTCAAAAAAAAGGATAGATTTGCTTTTACGAGAACAAATTCGGGAAGATATTAAAGTAGCTATGAAGGCTAAAGATGTTTTTCGAAGAGATACTTTAAGACTTCTTTTAAGTGCTATGAAACAGATAGAAGTTGATGAGAGAAAAGAGTTACTTGATGAAGATGTAATTAAAATCATTCAGAAACAGATAAAGCAGAGAGAAGAGAGTTCTGAGCAGTATAAAAATGCTGGTAGAGATGACCTTTTCGAAAAAGAGGTTGGTGAAGCAGAAATATTTAGAGCTTATCTTCCAAAACAGCTTTCTGATGATGAGGTTAAAGAGAGAGTTTCTGAAATTGTAAATAGAGTTGGAGCTTCTTCTATGAAAGATATGGGAAAAGTTATGGGTGTAGCAACCAAAGAGTTAGCAGGTGTTGCTGATGGCAAACGGATAAATATAGCCGTAAAATCAATTTTAGGATAAGAGATGGTAGAGATATATTCAGAATATGGGGAAATACTTATATTTCTTCACATAATTAGTGCTGTAATTTGGGTCGGTGGAATGATAGCTGTCAAATTTGCTGTTCATCCAGCAATGCAACTTATTGCTACTCCAGAAGTTCGAATTAGTAGAAGTTTACACATTACAAGAAACCTATTCAACTTGGTTATACCATTTATTCTAATTCTTGTAATTACAGGTATTGTGATGGTTTTGGCAGTTCATAAAGGAGACCCTTTGACTCATGTTAAAGAGGGTATCTGGACAGTTATGGTCATAAACTTTATTGCTATGTATCTTCGAAGAAATAGTGCTGAAAAATTTTCAAGAGATGGTAAAGTTGAAGATGCTAAAAAGATAGCAAACCTCATCACCAAATATATGTTGCCTCTCAATATTATTCTTGGAGTTGTTGCAATTTTTGTTGGTGGAATGTTGCGATTTTAAAATTGTGAAGAGTCTTTAGACTCTTCAATTCTCTAAACTCTATCTTTTGGTAAATTTGCAAGAATAGAGAAGATAGATGATATAAAGTAGATTGCAATTAGGAAAAGTGCATTACTAACTACATTAGACATCTCTATATCGAAATTAACTCTCAAGTCTCCATTCGAAAATAGTGCTACTGGTTCATAAACAATTATAAAACTTAAGTAGGAAATTATGGGAACTAAAATAGATAGCAATATTGAAAGAAAAAATAGTTCTAAAGTCAAAAGTTTAAAAATTCTATATCTGCTCCAATCATAAATCATTAAAGTTTCAAAAATATCCTTAGAAAATCTAATATCTGCTCTCCAACTCTGGTATGAAATAAATAGGATAGTTATAGAAATTACTACATAAAGCCAAACTGTAACTTTCCAAACCTCATCAAAAATATTGCTTCCATTACTCTTTTCAAATTTAAATCCAACTTCTGAAATTTTATTTGACACTTCTTGAAGTATATTTTCTGAACTAAATTTCAGAACAACTCTATCCAAAAGATTACTTTTCAAAAAAGAGTCTGAAATTCGTAGTGGCATTACTACTAAATTTCTATCTTGAAAAGACTCTTTAAAAATTCCTACAATCTTTAAGGATAGGCTATTTATCCCTTTTTCACTATTTCTATTTATAGTGTAGAGTCTAATTTCATCTCCAACTTTTACTCTAAGTTTTTTAGAAAGTTTAGAACTTATCATAATCTCACTATCTAACTTATCACTTAAATACCTACCTTTTTGTAGTTTGAATAGTTTTGGTAAAGTTTTAATATCTCTTTTTGTGTCTATACCTATTCCATAGAAATTTATGTTCTGTTCCTTATTTTCAGCAATTCCTGAAAATAGCATTTGAAAACCTATCCTCTGAATAAATACATCATACTCTCCAAGAAAGGTTTGTAATTGTAAAATATCATCTACTCCTATGTGGTCTGATACAGAACTAACTAAAGCATGTTCACCTTTTAAAAGAAGAGATGACTGTTGTGCTTCAAGTTTTTTAGAAGAGCTAATCCACTCTTTCCAATACAGAGTAGTTGTAAGAAAAAAAGAGATTAAAAAAGCTAAGAATAGGTAGTAATACCTCTTTTCCCATAAATTATGAATGCTAAATGGTAACAAGTTTCCCTTTCTCTAATTTGTAAGACTCTGTAAAAATAGTTTTCTCTAAAATTATCTCTTCCATATTTGTAATAAGAAGAACACCAAATGCGTTCTCTTCAGAAAGTCTTTTTAGAAAGTAGAGAAAAGAGTAAAACTCTCCTTTTGTCAAAAGAGATAAAGGTTCATCAACAAAAAGAAGATATGGATTTTTCAAAACAGCAAGAGCTAATTTGGCATACTGTCTCTCTTCATTTGAAAGAGTGTGCATCTTATCAAAAAGTTTATGTGATAAACCAGCTTTTGTAGATATCTCTATAACTTTATCTCTTTTAGCACTGGTTAGCCATTTCAAGTTTTGTAAAAGTGTTTTATCTTCAAGAAAAAATTCATGTTGAGGAACATACCCTATTCTATTTCGAAGGGCAAGAACATGTTTTCTATGTTTATAAGAAACCTTTTTATTCTCAAAAAGAATGGTTCCCTCTAAAAAAGGAATATTAGCTAAAACTGTTTCAAAGAGATAACTTTTTCCAGAGGATATCTCCCCGCTTATACCTATGAAACTATTTAATCTAACTTCTAAAGTTATGCCAGAAAGAAGCTCTTTTTTATTAGAATAGTAGTGAAGATTATTAATTTCCAGCAAAATTTTCTTCCTCTTTATATTTCACAAGTTTTTCACCTTGTAAAATTACAAAGTTATGGTCTCTTTTATAGTTATCTGAAAAATGTTTAATTGCATCTATAAATTGTGCATCTAAATCAAACATATCACTCACTTTCTTGTTCAAATTTCCTCTTTTCCGTAAATATTCTGAAATTGCAAATGCAAGAATATATTTTAAAGGCTGTTCAGTATCTTTTGGAGAGTAGCGAGAATTAAAATCCCTCTTCTTATAAATGAAAATAGGATTTTGTTGTGTATCTCTCTCAATCATAGAAAATTCTACATCTCCTAAAGTTTGAATTGAAGTTAGAACTACAGCTACTTTTTCTGAAAGTTTGTTAGATTTGAAAAAATTTATAAGGTTTTTAAACTCTCTCTCCACCTCATCTCGAATTCTATTCGTATAGTAGTCTGTACCTTGTAAATACTTCTCACTCTTTAAAGCTACAAAAAGAACTAATCTATTTTTCATCTCGAAACTTCCTTTTATAGCTCTAAGAGTATCAAAAAGAGTGGCTGGAGCATTTGTCATCTCGCTCCACACACCACCTTCTTCCAATAGAGTAGTAGTATCCACTGGAATTACTAATACATTACTATCTTTAATAAAACTTTTAACTTTTATTCTCTCAGATTCTAAATAACCACCTGGAAAATCTCGAAATTTCAAATGAAGTTTTTGAGAAGAATCTTCATCTTTTGCAACATAGAAGTTATACTCTTCTAACTGTTTAGTTCCAATTAATGTTGGCTTCGCTCTAACTTCATCTAAAGCAACTTGCTTCTTTAATTCAGCTAGTTTTCTATTAAGTCGATTCGAAGTTACATCATCAGGAAGTAGTTGTATATCTAAATTTGTATCAACAACAGAATTGAAACGGTCATACATAGCTGTTAAAGTTGATGTCTTTCCAACTCCGCTACCACCTAAAAAGAGTATATTGATACTTTTGTCATCTTTTGATGTGTCATCAAACAGGGATTTAAGTAGTGTTTTAAACATAGAAGACCCTAAAATTTATTTTTCGGTTTGTAATCCTCTATCACTTTACCCCACATGAGCTTATATTTCTTCTTAACAAATTTGAGCTCCTCTTGACAGTTATCTAACTGTTCAGTTAAAACTCTCACATTGCTTCTCTCATCTTCCAGTATCTCTTGAACTGAAATAAGAGCCTCTTTTAAGAACATATTTTCCTCTTTTAAAACAGATACAGTTTCATCTTTTGATGCGATAACTTTTTCATGAAGATTTAAAATAGTAGAGATAGTTTTCTCTATAAAATCCAAGTTTATGGAGTCACCTCCATCATCTATTGCTAAAGATTTCATAGCTTCAGGAACAAGCATTTTACTACCTTGCTCAGTGTCTATATAGATAACACCATCTTCCTCTTTAAACTCTATCTCTTGCCTTGTTATCATTCCATGAATAGTCTCTAAATCCATACCTGTTATTTGGGAAAATTCCCTAATACTAACCCAGTTTTCTTTTATCAAGTTACCCTCTCCCCTAACAATACAGAATGATTGAAATTATACTCAATTAGAACTCTCTTCTGTTTTAGACTTTTTTTGGATATAATCCACCACATTTTCAAAATATTTAAAGAAAGTAGGTAATTTTAGTGCCAGGTATCTCACTTAGACCAGATGACAATTTCGATATCGCTTACAGAAGATTTAAAAAACAAGTTGATAGAAACCTAATTGTTACAGAAGCGAGAGCTAGAAGATTTTATGAAACTCAAACTGAGAAGAGAAAAAAACAGAAAATTTCTGCTCGAAAGAAAATCCTTAAGAGACTCTACATGATGAGAAGATATGAGTCAAGATTGTAAAATCTCTCTTCGAAGAGGCTAAATATCGTATATTTGAATTATACCGATAAGTTCCTCTTCAACTACTAGAAGAGAATTTATCTTCTTTTCTAACATAAACTCTTCTGCTTCGGAAAGTTTTGCTTTTGGAGATATAGTTTTAGGGTTTCTATTTGCGACTTGATATGCAGATAGAGAGAAAAACTTCTCTTCTGAATTTTCCATTGCTCTTCGAATATCCCCATCTGTAATTACTCCAAAAATGCTTTTCTCTTCCAATACAACAACAAGACCAAATCTGCTTTTTGAAATAGTCTCAATTACACTTTTAATAGAGCTACTCTTTTCACAAATTGGAAGATTGTCTGAACTCATAACATCAGAAACTTTTAAAAGCAATCTTTTTCCTAAAGAGCCTCCAGGGTGAAAACGGGCAAAGTTCTCTTCTTGAAAACCTCGTATCTCCATAAGAGCCACAGCAAGAGCATCTCCTATTACAAGAGTAGCAGTTGTTGAACTTGTTGGAGCTAGTTGGAGGGGACAAGCCTCTTTGGAAACAGATATATCTAAATATATATCACAATTTTTAGAAAGAGTGGAATTTCCTTTTCCAGAAAAAGCAATAGTTCTATTTCCATTCTCTTTTAAATATGGGAGAA
The DNA here is from genome assembly GCA_024281175.1 of Candidatus Thiovulum imperiosus. Taxonomy (GTDB): domain Bacteria; phylum Campylobacterota; class Campylobacteria; order Campylobacterales; family Thiovulaceae; genus Thiovulum_A; species Thiovulum_A imperiosus. The sequence continues at coordinate 45,912 of JAMJTW010000014.1, forward strand.
CTCTTATAACTTCTTCTGTTTCGCCTGAGTTTGAAATAAGAATAGCGGTATCATGACTCTCTACTACTCCTAAATCGCCATGAAAACCTTCAGCCGGATGTAGAAAAATAGATGGAGTTCCAGTTGATGAGAAAGTTGCAGAAATCTTTTTTCCGATAAGTCCAGATTTGCCCATACCAATAAAAACTACTTTTCCTTTGGAACTTAAAATAGTTTCTACTGCTAATTCAAAATTTTTATCTATTTTTGAAATCAAGTTTGAAATCTCATCTCTCTCGATTTGAACTACTCTACGACCAATTTCTAAAACTCTACTCATCACTATCTTTTTTAAACTATTTTAACATCTAATCAAACATATTCCACTGAAGTACAGAGTCTTCAGAAATATTGTGTAGAGCTTTTTTACCGATGAGGTCATCAATAAATTTTGGAGAAATACCGTGAGCTGGTCTTTTAAAGGTAAGGTCTGTTTCAGAAATAGTTTCGCCTTGTAAAATATCTCTACTTGCAACAAGACTTCTTCTCGCATTTCTTCTTGCTGGAGCTTCATCTTCCAAAGCTGTTACAGAAAAATTGCCTAAAAGTTCAAATCTCTTTTGCAGATTTTCTCGAAATAGTTTCAAATCTTTCCAATCCATTGCATGATAGTGGTCATTTCCTTGCAAAGTCTTGTCATGGGTGAAATGTTTTTCAAGAATAACGCTACCAAGTAGTGTAGCAATTTCCAGAGTACTCATATCTTTTGGCAATGTATGGTCAGAATACCCAATTGGAATATCTGGAAACGCTTTTTTTAATCCAGAAATCATTCCAAGATTTGCATTCTCATCTGGTGTTGGATAATTCAAAACACAGTGAAGAAGTGAATATGGAACTTTAAACTCTTCTATCCATTTGACAGCTTCATGAATTTCACTTAAATCACTTGCTCCAGTTGATAATATGATGGGCTTTCCAAAAGATGCTATATGTTTTATAAATGGTTTATTTGTTAAATCACTTGAAGATATTTTGAAAACTGGTTGTAAGTCATTCAAAAAGTTTGCTGACTCAATATCAAAAGGAGTTGAAAGAAACTCAATTCCTACCTCATCACAATACTTTTTTAATTCTACAAACTCATCTTTCCAAAATTTGTCATGTTTTTGAAATAGTTCGAATTGTGACTTTGTTGGCTCTTTTGTTGTATCCCAATATGCTGGAGACTCTTTTGAAGCGATAGTATTTGCTTTGTAAGTCTGAAACTTTATGGCGTCTGCTCCACCATCTTTTGCTTCTCGAACTAATCTTTTCGCTGTTTCCATACTTCCTTCATGGTTTACACCAGCTTCTGCAATTATGTATGGTCTTCCAATCTCTATATTTCCACAATTCCAGTTTTGAAATAGTTCTACTATTTTCATATTTACTCTTTATAAGGTTTTGGAAAAAATCGGTTTGTGAAATTAGATATTGAAATAGAGAAGAGATGGAGGGGAAACCCCCTCCCGAGAGAAAAGACTATTGAGAGTCTGAAAGAGACATAATTTTTGCTGTGTAAACTTCTCCAAGAAGAGTATAGAAAGTAACTGTAATTCCAACTGTACCATTTATATTGTTTGCAACAAAATCATCTGGGTCTATTGTATCAATTAAGTTGAATTCAAAGTTTCCACCTCCAGCAACATTCCAAGATACAGTTTTTCCATCAGATGAATATGTATCTTCACTAAGTTTTGTAGCAGTTTTTATACTTCCACTCATACTTTCATTAAAAGTGATGTTAACATCTTTAAGCATATTTACTCCACTACCTTGAGCATCAAAGTTGAACTGATAAGAAGTATCAGTTGGAGAGTAGTAAAGTCTTAAAGAGTATCTACTTCCATCAAACACATTATCAGAAATAGCCTCACCATACTTAACTGTGTTTCCAGTTCCAGTTGCTTCTGTAAAGTTTATACTAGCACTATCTGAACTTCTATCAACATCTGTTGTAATAGCTTTAGTTTCACTTCTATAAGTTGTTTCAACATGATAAGAACTACCAAATGGAACATTCTCAAATACTGCACATCCAGAAGCATCAGTTTCTACTGTATCACTAAATCCATCTTGTTTCGCAATTTTTACAAAAACAGTTGTACTATCAGGATTACCATCTTCATCAATATCAACTGTATAGATATTTTTGTCATCTTCTGTAATACAAACTTCAAAATCAACAGCAAGACTATTTAAAGTAATAGTTCTCTCAATTTTTTCACTACCTTCAGGTAATTGAATTCTATCAACATACTCAACAAAATCAGCATCATCATTTAATTTATTTACAACAACAAAAGCAACTGCCGAAGTTTCAATAAATCCAGAAGCAATTCCCTTGTGATTTGTAACACTTAAAGATGAAATATCTGTTGCTGTTGCAGTAGCAGATGAGCCGTATCTAACCTCAACTGGAATTCCAACAAGAATATTTCCAGCATTATCTACAACTGTAATATTTGTTTCAGTAATATTTGCTTTACAAATAGGAGTTGGTAAAGTTCCTTGTAAAGAACCAGTAGTTCCAAAATCTATCATAATAGGAGCTTTTACACCCTCATTCCAAATTACTTCATCGCAATCATCTAAGTTAAAAGTTAAAGAACTTGTAGTAGTTGCTGAAGTTACACTAGATTTTTCTACTGTAATTGGAGTTAATCCAACAGTAAATTCAGTTACAGCAGCAGAGCCAGATTTTGCAGTTACTGTATAAGTCCAGCTTCCATTACCCGCACCTGTTGGAGCAGTATACTCAACTTTATAATCAGCAGCCATATAAGTACAATTTTGTCCTACGGCACTTCCACTTTCACAACCATTTCCAACTGTTCCTTCTTCAGAACCATCTTCAGAGCCATCTCCAATTCGGTCTTCACCATCATCTGGAAGAGTTACAGTTCTTTTGATTAATCTGATTTCGTCAAAATCAAGAACTCCAGTAGCTGTATCAAAAGTGATTGTTCCTACACTACCTGTGGAAGCATCTATTAATTCACTACTGTCAATATCAAGAACAAATGTTCTTTTATAGTAATCACCAGCAGTAATTTCAACTACATATCCATAAACAGCATAAAGGTCTAAGTCATCTTGACTATATGTTCCTTTGGTCGCATCATCTTCATTAGAAGAGACCATTTGAACTGAAGGTAAACCATTTTTAGTGATATTAATCACAGCTTGACCAACAGGTATATCATTACCATCTGCATCTAACTCAGTATCGAGAATAGAACCTTTAATTTCAGTGATTTTTGAGTTTGCAACACTTGGGTCTCCAATACAAACAACACCTTTATAGTTTCGAGCATCTGTTTCTTGAACACTGTAATGTGTATCGCTTATAGAAACCATCTCAAACATTGTAGTTGTACTAGCCACCTCATCACCTTCTAAGCCAGAATATCCACCTAAAAGACTAGTAACTTCATCATCTGTCCAATATTCACCATTCTCAATAGATTTAGTTGTATCATATTCAGTTTGACCACTAAAATAGATAGATTTTAAATCATCTACATCTGGAGAAGCTAATCCAAGATTTTCACAAGCACTTTGAGAAGTTGGATTGTCCATCATAACATGAGAGTCATCTGACCGAAGAATAATATAACTTGGAATAACTGCACAACTAGCTGTATTATCAGTTTTGAAAGCAGCAAATTTGAGATTATTTTCATCAGGATACTCATCTAAATGAGAAGTTCCATCTCCATTAATATTGACAGCTACTGGAAGCGAAATAGCTTGTTCATCTATTGGAAGTTTTTCAACCTTGATAGTTGTAAACTTATACTCAGCTAACTTATCTCCAACTTCTGTTTCCATATCATCATTAGTATCATCACCATTGAATGGAGCAGTAGCAGTAACTGTGTAAGTCAAAGTAAAGCTATCTAAGGTTTTATCTGCACAACCACCTAAATTGTCTATCTTATAACTACCTGAAGCAGATAGTGTATCACTACAAACTGGAGTGAGATTATTTAAATAATAACCATTAATTGTAATACTTCCACTAGCTGGAGCTTGTCCTGTTATTTCATGTAATTTAAAAATATTTCTTGAAACTGTTGGTGCAAAATGGAGAGTACTCGCTACTGCAAAGTTTCCTGTAACTGAAGCAGATGTGGAACTAGGATAATTAGTTTCTATATTTGCAGGAGTAATAGATGGTTTATCAACATATATACCATCTGTTGGGTCAAGAACTAAACCATTAGAAGAACTTATAGAGAAGGATTGAGTATATGGATTATCAACATAAGTACTTGTTACAGGGTCAAGCTCATTTCTAGTATAGTTATATGTAGGACTAGAAAGTGTTAGCATATCACTATCACTAAAAGAAATGCTTATAGTATTTTCAGGAGCATAAATTGTATTCGTAGAACTTTGCGAACCATTATTTAAGTGAACACCTTCATCATCACCCTCTTCAAGAGTATTTATAATAGAAGTAATTACACCGTTTGGAGTATTAGCCCAATATGGTCCAGTAAATCCTTGGAAATCATAACCAGCAGAAGCTAACATTTGATACTCTTCAGCAGTTAAAAGGTCTCCGAGTCTTTCCGTTCCATGACAATAGTAGTTGTGATAATCTTCAATATTGTTTGCTATATCATCATCTCTATTATTTACAGAGAAAAATCTTGCATTTACAACTTCACCATCATCATCTGTTACAGTAGGAATATGAATATCTCCCAACTCAACAACTGTTACATTGTAATCATAGTTTTGAATTTCACCACTACATTGAGCTTGAACAACAACTAGAAGTTCTTTACCATGTAAATCTCCAGCTGTGCCACTGTTTTTAATTTTGACTGTTACATGTTTAACTTCATTTTCGATTGTATCAAGAGTTAAAGTAGAAGTAGTATCTTCTAATATACTTTGAGGAGTGTCTTGAATAAATTCTGAATTATTTGTAACAGCTCCTGTAACTGGGTCTGTAACTACTAAATCTGAATGTAAAAGGAAAATATAACCACTTGTTTCAAAACCACTATTTGGTAAATCAGTAGTTTTATTGAAAATAGATATATTTGCATCCAACTTGTTACCTTCACTATCTATACACTCTGGCATATCAAGTTGAGGGTCTAATAGTTTGTAAGTATCATTTAATACATAAACTTGTTTTGGAGGGTTTTTAGGAGTTGCATCAACACAATCAGTTGTATTAAAGTCATTAACTTCTAATTGCTCAAGAGTGTAACCTGCCGAATTACTCGCACTACTAAGATAAGCAGTTAAATCAGCAAAAGTTAAAATACCAACTACTGGAAGTCTAAATACAGAAACATTTACATCTTGACAAGTAATATACTCATCTCTTTTGTAAGGAGTTCCAAGAGGTGTCCTAACAGTAATTTCACTTATGTCATCAGCACCATTACAGTATACAGATGTTTGAACATCAATTGTTTTTCTAAGCAAGTCTCCATCAGCTGCTTGGTCATCAGGAGTACCACTCTCTTTATCAAGACCTTTTTCAGTTAAAAACCTACTAAGAGAAGCGTTGTTGATTGAAATAACTTGCTCATTTACATCTGTTGTTACTGGGTCATCAGCAATTACTTCTGTAAAATCTGTAAAACCTGTTACATTTTCAAGAATATCTCCAGCAAAAATAATAGTAGCTATTTTTTTACCACCACCATATGGACACTCATCACTACCTATTTCATAGGTTTCAACTGCTTCAGTAAGATTATACTCAGTAGCATTAAAATCATCACAAGATACAATAGAGATATTATGTTCAGCAACTCCACCATCTAATAAGTCTGTAATAGCACTTCTATTAAGAGGTGTACCGTTTATAAGTGTACTTACAGAAGCCGCTTCAGGGATATCTTTTTTATAGAAGAATGTTATATTTCTTTCTCCACCATAAGGACACTCTTTAACTGTTGCAGGTACAGTGAAGTTTACATCATCAATAGTATCATCATAAGCGTTACAATAAACCTCATCAAACTTCTCTTCATCTTTTATAATTCCATTATCATCATAATCAGCTATATGGAATAGATTATAACCTCCAACACCTGGACATAAAATAGTACCTGTTACATCAGGAACACCTAATTTATAAGCAGTTTCACCATCTAATTCTATTTTTGTTACAACATGAGATCCTGGAGTAAAACCGTGAGGCTCTGTATTACATACAAAAACTCTTTCTAAAGCATCTTTTCTTGTAACATCAGTAGCAGTAGCATCATAGTAATTTCTCTCAATACCACCACCTCGACAATACTGATTACCTTCATCAAGAGTTGTATCAGCATAATTTACAGTAGTAGCTCCAATTGTTGTTATTAAAGTGTGAACATCATCTTCAGTTCCTGTTCCAGTAGTAGAACCATCAACTTCATTTTTATAAACAATGTCATAGTCTATATTTCCAGTTCCATCTACAACAGCTGTTTTAAAAGCAACTACTCTAGTTGGATAAGAACAGATAGTCTCATTATACTCACCTACTTTTTTAGGGTTAGTTGTTCCTAGTTCAGTTTCACCAATTGCGTATTGGTAGTGAGTTACAATTTTCCCACCTTCTGGACAAGACCAATGCTCAATAACTCTATCTGCTCTTTTTGCAGTATTTGTTGGAAATACAGTAGGGTAATTTACTAAATCTGTCCCATCTGTTACATCTCTTAATTGTGAGATAGTTGAGTATAAAAGACCATTATCAACTTCTGCCGTAGCGATATTTCCTCCACTATATTGAGGTGTTGCACTCATATCACCAGAAAAGTTTTTAGCAGAGTTGTAATATTTTATATTTGGAGCACCAGCTGAACCGATATCAATTTTCCCAACAATATGGAATGTAGAAATTGTTTCTTGAATAGTTGTTGTTGCACAAAAAACACTAGTGTAGTTTTCATAAGTATTGTCATTATTAAAATCAACACTATATAATTTGACTATACCACCAGTAGGACACTCTTCTATTGTAGCCTCTCTAATTTCAATCTTTTTAGTAAGTTTTGCATGAGTATCTTCTAAGTGAGTCTCAGCATCTGCCTCCGTAACTAAAGATTTTGTATTATCAATACCAGCAATAGTATTTTGAAGCTCTCTATCAGCTAAAGCACCTCGAAGAGTAAAATCTAAATCTGTTGGAAAACTACTACTTTGATAAGCAGTAACATCAATAACATCATCTGATGGGTCTGTATCTAAAGATAAAAGTAGTCTTGATACATACATAACTCGAGAGTCATAAATATAATTTGTATCAAAAAGTCTTGTGATATCAATAAGATTAATTCCATCAACTGGATTATCTCCAACATTGATTTTACCTAAAGAAAGGTCTCCAAGAAGAAATTCAACTTCATAAGCATCATCAATAAATGAGAATTTACCATTATGTCGTTCAGTGCCAGTTGAAACTACAAGTCTGTTATCAGTAAAACTATAACTAGGTAATCCATCAACATCAGCTGGTGCTGTTAAAAGATTTTCATCTTCATCATACTGTTTAACATTCAACCCATAAACAACTGTATCAACAAAAACACCTTGAGATTTAAGTTCTGGAGTTGTAACCTCCTCTGGTGTTTCAACATCAGGGACTGTTGGGGTTGTAACATCAGGGTCAGTCACAACAGGGTTAGTAGGAATAACAGGATTACTTGGTTGTTGTAAAACTGGTGTATCCGAGCCACTATCTCCTTCACCACATCCAATGATGGAGAGGGAGAAACCTACAATAAGTAGTATCTGAGAAATATATCTTCTCATAACAACTTACCTCCTTTAAAAATTTTGAAGAACTTGAAAAAGTATCTTCATAGACAATGTAATGATATAACTTTTTTTCCTTAAAGAGAAATTTAACTAATCTCTACTATTGTTTCAAATTAAGAAATAAAACATAGTATAGAAGCTATATAGGTGAAAAAGAGAAAGTTTGTATATGTGATAAAACTTATACAGTTTTTAAAAATTTATTTAAGATAGTGAAATATTTATAACAATATTTATAAAAAAGGTCTATTGTATGAAAAAAGTTGGGGTTGTAGGAGCGAGTGGTTATACAGGATTAGAACTAATTAAAATCTTGATTTCTCACCCATATTTTGAACTTGTATATTTGGCAACCAGTGGAGGTGGAGAAGAGTTAGAAGAGTTACATACTTCTCTTCAAAATATTTACAATTTCCCTATTTCAAAAGCAAATTCAAAAGAGATTGGAGAGAAGTGTGATTTAGTCTTTTTAGCTGTTCCTCATAAAACTGCTATGGAGTATGTAAAAGAACTTATGGAGTTTCCAAATTTGAGAATTGTAGATTTTTCTGCTGACTATCGCCTCAAATTGGAAACTTATGAAAAGTTTTATACAAAACATATAAATCCTGAAAATTTAGAAAAAGCTATTTATGGTATTCCAGAACTATTTAGAAAAGAGATAAGCAGTGCAAGACTTGTAGCAAATCCAGGTTGTTATCCAACCTCATCAATATTAGGAATTCTTCCATTTTTAAAATATGTTAAATCTGGAACTCCAATTTTTATAGATGCTAAAAGTGGAGTTAGTGGAGCAGGAAAAAAACTTTCTGATACAACAAGTTTTGTTACAGTAAATGAGAATATCTTCTCTTACAATCCTCTTTCTCATCGACACGCTCCAGAGATTTCTGAAAAAACAGGTTTAGAAAATATCTATTTTGTACCTCATTTAATTCCTGTAACAAGAGGAATGTTAAGTTCTATCTATTTCGAAATTTCTGAAGAGTTAGAACCATTTGAAATTTTAAAAGAGTTTTATAAAGATGAAATATTTGTAAGAATTAGAAAAAATCCGCCTCAAATTAAAGATGTTGCTGGAACAAACTTTACTGATATATTTGCAAAAAGAGATGGAAAAATCTTATACATCTCAAGTGCCATAGACAATCTGCTTCGAGGTGCAAGTTCTCAAGCTGTTGTAAATGCAAATATTATGTTTGGCTTTCCAGAAGAGAGTGGAATTCCAAAAATTCCTACTACTCCATGATTGAATTACAAGAGGAGGCAATTCTTGTTTCTGATATTCACTACTCATCTTTTAGAAAAGAACACTTTGAAACTCTTTTAGATAAATTGGAAAAGAAACCTCCACCTCAGCTAATTCTCTTAGGAGATATCTTCGACTTGCTTTTTGGAGGAATTAAATATACTGAAAAAGAGAATTTTGAAGTGATTCAAAAATTAGAAAATTTAGGAAAAAAGTTTGAGATTCTCTATTTTGAAGGGAATCACGACTTCAATTTAAAATCTGTTTTTAAAAATATTATTGTAATTCCAATTTCAAAACAGCCTTTTTTGATGAGGTTTGGAGAAAAAAGAGTTCTAATAGCTCACGGTGATTATAGAACAAAAGGATTTTTTGGTTTATACAGACGATTTATTGAAAGAGAATCTGTTCTAAAATTTCTCAATTTTTTAGATTCAAATTTTTTACAAAATAGAATTATTCGAGGAATAGAGAGAAAACAGAGACCAAAAAGAAAATGTTATAAAATCAAAGGATTTAAAGATATAATTGAGAGGGAAATTTTTCGGATAGACAAAATTGATTATTTCATAGAGGGACATTTTCATCAAGGAGTTCAATTTTCTATCGGTGAAATGGAGTATTTTAATCTCCACTCTTTTGCCTGTAATCAAAATTGTTTTATAGTAAAATCGAAACAGAAGAGTCTGTTATATAAAAATATAAATCTTGAGGATTTGTGATGAGTAATAAAGATAATGGAATAAAACTTGGCTCAAATGAGATAGAACTTGTAGACTTCCGAATTATGAAAGATATAGGAGGAAAAAACTATGAGGGAATCTATGGAATAAATGTAGCTAAAGTAAGAGAGATAATTCGTTTACCTAAATTGACAGAACTCCCAGGAGTACCTAGTTTTATAGAGGGAATCTTCGACTTAAGAGGTGTTGTAATTCCTGTGGTAAATTTATCTACATGGATGAGTGTAAGCTCAGGACAATCTTTAGATAATAAGAAAATTAGAGTAATTATTGCAGAATTTAATGGTGTTCTAATTGGATTTATTGTTCATGAGGCAAAAAGAATCAGAAGAATAAATTGGAAAGATATAGAACCATCATCATTTGCATCAGCTGGAGACTCAGCAATGGGTGTTGAACGAAGTAAAATAACAGGTGTTACAAGAATAGAGAATAACTCTGTATTACTAATTTTAGATTTAGAAAGTATAGTTCAAGAGCTTGGACTTGTTCAAGCACCAACTGAAATTGATAAATTGACTGATGGTCATGAATTTTCTGGAAAAGCTCTTCTTTTAGATGATAGTGCAACAGCAAGAAAAGCCATGAAAACAGCTATTGAACATATGGGATTTACAGTTATTGAAGCAATAGACGGAGAAGATGGTCTTGAAGTTTTAGAAAAAGTGTATAAAGAGTATGGTCAAGAGAGATTTGATAATGAGATAAAAATTGTTATTTCTGATATAGAAATGCCAAGAATGGACGGTTTTCATTTTGCATCAAATCTTAAAAAAGATGATAGATTTAGAAAATTACCTATTTTATTTAACTCTTCTATTAGTAATGATTTTGCTACTGAGCAAGGTAAAGAAGCTGGAGGAGATGGATATACTGTAAAGTTTGACCCTAAAAAATTCTATGATGAAGTTTCAAGAATTTTAAAAAAGTAGAGGAGACAATTTAGATGGACGAATTTGAAGAGATTTTACAAGATTTTTTAGTTGAGGCATTTGAGTTAATTGAACAATTAGATTTAGATTTAGTTGAACTTGAAAATAACCCTGATGACTTAGACTTATTAAATCGTATCTTTAGAGTTGCTCACACAATTAAAGGTTCTAGCTCTTTCTTAAATTTTGATGTTCTTACAGAATTGACTCATCATATGGAAGATGTTCTTAACAAAGCTAGAAAAGGTGAGCTTCAAGTTACACCTGAAGTTATGGATGTTGTTTTACCATCTATTGATATGATGAAAGGACTTCTTGAGCAGATAAGAAATACAGGAAGTGACCAAGATGGTATAGAGATAGAGGGTATAGTTGCACAGCTTAAAGCAGTTTTAAGTGGTGAAGATGTGCATGTTGCAGAAATAGAAGATAGTGAAATAGAAGATACTCTTGAAGAAACAGAGAGCGGATATGAAAATCCTCTTGATGATGAAGGCGAAATCGATATTTCAAGTATGAGTGAAGATGCTGTTGAAGCTGAAATAGAGAGACTCCTCAAGAAAAAACAAGAAGCAGATAAGGCTAGAAGAGAAGCTAAAATTGCTGCTGGAGAAAGTGTTCCTGAATTCCAAGCTCCTGTTTTAGAGGAAGAGAAGCCTAAAGAGGAAGAGAAGCCTAAAGAGGAAGAAAAGCCTAAAGAGGAAGTTAAACCTAAAGTTCCTGTAAAAGCTGAAGTTCAGAAAAAACCAGTCACAACAGCATCTGCACCTGCAACTACAAGTAGCCAAAAATCTGTAGAACAAACAATACGAGTTGATGTAAATAGACTTGACCACCTTATGAACCTCATCGGAGAGTTAGTTCTTGGTAAAAACAGACTAATGAAAATCAATGATGATGTTGAAGAGAGATATGAAGGTGAGGAGTTCTTAGAAGAGTTAAACCAAGTTGTTTCCATGATTTCTCTTGTAACAACTGACCTTCAAATTGCTGTTATGAAAACAAGAATGCTACCAATTGGAAAAGTATTCAATAAGTTCCCAAGAATGATAAGAGACCTTTCAAGAGAACTTCAAAAGAAAATAGACTTACAGATAGAGGGTGAAGAGACCGAATTAGACAAGTCGATAGTTGAAGAGATTGGAGACCCATTGGTTCACATCATTAGAAATTCTTGTGACCATGGTATTGAGTCTCCTGCTGATAGGGTTGCAAAAGGAAAACCTGAGATGGGAGTTGTAAGTCTTAAAGCATACAATGAGGGGAACCATATTGTCGTTCAAATTACAGATGATGGTAAAGGTCTCAATCCAAATATGCTTAAAGTTAAGTCTATTGAAAAGGGTGTTATTACTGAAAAAGAAGCTAACACTATGACAGATAAAGAGGCTTATGGACTTATCTTTAGACCTGGTTTTTCAACAGCAGCAAAAGTTACAAATGTCTCTGGTCGAGGTGTTGGAATGGATGTTGTTAAGACAAATATTGAGAAATTGAACGGAATTATTGATATTGACTCTGAAGTTGGTGAATATACAAGTATGAAACTTAAAATTCCTCTAACTCTTGCTATTATTCAAGCACTTCTTGTTGGAGTTCAAGAGGAGTATTATGCTATTCCACTCGCATCTGTTCTTGAGACTGTAAGAATTACTGCTGATGAAATCTATACAGTTGAAAATAGACAAGTTTTAAGATTACGAGATGAGGTTCTCTCTTTAGTTCACCTTGCTGATGTTTTTGATGTAGAGAAAGTGTTCGACAATAGTGACCATACTTATGTTGTTGTTCTCGGTCTTGCAGAAGCAAAAATTGGTGTTATTGTAGACTCTCTTGTTGGACAAGAAGAGATAGTTATTAAAAATCTTGGTGAATATCTTAAAGGAATGGAAGGAATAGCTGGAGCTACAATTCGTGGTGATGGTGGAGTTACGCTAATTGTTGATGTTGCGGCTGTTATGCATGTAGCAAAAGAGATTAAATCTCATGCAGTTTCAACTGAAGCCATTACAAGCAAAAAAGTTAGAAACGGTCCAGAAGACTATACAGTAATGTTAGTTGATGATAGTAAAACTGATCGAAAGATTATGAAGACAGCCATTGAACCTCTTGGAATTCAGATAGTTGAAGCTACAGATGGTGTTGATGCTCTCACAAAACTGAAAAATAGTGAAGAAGAGATAGATGTTATGCTTGTAGATATAGAGATGCCTAGAATGGACGGATATACTCTTGCGAGTGAAATTCGAAAGTACAATAGATATAAGGGAATGCCTCTGATAGCTGTTACGTCTCGAAATAGTAAAAGTGACAGAATGAGAGGGGTTGAAGCTGGAATGAGTGAGTATATTACAAAACCTTACTCTGTTGAATATCTTGCAAATGTTGTTAAAAGAAACTTAGGATTGGAGTAGGAATATGAGTGGAAAATTACAAGAAGTTGTTCAAAAACAGAGAGAACAGCAAAATGTATCTCCTGTAAGTGATGATGAGGTTCTTCAACTTGTAAGTTTTGTTGTTGGTGAAGAAGAGTTCGCAATACCAATTCTTACTATTCAAGAGATAATCAAGCCTATTGAACATACGAGAGTTCCAAGAACTCCTCCTTTTGTTCTTGGTGTTTTTAACTTGAGAGGCAGTGTTATTCCTCTTATAGACCTTCGTCTTAAATTTGGTGTTACAGCAAAAGGAAAGACAGAAGATACCAGATATATAGTTCTAAAAGATGGAGTGGAAACTGCTGGGTTTGTAATTGATAGATTAAATCAAGCTATTAGAATTAATAAACAGAAAATCGATCCAGCACCAGAAGCTACGGCTCAAGATAAAAGCCTCATTGAGGGAGTTGGAAAACAGGACGATAGAATTATCACAATTCTTCGAGTATCAAAACTTTTAGAAAGAGATTTCTAGTTTTAGGGACTTTACAGTCCCTCTTTTACAAAAGGTTTTTTAAGTGAAAAAGACTCTTTCAGCAACAATTAGAGGGTTAGAGGCTGATGAGGTTTCAGTTGAAGTAAACTTCACAAGAGGACTTCCAAAAATTCATCTCGTAGGTTTGGCTTCCAATGAAGTTAAAGAGTCTGTTCATAGAGTCAAATCAGCACTTTTAAGTAGTGGCTTCCAATTCCCAAATATGGTTGTAACCATAAATTTGTCACCATCTGAAATCAAAAAAAGTGGTTCTCACTTTGATTTACCAATTGCACTTGCCATAGCTCTTTTTCAATTTGAAGAGATAGATATTTCAGATTGGCATATTTTTGGAGAAGTTGGTTTAGATGGCTCTTTAAAAGATAGTTCATCTATATTTCCTGCAATTCTCTCTTTAAAAAATGAAGGGAAAATTTCAAAAGTTTTAATTCCAGAAGAGAGTTTAGAAAAAGTTTCAAAAATACCAGAAATAGAGATATATAGAGTCTCTTCAATATCTGAAGCAATGGATTTCTTTAGAGGTATTTTAAATATTGACAAAATTTCTGGAAAAGAGCTGGAAAGTGAAAAATTAGAAATTGAAAATTTAGCTTATCTATTTGATAGAGACTTTGAAACTGATTTTGAACAAGTTCTAGGACAGACTGTTGCAAAAAATGCTTCTCTAATTGCTGTTGCTGGCATGCACAACATCATTTTTGAAGGTTCTCCTGGAAGTGGAAAAAGTATGATTGCCAAAAGACTTCAACACATTTTACCTCCAATTGCAGAAAGTGAATTGTTAGAAATAGCAAAACTTCAAGCTCTAAATGGAGAGACTCCAAACTTCTCTCCAAAAAGACCATTTCGAGCACCTCATCACACAGCAAGTAGAGGTAGTATTTTTGGGGGAGGAACAAGAAGTGCCAAAATTGGAGAAGTCTCAATGGCAAATTCTGGAATTCTATTTTTTGATGAACTTCCCCACTTTCCAAAACAGATATTAGAAGCTCTTCGAGAACCTCTTCAAGATTATTCTATTCTTATTTCAAGAGTTAATTCCAAAATTCTATATCCAGCAAATTTCCTTTTTGTTGGTGCTATGAACCCATGTCCATGCGGATATCTAATCTCTAAAACAAAAAGTTGTCGCTGTTCAGACTTGGAAATTAAGAGATACCAAAATATATTATCAGAACCATTTTGGGATAGAATAGATTTATATGTTGCAATGAGTGAAGTTTCAGCTCAAGATACTCCAACTATCTCTTCTAATAAAATGTTTTCAAGTGTCTTAAATGCGTTTGAAAAACAGATGAAACGGGGACAAAAATTTCTAAATGGAAGACTTGAAGAGAGAGAATTAGAAGAGTTTATAAAACTTGACGATAAGACAAATATGACTTTAATTCAAGCCTCTGAAAAATTTAATTTAAGTTTACGAGGCATTTCTAAAATCAAAAAAGTTGCAAGAACTATTGCTGATTTACAAGGAGTTGAAGAGATAGGTAGAAGCCATATTTTAGAAGCTCTATCTTATCGAAAAAGATAATAATAAAGGCTTTTTATGAAATTCTCAATTTTAATGAACTGTTATAACTGTGAAAAATATTTAGTTGAAGCAATGAACTCAATTTACTCGCAAACATTTGAAGATTGGGAAATTATTTTTATAGATAACTCATCAATAGACAATAGTAAAGAAATTGCCTTAAATTATGATAGTCGAGTTAAATATCATCAAACTCCTTACTTTATGTCTCTTGGAGAAGCTCGGAATTTTGGTTTACAGTTTTGCAAAGGAGAGTATTTAGCTTTTTTAGATACTGATGATGTTTGGTATTCATTTAAATTAAAAGAGCAGATAGAGATTTTAGACTCAGATAAAAGTCTTGCAATGTGTTACTCCTCTGTAATGTTTATTGATGAGAATTCAAAAGAGTTGGCAAAACTTGTTGCAGTTGCAAAGAGTGGAGATGTTTTTAAACAACAACTTTTAAGGTATGAGATAAATATGCAATCTGTTGCAATTAGAAACAATATTCCAATCTCTTTCAATCCAAAAATGGAGTTTTCTCCAGATTTTGACCTTTTTATGAAGATAGTTTCAAAATATCAAGTAGCTGTTGTTTCAGAACCTCTTGTAAAGTACAGATTAGTTTCTAGCTCTTTAACAAATAAGAAGATTGCGAGATGGTGGATTGAGATGAAAATGACTTTAGATGCTATCTTTGAAGAAAATCCTGAATTTTTAAAAAAATATAGTGATGAGGTGAAAATAGCTTATGCAAAAGTCTCTTACTATAAAGCTAGATATTTGATGAAAATAGGAGAAAATAGAAAAGCGAAAGAGGAACTTAAAAAAAACAGAAGTTTGAATTTAAGCTATTTTGCTCTATATATTCTCTCACTATTTCCTCCCATCTGGAATAGAATATTTAAATCTTAGATAAAATATTTACAAAATCAATTTTTTCACAAAATTTTAAGAAAGGATGCAATAACTAATATTATTGCCAAATAACTTATGAAGTATGACACCCTTTTTCCTATGAACAATATTAAAAAAGTTGATAGAGCTAATGCAGAACAGAGTAGTAGAGCTGGTCTTATAAAGTTTGGCTCAAAACTACCAATAACTATGGATATTCTTCAGAGAATTGACCCTTCAACTTATCTTCTTCAGATGAATGGAAAAAAGAGTTTTGCAGAAAGTGAAAGAAACTTAGACCCAGGCATGAAATATTGGGGTGAAGTTACTCATAAGCGGGGTGAAAAGTTAGTTGTTAAAAATCTAATTAAACAGCCATCATTCTTTAATCAAATTAGAGATTATGCCTATTTAGACGCAAAAAAAGTTTTACAATCCTTTTCTCAAAATTTTGGCTCATCATTTCAGAGTAAGTTCAAGAGTGAAATAATATCAAACATGGCAAATAGTAACAGTAGAGAGGAGTTTCTATTTTTAAATCAACTACTATTGTCAATGGAGCAGAATGTTATCTCTATTCCTGTCACATATCAAGATAGAAGTGGAATGTTTCAGTATAAATATGGGAAGAAAGAGAAGCGACAAAATGGGAAAGAGGAAGTTAGAAATTTAGACTTTTATGCTGCTTTTGAGACTTTAGGAGCTATGAAAGGTAAAGTTGTCTATTTTAACAAAGAAGCTAGTCTGAATTTGGAAGTAAACTTTGAAAAGACTAGAGATTTTCTTTATAGAAACATAGGTGTTAGCGATGTAGTTAAAGAGATGGATGTATCAATAAAAATTATTAAAGATGAGATACAACCTCTATACTCTTTCACTCAAAATAATATTTTAGATATTAAGACGTAATTTTTACAAAATATCGGAAAATTTTAGTAATATTTCAAAAATAGAGCAAGGATATAATATATGATAGGTTGGATGCAACATAATAAAAAGTATTTAGTAGTTACTTTATGGATAAGTGCTTTTGCATTTATAGGTGCAGGATTTGTAGGTTGGGGAAGTTATAGTTATGGAAGTAAAGCTACATCTATTGCAAAAGTCGGAGATGTAGAAATTAAACTGTCTGAGTTACAGCAAACTTATAGTAATCTTTATGGCTACTACTCTCAAATGTTTGGTGGTCAATTTGATGAAGAACAGGCTAGAAATATGGGGCTTCAAGAAACAGCATTCAACATGTTAAAAAGAGAAGCATTACTATTAAATGTAGCTAAAGATTTTGGACTAATAGTATTAGATAAAGAAATAGCAGAACATATATTAAATACAAAAGATTTTCAACAAGATGGAAATTTCAGTAGAGAACAGTATGAATTTGTTCTTAAAAATAGTGGAATGACTCCTAAAGAGTATGAAGGTAGAATTTCAAAAGTTATACTAATTACAAAACTTCAAAAACTGTTAAAAATTGATGTCACTCCTTTGGAAAAAGAGATATTCAACTCTTTGACAAAATTAGAAGACAAGTTAGAGTATAAAGTTCTAAGTTTTTATGATGTTGAAGTTTCTGTAACTGATGATGAGGTGATTTCTGCTTGGGAACTTACAAAAGAGAAATATAAAACTGATGAGAAATATAAGATTTCCTATATAGAGACTCCTTTAATTGAAAAAGATATTAACGATAGTGAAATTGAAGAGTATTACAACACTCACGCATTGGATTATAATGGTCTTTTTGAAGATGTTAAAGAGGAAATTAGAGAAGATATCTTAAAAGATGCAACAAAAAATAGTGCTTTAAAAGAGTATCTTGCATTTAAAAAAGGTGAATATAGTGATGAGGTTTTCTCTGATGAAATTGGAAGCATAAATTTACTTCTCTCTTTAGAAGAGATGGAAAAACTCAAAGGTTCTGAAGTAGGAAGTTATTTAAAACCAGTTTTTTCTGGAAACAGATTTGTATCTATAAAACTTGAAGAGATAGTTTCTCCACAACTTGAAAAATTTGAAGATGTAAAAGATATTGTGGAAGCAGAATTAGAGTTTCAGAAAAAAGAAGATAAACTTATGGAAATTGCAAAAAGTGATTATAAAACATTCCAAGGCACAGAGAGTGGTTTTATAAAAATTTCTGATATAGATAAAATCGATGGACTTTCACCTGAAGATGCTAATACATTCTTAGGCGATGTATTTACACAACCTGTAAATAACGGTTTTGTTAAAGTTAATTCTAATGTTGTTCTTTATAGAGTATTAGAACAGAGAGTTGGGGAAAATAAGATAGATATTGAAACTTCTACAATTTTAAATATTAAAGAGCAGTTATTAGATGAAAATCTGATTAAGAAACTGGAATTTTATTATCCAGTAGAAACCTATTTTAAAGGATAAGGGCTTGGAGAGTACTAGCAAACTTCTGGCAATAGATATTGGTTCAACAAAAGTTTGTGCGATTATTGCAGAGGTTAGAGGAGATGATGTTAGACTTATTGGAGCTGGAGTTGAAAAATCTCAAGGCTTAAAAAAGGGTTCTATTACAAATATAGAGTTAGCCGCTCGTTCTATAAAATCTGCTTTTGAGAATGCTAAAAGAGTTGCAGGTGCTTTTGATACAAATGCCATTGTCTCTATTTCTGGTGCATTAACCAAAGGTATTGATAGTCATGGAATTGTAAATGTCCCAAATGGAGAGATTACAATTGCAGAAATTAAAAGAGTTATGCAAACTGCTCAGTACAATGCTCAAATACCTTCAGATTATGATATCTTACATGTTCTACCATACAATTTTAAAGTTGATGAACACGACTATGTTGAAGACCCTTTAGGAATGAATGCTTCAAGATTAGAAGCATTTGTCCATATAATTATAACTCCAAAGTCAAATTTTAATAACTTGAAAAGAGCAGTGGAATCTGCAAACTTGAAAGTTTCAAAAATTGTATTAGATAGCTACGCTTCTTATATCTCTACTGTCAATGATGATGAGAAAAATCTGGGTTGTGCTGTTATAGATTTAGGTGGAGATACAAGTTCATTTGTAATTCATGCTGCTGGAAACTCTATTAGACATGCTGGTTTTTTAGCAGTTGGTTCAACACATATTACAAATGACTTATCTATGGCTTTACACACACCTGTATATATTGCTGAGAAAGTTAAAATAACTTATGGAAATTTGAATTTCTTTAGTGATGACCTCATCGAACTTCCAGTTATAGGAGATGAGAATTCTACTCATGAGGTCTCTTTAGATATTGTTGGACAAGTTATTCATGCTAGAACAACAGAAACGCTAGAGCTTATTGAAGAGCATATTAATAATAGTGGACTTAGAAGAGATGTTGGTGCTGGTTTTGTTTTAACAGGAGGATTAACAAAACTTGAGGGTGTTCGAGAGTTAGCTATGAATATTTTTCAAGCTCCTGTTAGACTTGCCAAACCGATAGATATAAGTGGACTGTTTAATGACTTGAAAGACCCATCTTTCTCTTCAACAATAGGTCTTATGCTGTATTCAACAGGAAACTACTCTCTGTATGAATTTGACTCAAATGGAGATATGCTTTACAATGAAGATAGTGTTGAAGAACAGAGAGTAACATCAAGAGATGTCTCTTTAAGTGATATTGGTCCAGGCTCTTTAGGAGGTGTAAGTCGAGCTAGACAACCTGTACAACCTCCGCAACCAACTATGCCCCAACCAAATATGCCTCAACCACCTCAATATAGTGGAAGAACAAATCAGCCTCCAAATAGAGTGCAACAGCCAAATATAGGAAATAGTGGCTCATTTGGTGGAATTCAACCAATCGAAAATGAGTTACCAAATAATAACTACTATCAAAATGTACAGTTGAATAAAAAAAGTGGAGATAAAAATCAGAATGAAAATAGCCAACTCTCAAAGTTATGGCAATGGGTAACACAATTATTTTAAACAGGAGATAAACAGTGTCATATAATATAAATATTAAAGAAGTTTTAAGTGAAGAGCCTAGTGGTGCTAAGATAAAAGCCATAGGAGTTGGTGGCGGTGGTGGT
The DNA here is from genome assembly GCA_024281175.1 of Candidatus Thiovulum imperiosus. Taxonomy (GTDB): domain Bacteria; phylum Campylobacterota; class Campylobacteria; order Campylobacterales; family Thiovulaceae; genus Thiovulum_A; species Thiovulum_A imperiosus. Next base: position 66,042 of record JAMJTW010000014.1, read on the forward strand.
AACATGATTGACCACATGATAAAAAGCAGTATTTCAGGAATTGAACTAATTGTTGCAAATACTGATGCCCAAGTTTTAGAAAAATCTCTTTGTGAAAATAAAGTTCAACTTGGTGAAAAAATAACTAAGGGTCTTGGTGCTGGAATGCAACCAGAAATTGGTGGACAGTCAGCAGAAGAGAGCAAAGATGAAATTAGAGAATACCTTGAAGGTGCTGATATTGTCTTTATTGCAGCAGGATTAGGTGGAGGAACAGGAACAGGAGCATCACCTGTTATTGCACAAATTGCCAGAGAAATGGGTGCTTTAACAATCTCAGTTGTAACTAGACCTTTCTCTTTTGAAGGTGGAAGAAGAAGCAAAGTAGCACTTCAAGGACTTGAAGAGTTAAAGAAACAGAGTGACTCAATTGTTGTAATTCCAAATGACAAACTTCTTCAAACAGTTGAGAGAAATGTTGGGATTAAAGATGCCTTTAAAATTGTAGATGATGTTCTCTCAAGAGCTGTTGTTGGGGCAAGTGGTATTATTTTGGGTAGTGGTGAAAATGATATTAATCTTGACTTTGCAGACTTACGAACAGTTATGAGTCATAGAGGTCTTGCACTTATGGGTATGGGAGAAGCTGAAGGTGAAAAATCAGCTTATGAAGCAATCAAAAGTGCAATTGAGTCTCCCTTGCTTGATAACATTTCAATAAATGGAGCAATGGGAGTTCTTGTTCACTTCTCAACTCATCCAAACTATCCTCTTGCAGAAATGAATGATGCTATGGAGATAATTAGAGAAGCGGCAGACCCAGATGCAACTATTATTTTTGGAACAAATACAGACCCTGAAGTTCCAGACAATTTTGTAAAAATAACTCTTATTGCAACAGGATTTGAGAGAATTGATGAGAAGAAAGCAAGTAGTGGTGTGACAAAAAAAGAGGGACCTCCAAAAAAAGACCCGTTTATTACACGAACAACAACTCGTCCAACAGCTCATCAAATTGAGAAAGAAGTTCCAAAACCTGAGCCTATGCCAACACCTACACCAACTCCACAAGAGAGTAGTTATGAAGCTCCAGCTCAAAACAGCTCTTTTCCTCCACCACAATCTAATTTTCCTCCAAGACCTCATCCAACAGGCGGTTTAGGTAGTGGTATAAATAGACATTCTTCTCCTTTTCCACAAAGAAGTCAAACTGGCAATAGAACAGGTGGTTTTGGTAAAAATGATAGAGGCAATGGTGATGAATATTTAGATATACCAACTTGGCTTAGAAATCGAGGAGGAAAATAGTCTCTTTTGTACCACCAGCCTTAAGCTGGTGTTTACAAAGTTTCCAAGTACCTTTCTAAAACAATCTTGGCTGAGATGGAGTCTATCCGACCATCTCTCTTCTCTCGAATTTCTCCTTTCATAAGCTCTTTTGCCTCAAAACTAGATAAATCCTCATCAAAATAGATAACTTCTCCAGAAAACTCTAAAAGAGATACAAAGTGTGAGAACCTACGAAACATCTCATCTCTATTTGAACCATTAGGAACTCCAACAAGTAGAGTTTCACATTTCCATTTTTTCAAAAGTTCAGAAATTTCTCTACTAGCCTGTTTCCGATTTTTTCGTAAAATTGCTTTCATTGGAGAGACAATTCTTCTATCTGGAGAAATTGCAACTCCAACTCTTTTTAAACCTATATCAAGAGCTATTACCAAATCTTACTCCTAACCAGCAGCATCTGCATCATCATGATATCTCGCTTTATACAATAGAAGTGTCTTTCTTAAAAGATATGTTAAAAGTACAATTACAAATAGAGATATAAAGAGAAATAGAATTGGATTATTAGAGATGTAAAAATAGAATTGGGAAACTTTACTTAAATTTCCTATAAAATAGTCATCTTTTATATTGAAGTTGAAAATTTCTCTCTGCTCTTCAGTAGCAAGTTTAGAAACTACTAAATCGCCTCTAATTTTGTGTCGAAATTTGGAGTCTAAAATCTGTTTCAACTCTTTTTTAATATTTCCATCTTGTCCAGAAAACATGAGTACTGTTTTATCATTGTGAAAAGGAGATTGGAAAAATTGTGTTACAAGATATTCGCTATTTTGAGTTGTCTCAAAAGTTCGAATAAATCTCTCTCTATCTTCTAAAGACTCTGCCACATCTCTCTCTTCCAACTCTTCTAAAGTTTCAGCAAACCTGTTTGAGAGGTCTATATCTCGAACATATCCTTGAGAGTCTAAAATTAGAGGGGCATTTTCATAAATCTCTTTAAACTCTTCATTATAAGTTCCAACCATAATTATATTTTTCTCTTTACCCTCTTCTAAATCTGAACGAACTTCCATATAGTATGGAGGATATTTCACACTCTCTCCAAGAAAACGAGCTATCTGCATAAGAGCTTCAATTGTGTGACTCTTTTTATCTGTTAATAAGAAAAGAGTATCTTGTAAATCTGGATAGATAGAGTAGGGAAAAGCTGATGAGATAAAATCTTTCAAGTCTGCCATTGCTATCCAGTGTTGAGCTTCTGGTATCTCAAAATAGGACTCTTTTAAAACAGTGGCTTTTAGAGACTCAGGGTTCCAGCCCATCGGTATCATTTTAAGTTGGACAGATAACTTATTCTTTCCACCTTTGAGTAAATCTGCTGGATAGCGACTTGAAGTTTTAGAGTCCATCATCAGATAGCTTTTAAGAGTTTGAGAGTCTTTCTCTTCTAACATCTTAACTTGAGAGACAAAGACATCATTTATAAAAACATTTGCAATAGACTCTTCTGTAACAGCAATTGGAAATATGTAATCAACATATATGTCACCTTTCTCCTTTTTTGGAAAGAAAAGGTCAGGATAGAGTTTAAATTCTAAATCTAAAGGTGGTGTGAAGAAACCACTAAAAGTTTTGGTCTCATATCCCAAATCACTAAAACTTATCTTTTGACCACTACCAACAAACTCTGGAGAAGAGTAAGGTTTAGCCTTTTTTGGATATAAAATATCTTTAATAATTTTGCTATTTCCAGAGTTCAAGTTCATGTCAAGTCCAAAAGTTGAAAAGAGAACTTTTTTAAGTTTCTCTTCACTTTTTGCTGTAATAATGATGATAGCAAGAGTTTTGTCTTTTGGGTTTCGATATATATTTACATTTCCTCGAATTTGAAAACCGAAACCGTTTTTATCAAAAATCTCTTTCAATTGGTCAGTGGTAGCAATTATAAGATTGTCTCTATCAAATTTAAATTCTCCATTAGAAACTGTAAAATCTATTTGACGATATTGAAGTATCTTTCCAAGAACAGAAGAGAAGAAAGCGTAGTTGTAAATAGTTTTATCTTCCATATTTGGAAAGACATAATTTATTCTCTGTTCAACAGGATTATAGATATCAAATACTCGACCAATAAGAGAAGACAACTCTTTTGGAATTTCCCTTTTTTCAACTTCTAACTCAACAAAACTATCTTCCAAATTTATTTGAGTCCAAACTTCAGGTGCTGAAGTCATATCCTCTTTTCGAGTTGCAAAGTAGTGTTGGTATAACTGAATTGAGAATAGGTTGTGTTTTTCCATTCTCTCATGAGGAATTTTCAACATTACAGTTTTTTCACCATCATCAACATACTTATTTTCAATGAGTTGATACTGTTTAAGCGTATAGTCATGGAGTTTAATAGCTAAAAAAGAGCGTTCCTCTTCAAGAGCAATAGAGGGAGTATAGTGAATTTCAGCTCTAGCTCCTAAAACTTTCCAGCGATTTGCAACTGGCAAATCTATTGAAAAAGAGGGTGAAACACCAGATAGTAGGACTTGATTTTGAGAACTGTTTTCATGATTTAGATAAATTCTAATATATTTACTCTCATCTGATGAGGTTCTTGGAACAATACCATCTCGATATATCTTTATCTGCTCAGAAAATAGAAGTATAGGAAATAGAATAAAAAATAGATTTCTGATTTTCAATTTTTCTATTATGATACCAAACTCTTTGAAAAACTCTTCGGTAGAATTCGATTTTTCAAAGGATAGATTTGTTTAAAAAGATTTTACCTCTAAATAGCATTATATTTCTTCGATTTTTTGGTATTTTTTTAGTATTACCACTAATAGCAGTTTACGCCTCTTCTTTAGAGAATTCAACTCCACTTCTTGTTGGAATTGTTGTAGGAGGATACGCTTTAACTCAAGCAGTTTTCCAAGTTCCATTTGGTGTTTGGAGTGACAGAGTTGGTAGAAAAAGAGTTATTATTTTTGGACTTATAATTTTTCTGATAGGTTCTATTATTGCACTTTTTGCAACTGATATTTACACTCTAATTTTGGGTCGTCTTCTCCAAGGTGCTGGAGCAATTGGTTCTGTTGTAAGTGCTTCAGTTTCAGATGTTGTTCGTGAAGAGGAGCGAGGTAAAGCTATGGCAATTATTGGTGCAACAATTGCTATGGGTTTTGCAATTTCAATGATTTTAGGCTCAACAGTTGGAGGCTATTTTGGCGTAGACACTCTTTTTGGAATAACAGCAATTTTTACTGTTCTAGCAATTTATATCGCCATAAAACTTGAAAATAGCGGAAAAGTTGAAATTCACTATATGAAAAGTAGCAAAAGAGTAAAAGTCTTTGAAAATAGAATTTTGCAATATCTCTTTTTAGCCTCATTTTTACAAAAGGGAATCATGGCAATAACTTTTATGGTTGTTCCAATTCTTCTTACACAAACTTTCTTTTGGGATAGAAGTGAACTTTGGCAACTATATATTCCTGCAATGTTTGTTGGGCTTCTCTCGATGCCAATAGCGATAAAAGTTGGAGAAAAAGGGGGAAAACCGAAAACTGTATTTCTACTCTCCTCTTTTCTTTTTATAGTTACTTCAGTACTTTTAACTTTTGGAAATAGCGAGATTTTTATCATAACTTCTCTCTTTGTATTTTTCATCGCATTCAATTTAATAGAACCACTAATTCAATCGATGGCAAGTAAATCCACCAAAGTAGATGAGAAAGGAAAAGCTCTTGGATACACAAACTCTTTCGCCTATTTTGGAACTTTTGTTGGAGGAACTACCTCAGGAATATTTTTAGATGTTGGAAGTTTGGAGATATTTGGATACCTCATCACCACTTTTTCAGTAGTATGGTTTTTGTGGACTTTAAAAATTGTAAATCCAGTTCCAAAAGGAAATATATATCTTAAACACTCCAACTTTTTACAGCAGAAATTGGAAAGAGGTGATATAGATGCTATAAGTGAATGGTATTTAAATGTTAGTGAAGCACTATTAGTTGTGAAGTTTGATAAAACAAAATATTCAGAAGAGGATATTAGAAAGTATTTGTAAAATGGAAGAGTCTAAGACTCTTCTTTTTTTTACTCTTCTATCTCAAAATCCTCATCTTCCAACTCCATATCATCAAAATCATCAAAATTTATATCTTCACTATCATTCTCTTCATAAAACTCTTCTTCACTCTCTAGTGCATCTGAGATAACACCAGTTAGCGTATCTAAAGTTCCAAAAGCAATAGCAAAACCAACTATAATTAAAAGCAGACCTGAAACTATCTCCACTAATCTAAAGTGTCTCTTTATTCTTGCCATAACTCCCATTGCATAACTTGTTGCCATTGCAGATAGAAAGAAAGGTATTGCTAAACCTAATGCAAAGAGAGACATTAAAATTACAGTTTCTCCACCTTGACTTGAGGAGTACATCATAATACTTGCTAAAATAGGACCTACACATGGAGTCCAACCAAGAGCAAAAGAGAGTCCCAAAATAAAAGGAGCTACAAGTCTCTTTATACCACTCTGCTTTTCAGTTGTTCCAAAGTTACTTCTCATCTCCATATTTAAGAAAGAGATATTTATAACTTTCATTGTGTGGAGACCGAAGATGATTACAATAGCTCCAGCAATATAGGCAACAATTTCAGAACGGAGATACTCTCCAACAGCACCTTCTAAAACAGTACCTAAAAGGACAAAGATAAGACTAAAGCCTAATATAAAAGAGAGAGAGGCTTGAGCTATCTGCATTCTCTCACCAAATGTCATCTTCTCTTCACCAGATATCTTATAGTAAGAGAGTCCTGAAATATAAGAGAGATAAGCGGGTATTAGAGGAAGTACACAAGGTGAAACAAAAGTTATAATTCCTCCTAGAAAACTTACCAGATACGGCATTGACGAAAATAGTTCAGCTAATTGCTCTTCCATAAACTTTTTCTCCTACTCAATAATTTTTGGAACAAAGAATGAGTTCTCTTCGCGATGAGGTGCATTTTCCAAAATAGAGTTTGGAACTTCTTCATTTTTAAGTGGCTTGTCATCTCTAAGATGAGCTTCTATATCTCTCATAATAAATTTGTCTGGCAGTCCAGCTGTATCAACACTCTGAAGATTTTCAACAAAATTCAAAATTCGACTTAGTTCTTCTTCAACATCTGCTCTTTTTGAACTCTCAATTTCAAGATAGGAGAGTTTCTCTAACTTTTCTAAAAGAGTATCATCTATATTCATAAAAATTTTTCCTCTATTGAATTGTTAGAATTATAGTCTAAAAGTAGAACCAAAATTGCTCTTTGTTATTTCAAAGGGTTGGCAATAACGATTTTATCATCTTTTACTTTTATTTAAGTAAAATAGTGAAAATTGTTTAGGATAGTTAAAATGGAGGCTACTGAAAAGAAATTCATAGAATTTTTGAAAGAGCAACAAGAGAAAAAATTACTAATTCCAATTTATCAAAGAGCTTATGAATGGACAACAAAAAAAGATAAAGAAGTTCAAACTCTTTGGGAAGATATTGAAAACATAGAAGATGAGAACTCAACTCATTTTATAAACTCTATTGTTTATATTGCTGATGAGCAGAATAGCGTATATATAAATATAATTGATGGTCAGCAGAGAATTACAACACTCTCTATTCTCTATATTGTAATTCGGGATAGATTAGTAAAGTTACAAAAAGAGAAAAAATTCAAAATGTTTCTTGAAGATATTAAAATAGTTCAAGAGCAAATTGAAGAGAACTATCTAATTAGAAAGTGGCAAAAAGGAGATGATAAAGTTCGCTTATCTCTATCAAACAAAAATAAAGATAGAGAAATCTACAATAAATTGGTTCTCGGTGAGTATAAAAACCTATCAATTTCCAAAGATAAAAATTCAAATCTTATAAAAACCTACAAATTTTTCAATAGTTCTCAAAAGATAAGTAGCTACTCTTTTGAAGAGATACAAACCCTGCTTTCCAAAATAGAGAGAGTTGTAATTGTTAAAGTTACTCTTGAACTTGAGAAAGATAATCCTCAAATTGTATTTTCAAGTATACATGGTGGTTTAAAACTTAAAGATACAGACCTCATCAAAAACTCTATCTTTATGAAATTAGAGAGAGTAGAGCAAGAAAAACTTCATTCAGAACTTTGGGAGACTTTGGAATATGATATGAGTGAAAAAGAGTTTGCTATTTTTATAAGCTACTTTCTCACTTTAAAACTAAATCGAGTTGTCTCCAGCAATGCTATTTACGATGAATTTGTAAATAAATATTTCAAGAATTTTTTGGCCGAAAATGAATTTGAGAAAGTTCAAAATGTGCTACTTGAAATAAGTTCATATAAAGATATTTTTCTTCAATTGAAAAATGGTTCTATTTTTGAAGAACTCTCTATTCTTCCTTACTTCAATATAGAAGCCTACTTCCCTTTCTTGATGAAAATTAGAAAAGAAGAGAGTCCTTTCTTTACAAAGATTTGGAAAATTATAGAGAGCTTCTATGTTAGAAGATTTGTTTATGGTCTTCCTCCAGGTGCAACAAAAAATATTTTTGCTCTCCTCTGTAAATATGAAAATATAGAAGTTTCACAATTTATAAATTTCTTAGAAGAGAAGAGTAAACAACAGAGATTTCCAAAAAGAGACGAGTTTGAAGAGAGCTTGAGAAATAGAAATCTTTATGAAGATAATAAAACATCTACTAAAGCTATTCTTTTTGCACTTGAAAAAAGTTTAGATAGTGAGTTTGCTTTAAGTAGAGAGAACTTTGAAGAGTTTTCAGTTGAACATGTTTTACCACAAGAGTATGAGAAATTAGATAGCTGTTGGAAAGATAACTTTTCAGAAGAAGAGCATAAAAAAGAACTTCACCTTATGAAAAACCTAACTATTTTAAGAAAAGAGGAAAACTCTTCTGCTGGAATTGGCTGTTTTAAAAGTAAAAAACATATTTACAATAGTAGTGAATTGGCTTTGAATGAGAAGATAGCTGATTATGATAGCTGGACAAAGAAAAGTATGGAAGATTACTTAGACAAAGTAGTAGAGTTGGCTTTGAAAAGATGGGAAGACTTAGAGAATGTCTAAAAATATAGAATATATTAAAGTAGATGATTTAGATTTTGACTTTAAAAATCCGAGATTACCAATTCAAGCAAAAAGTGAAAATGAGATAATAGAGTGGATGCTTCAAGATGCTTCTATTTTAGAACTTATGTTGGCAATTGGACAGAGTGGTTTTTTTGTTGGTGAAGCAATTTTAGTAGTTCCACAAGGAAGAAAATATATTGTAATTGAAGGAAATAGACGACTTACAGCTGTAAAGCTCTTAAATTATCCAGAGTTGGCAACTCTTCATAAAAGAAAAGTTAAAGAAATTTTAAAAGAGACTCAAGAGAGACCAAAAGAGATACCATGTTTAGTTTTTGAGAAGAGAGAAGAGATATTAAAGTATCTTGGGTATAGACATGTTACAGGAGTTAAATCTTGGGGAGTTTTAGCAAAAGCCAAATACCTTTCTCAACTTCGGGAATATTATAAAAATAAGAGTTTACATGAACAGTCAAGAGAGTTAGCAAAAGAGATTGGAAGTAAAAGTAATTATGTAAAACGACTTTTGATTGGATATGAGATTTATGAAATTATTGAAGATAATGGCTTTTACAAAATACCAAGACTTGATAAAACTACTTTCCATTTCAATTACATTGCAGATTTTTTAAACAGAGGAAATATAAATAGATTTGTTGGTGTTGATTTAGATAAAGAAAATCCTTTAGAAGAAGTAAATGAAGAGAATTTAGAAACTCTTACTCGTCTGTTCTTTGAAAAAAACGACCAAAACAGAAGTCGAGTTTTAGGAAATGGTGATGACTTAAAAAAATTAAATGAAGTTCTTGGAAATAAAAAAGCTACAAAACATTTTTTAGATGGTGAAAGTTTAGATGATGCTTTTAAAAGTTTAGAAGAGAGTGAAAGTAGTTTTAGGAATGAGCTTTATGAAGCTAAAAATACTCTTCAAAATGCACAAAGTTATGTTCATAAAATAGAGTATGATGAAAGTTTAATTGAGAATTTAAAAGAGATTGTAGAAATTTGTAAAAGTTTGAAAAATAGTCTTGAGGATAAGAAAAAAGATGAGTGGGACATTTAGAAATTTAAGCACACCACCATCTGAAGCAAAATATAAACAGCACTATTTTTGCGATTATATTGAACTCTTAGTTTTAGCAAGTGGAGACTCTTTATCAAAATCTGATGTAGCGATGAGGTTTGGAAAAGAAGATGGTGCTGAAAAAGAGGACGAAGAAGATAGTTATATCTTAGAACTTTTTCAAATTTTGGAAGTACGACAAAATACATTCAAAGAGTTTTATCCTTTTGAAGTTAAAAATGGAGTTGTATCTTCTATAAAATTAAAAGATAACTTAGAACTTTATCACAATAGCTATCTATTTCTACTACTAACCTCATCTCTACAATATATAAATCAACAACATATCTTTGGAAAAGATAAGATATTGGAAAATGAGTTTGAAACATTTTCATATAGAATATTTAAGAGATATTTGGGAAATTGCACTCAAGTTTATCAATTTGGAGCTTCTAATGAAGCTGGATATAGAGGAACTCTTCAAGAAAAAGTAGATAATTTGGCAAAAAATTTAAAGTATCAAACAAAATATAAATCACACTATTTTGATAAAAGAAATAGTGGTGACGGTGGTTTAGATATTGTTGCTTGGAAATATTTCCCAAATGATATAAATATGACAAATATAGAGATTTATTTAGGACAGTGTGCAACAGGAGAAAATTGGTTAAAGAAATTAGACGATGTTGATAAGTTTAAAAATTATATCGATTTTGAGGGAGTTTTTACAAAATATATGTTTATTCCTTATGATGCTCGAAATATGGATAGAACTTTTACAGAAGAGAAAGATATTCATAGAGACTTAGTTATGTTTGATAGGTCAAGATTTTTTTTCTCTCGTAGTTTTGTGAAATATAGGCTTTTTCAAGATTTAAAAGGCTTCTCTTTGTTAGAAAACATTCAAAAACATAAGGGTCTTCCAAACCATTTCGAAAAAGATACTCCTATATTTGAGGATATAGTTTGACTATATTGGAAGCAATTCAAGAGGTGTTGAAAATTGAAAGAAAACCTCTACCTCATCGAGAAATATATAAGAAAATAGTTCAAAATAATTTTTATAGTTTTAAGGCAAAAGACCCATCTAATGTTGTTCAACAACAGTTGAGAAGACACTGTATCGGGTTAGATTTTCCATCGTCAAAAAAAAATAAATATTTCAAAATAGTTGATAGTAATAAATCTCTCACAACTTACTATCTTCTTGAAAAGAATGAGAAAAATCAAACTACAAATGTAAAACTATCAAATCAAGAAAAATTACCAGAAGAGACAATTAGCGAACATATTCAACAACATAAAAGAGATATTGAACAGGAACTTTTAGAAACTATTTTAAATTCTAAGCCAAGTTTCTTTGAAGAACTTGTTGTAAAACTCCTTTTAAAAATGGGTTATGGTTGGGATAAAAGTAAATCTGGTTTTGTTAATGGTAAAAGTGGAGATGGTGGAATTGATGGCATTATTTTTGAAGATAAATTAGGTTTAGGAAAAATTTATATTCAAGCTAAAAGATATAGTGATAAATCTATTGGAAGACCTGAACTTCAGCAATTTGTTGGAGCTATGGAACATAACCACAAGGGAGTTTATATATCAACATCAACTTTCACAAAACAAGCTAGAGAATATATAGAAAAGCAATCTAAAAATATTGTTTTAATTGATGGTCAAAAACTGGTTTCTCTTCTTGTAGAAAATAGAATTGGAATAGAAATTATTGAAACATTACATATTTATAAAGTTGATGACGAATTTTTTAAGGAAAACAACTAGATATTTTATAAAATATTTGAGAGGTATTAGAAACCTCTTAAATATTGCAAAAAACTTATGGCTCTATCAACTTGTTACAGCTTATGCCTAGTTTTTCAAGAAGTTCAGAGAACTTATCTTCATAAAATCTAACTTGAGTTTCAGCAGAGCTTCCATGAGTAGAAACTACATTCTTTCCAAACTCTTCACCAATTTCTGTAATAGACCAAAACTGCTTTTGAACCTTTATCTCTACCTCATCGCCATTATCATCTTTAATAAGTTTTGTTTTAGAAGAGTCTCGAAATTTTTTCTCGATAAATCCATCGGCTTCAAGAAGTGCATTCACTTTCACCGCACTCATTTCAACCCCGTTTTGTTTAAGAAGTTGAGTTAAAGAGAAAGAGGCTTTTCCATCAATATAATCTGGTAAATATGAAGTGTCAAGTCCGAATGTGTTAAACATTTTTCTAGCCATTCTTGTTTTATCTTCATCAGAAGTTGCTAAATTGTCTTGAGCAAACTTTAGAGCCAATAAGTTGTTTTCTATTTTTTCTTTTTCATAAATTTTAGAAACTTCAGCTTGAGCTTCTTGCTTCCCTTGAGAAATCATCTCTCTCATTGTGAAGAACTCTTCAACAAGTTGCAATTTGAATTCAACAACCGTTTCCGAATTCTTTAAAAGAGTCATGATGAAAGTTGATTGAGGTTCATTTAAGAAGTAAGTTACTATCTCATTTACCCTATTTTTCGAGTTTTTGATAGCCTCATTTTTAAAATGAACCTTTCCAAACCTCTCAAATTTCTCTCGATACTTATTGATTAAGTTCCGAACTGAAACCTCTTGATTGTTTGTATGCTTTGCGATAACTCTATGAGAAACTCTTGGTTCATTCTCTACTAATTCTATGATAGAATTCTGTAAATTAACACTTGACATGTTTTACCTTTCATATATGTAAAGGTTAAGTTCTTAGATTTAAGATTAGACGGTCAAATCATTATCTTATTTCTTTGAACTATTAAATTTTTAAAAGAACACGAATTTTTGTTCTGTTGTTGAAATTATATTGAGATATTTTCTATTTTGTCAAGGCTTTTTCTTTGTAAAATTGAAATATCTTCAATTAAAGCAAAATACTTTCTCTCGTTCATAAGAGCTTTTAACATAACTCCGATGTGAGGTTCAAAATTTCCTTTTGCCCAAGTAGACATAGTTCTTTCTGAAACTCCTATCCGTTCAGCCAACTCTTTTTGAGTAATTCCTAATTCTTGAGTTGTTCTCTTTACTAATGAAATTTCTTTTTTCATCATTTGTCCTTTCAAGATAAATTGTAGCAAACATAAGTAAGTGGCGGGAAACTCTTTTACAAAGTCTACTTAGCAAAAATATCAAGAAGTTTCATTGTAATAACAAGAACACCAGCACCACTAATCAGCCACTTAGTTTGAGTATTAATAGCTTTTTCAAGTTTTGCTTCAAACTTCTGTTCCATAGTTTCAAACTTCTGTTCTATGGTCTCAAATTTCGCGTCAAACTTCTGCTCAAGATTTTCAAACTTTCGTTCTATGGTCTCAAATTTCTGTTCAAGTTTTTTAACACTATCAACTGTTTCATCTAACTTTTTATCAAGATGATTTATGTGATTTACTTGAGTTTTAAGAACAAGTGTGTGCATATCATTAGATGATAAGGTTTCACCTTTTGCAAATTTCTCTTCAACTTTTTCAGCCTCTTTCAAAACAAGAGATACGAAAGTATCCTCAACATTAGTTTTATCCATTAGATAACTCCTTTAAATTTGGGGTTGACCAAATAGGCTTCCACCTTTCTTGTCATTTCGATATGAGCGTAGCGATTGAGAAATCTTGGAAACTTATCGTTTTGCTAAATAAAAGATTTCTCACCCGAAAGGGTTCGAAATGACATATAGGTTGTTAAAGCGTAAAAATACTCTATTTGGTCAGTCCCTTAAATTTTAGATAGCAGACTTTCTAGCTCTTCATAGTTTCACTACCGACACCAGAATTTTATTGTTCTATTTCTTGCAAATAGCTTAATAAATATACTGATGGCTATTTAAACTAGATTTGATACAATCATAAAGAGGTTTGAAATGGAATATGTAGATTTAAGAAAAAGAGCTAAGAGAATAGGTTTAAACCTGAAAGAGTTGTCAAAATTAATAGGGATAAGTTATGATGGTCTTATGAAATGGAAAAATGTTGGCATTCCAGATTATGGGATAACATTAATTCAGCTTCTCGAAAGACTATCCTTAGAAGAGAGAGAAAAGTTTTTTCAAGAAAAGTTAGGGGAAAAGTAGATAGAGATTTAAATGATATTAAAAACTAAACAGAAAATAGAGAAAGAGTATCTTTCAGATAATAGACCTTTTGTAATTGCTTTTAGTGGCGGAAAGGACTCTACACTTCTTTTACATCTCTTTTTAGATGTAGTTTTAGATTTAAAAAGAAGAGGTGAGAAACTCAAGCAGAGTTACATAGTTTCGTCTGATACAAAAGTTGAACTTCCAATTATTGAGAATTTTCTGGAAAGAAATATTTTAGAGTTACAAGATTTTGTAAGAAAAGAGGGGCTTCCAATAGAGGTAGTTCTAATTCAGCCTGAAGTTCAAAGCTCTTTCTTTTCTTTAATGATAGGCAAGGGGTATCCACCTCCAAATCGCATTTTTAGATGGTGTACCGATAGATTGAAAATTAGACCAACTCAAAGATATTTTGAAACACTTGTAGCAAATCATAGTTCTATAATTTTGCTTCTAGGTGTTCGACGAGATGAGTCCGAAAATCGTCAAAAAAGTATAGATATGCGAGATAGAAACCATAGAGATTTAAGTATTCACGATGTTATTCCAAATGCTTTTATTCTCTCTCCAATTTCAGACTGGACTACTGATGAGGTTTGGAAATTTTTAAGAGAAAATAAGCCTCAATGGAGAGAGAGCTATTCAGAACTTTTAAATATTTATGCAAAAGGTTCTGGAAATGATGAATGTGGTTTGACTTTTGATAAGGACTCTCCGAGTTGCGGAAGCTCGAGATTTGGGTGCTGGACTTGTACGGTGGTATCTAAAGATAAGAGTATGGAAGGAATGCTACAAAGTGGCGAAACTGTTTTAGAACCACTTCATCAATATCGAGAGTATCTTATGGAAATTCGAGAAGACAAAACAAAAAGAAGTCCTCGACGAAAGAACGGTACTTCTGGTATGGGTGATTTTTTGATGGAAGTTCGTTTTGAGCTTTTGGAAAAACTTTTAGAAGCCGAACAAAAGATAGGTAAGGAACTTGTCTCAAATAGTGAAATTGAGCAAATTCAAGAGTTCTGGAACTTTGATGGAAATATCGATTTCATGGCTTTTCAAATTGCAAATAGATACAAAAGAGAGAAATTTCAAATTCCAGAAACTCCTTTTGAAGTTGAAAACTTTTCAGGAAATTTGGAACTTTTCAAAAGAGTATATGAAATTGAAAAGAGGCGAAAGATTTCCAGAGACCGTCGAGGAATTTTGGTAGAAATTGAAAATAGAATTCAGAGCCATTTTGAAAGGATTTTTTCTGAAAATTACAAAGATTGAAATTGAAAATATGTTTTCCTATTTTGGAAAAAGCGAGATAGAGTTTTCCAAGAGAAATGCGGTTCTTGGAGAAAATGGTTTTGGAAAAACCTCTTTTCTAAATTCCTTAAAATTTGCTTTTGGTCGAGATTTTGAAAACTATCAAAATAGAAATGCTACCTCAAGAGCAAGTGTAAAAGTTGTTACAGAAGACTTTACTATCTTTCGAGATATAGAACTTCAGATAGATTTTGGCGATGAGGTTCTCAAAGACGATGAAGCCAAAGAGTTTCTAAACTCAAATTTTCCAGATGAGATTCTCGATTTTCTCTTTTTTGATGGTGAAATTGAAAATATTGCGATTTCCAACTCAAAAGCTCTTAAAAAAATCATCTCTATCGTTTTCGACTTTGATATTCTCCAAAATTTAGAAAATGATTTAAAGAGAGTTCGAAATCGACTTTTGAAAAAAACAGAAAGTAAAGAGCTTGACAGATTTAAAAGTTTAAATCAAGAGAAAGTAGATTTCTGTTTGGAAATCCATAAGTTGGAAGAGAGCAGAGAGAATCTCCAAAAAGAGATTTCCCAAATTTCCAAAGAGATTCAAAAGATAGATTCTAAAATTGTAAAAGAGAGTGAAGAAGTTGGAAAATTTGAAACTCAAATTGGAATTGAAGAAGCGAATCTCAAGGAGAAAACAGAGCTTTTCAAGAAAATAAATCTGTTCCAATTTCCTCTAATTCTAAATAGTGATTTGAGTAGTAGTGTTTCAAAAGATGAAAATTTTCTAACTATTAAAAGTGAAGATGAGTTGAAAAAGAGACTTGAGGAATTTTATAGTGCTACTCAAAGTGGAGTTGGAAAGAGTGATTTTATCGAACTTTTCTACTCTATTTTCAAGAGTTCTTTCCTAAATCTAAAAACTGAAATTTCAAAAGAGGAACTCTTTCAACTTTTTACAGAAATTTCTGAAATTTCTAGTGAGATAGAAAAGTTGAAATCTGAACAGAGAGAAGTAACTAAAAATAATTCCAAAACTTTAGAGTTGCAGAAGAGTAGAAATGCTCTTTCGGAAAAGTTGAAAAATTTAGAACTTCAAAAAAGTGAGTCTGATTCTAAAATAGGAGTTTTGAAAGAGAAATTGAAAAAAGTTGAATCTAATTTGAGAATTGAGTTTTTAAATCAGAAAGAGAAAGTTTCGGCTTTAAGAAGTATTGAGGAAATCGATAAGCAAGTTGAACTTACCAAGGAGCTTTTAGAGTCTGAAATTGAGAAATCTGTTCAAAAATTCAATTTTGAATTTCAAAAAAACTTAGAACCTTTTTACAAAAAATATCCACTGGAAGAGAAACTTTTTCTGAAAGATTTCTCTTTGGAAGTATCGCAACTTTCGGCTGGACAAAAGCAGATAGTAAATTTCATTCTAATTCAAACTCTATTAGAAATCTCAAATTTGACAGAAACAATTTTTGTAGATACTCCATTTGGTCGTCTCTCAAATGAGAACCGAAAACTGATTTTGGAAATCTATAAAACTTTCCCATCTCTAACTCTACTTCTTACAAGTAGTGAAGAAGTAGCTATTTCAAAAGAGGAATTTTCAGTTTTCCAAATATCTCAAAACAGCAAAGGTTCAGAAATTGGTTAAAACATCTAAAATAGTTGAAGAGAGCATTCCAAAAGTTTTAAAAAACTTACAAATTCCAAATGAACCAAAGTGGGTGGCTTTGAGATTTTTTATAAATATCTCTCTTTCTGTGAAAGGAGATTTCTCTTTTGAGGAGAGTCGAGATGGTAGCGAGTATCGGCTTGAACAAGTTGTTGGCAAGGGAAAAGAGAGCGAAGACTTTTCAAAACATTATAAAAAGATGCTTGAGACTTTTGATGAGGTAGAGTTTGAAACAGAAAAAGATTTTGAAATCTCTCTGGAGAAACACATTCAGAGAGGACATTTTGTAATATCAAAATCTACAAAAAGCGATATTTTCTCTTTTCTACAACAAGAATTTTCTAAATAGAGTGAAGAAATTTCGGAGAGGATATCTCTCCTGTAAAAGTTAAAAAAGATATACTTTATCTATCATCTCTCTGTACTCAAGTTCCACTCTGCTATCAAGTGTAATTCCACCTCCACTTTTATAGAAAAGTTTTTCTCCTCTCTTTTCAAGAAATCGTATCATCACTCCACTATCAAAATTTTCACCATCAAAAATTCCAAAAACGCCACTAAAAAATCCTCTATGGTATTCTTCAATTTCTGAAATAAGTTCTACTGTTCTCTTTTTAGGAGTTCCAGTAATACTACCTGCTGGAAGTATCTTTTCTAAAATAGTTCCAATTTGGCTTTGCCAATCATTTTCTAAATCACCAACAATTTTGGAACTCATCTGAAACAGCTCTTTTTCACCACTTCTAATTTTAGAAATAGTTCTAAACTCTTCAACTCTAATTTTAGTTGCAACCATATTTAAGTCATTTCGGAGAAGGTCTACTATCATGACATGTTCAGCCAACTCTTTCTGATTTGATAGCAGAACCTCATCACCATTTGGAACTGAGCCATCAAGAGTTCCTTTCATTGGAAAAGCTGTAATTCTATTTTGAGAAATTTTGACAAATGTTTCAGGAGAGTAGGAGAGAAACTCATCTTTAAATCTTATCTTATATTTCGCTTCAGCATATTTGTAAATCTCTTTCAAATCACTATTTATCTCAATTTCACTTTCTGAAGTCAAATTCAAAACATAGGTATATCCCTTGCGAATTGAAGTTATCACCTTTTGGAACTTCTCTCTATATTTCTCAAATTCCAAAGAGGAGATACTATATTTCACATCTCTTTTCTGAAAAGAGTTACCATCTATCTCAAATTCTATATCATGATTTTGGAGTTCGCTAATTGGTACAACAACTACTCTACTCTTATCATAAGAGACTACTATTAGAAAAGGAGTTCTCTCTTTTCCTAATCTATTTGCATATTCAAAACTCAACTATTTCCCTAAAATTCGTTTTAGCTCTTCTCTACTATTTGAATATTTAAGAGCATCATCAATTCTGATACTTCCCTCTTTTATCGCTTTTATCATCTCTTGAGTCTGTGTCTTCATTCCAGTTTCACTCTGATTTATCTGCATTTGAGAGTAGATTTGGTGGTTTTTTGCTTCTCTGATGAGGTTCGCAACTGCTGCATTATTTATAAGAATTTCAAACATCGCTTTTCTTCCACCACCAATTTTTGGAACAAGAACTTGAGAGATAACAGCAATTAGAGTTGAAGAGAGTTGCATTCTAATTTGGTTCTGTTTTGATGGTTCAAAAACATCAATAATACGATTTATCGAACTTGGTGCTGAATTTGTGTGTAGAGTTCCAAAAACAAGGTGTCCAGTTTCGGCAACTGTAAGACCTGCACCAATTGTCTCTCTATCTCTCATCTCTCCAATTAGAATTGTGTCTGGGTCTTGTCGCAGAACGAATTTCAGAGCATTTTGAAAACTCTTTGTATCATCTCCAACGCTACGGTGTGAAATAAGAGATTTCTTACTTTTATGAACAAACTCAAGTGGGTCTTCAATTGTCATAATATGTTTGTGATAATTCGCATTTATCTCATTTATCATTGCTGAAATTGTTGTAGACTTTCCAGAACCTGTCGCACCTGTAACTAAAATAAGTCCCTTTTCTCTCTTAATTACCTCTTTGAAAATATCTGGACTTTTGAGTTCATCTAAACTTGGAACAACTGTTGGAATAGTTCTAAAAGCGATAGCACTCTCTCCCATAGCTCGATATACATTTACTCTAAATCTTCCAACTTTTTTAAAATCAAGAGCCAAATCTAGTTCCATATTCTCAAAATACTCTTCTCTCTGCTCTGCTGTTGTGTGAGGAAAAAGCAGTGCTTCAATATCTTTTCCTCTTAAAGGTTTCATATCTATTGGCACAAGAGAACCATCTATTCTCATTTGCGGTGGATTGTTGTGAACAAGATGGAGGTCGGAAGCTCCATTGTGATTTGAATAGGCTAACAACTGTTCTAAATTCATATAAAATTTCCTAACTTTTTTCTGAAAATTTTATCGGATAATTTGATTAAATCATCACTTTTTTATATATTTAATTTTAAATTAAGATAAACTGGAAATTTACAGATAGGTCGGTTTCTACAAAATGATACAATTTAAATAAAAGGCTAACTTTGGTCAGTTATAAAGATGCTGGAGTTGATATTGATGCTGGAAACTCTCTTGTTGAAAAGATAAAACCTCTTGTAAAAAAGACTTTTGATAAAAATGTTGTTGGTGGAATTGGTTCATTTGCTGGAGCTTATGAACTTCCAAAAGGGTACAAAGAGCCTGTGCTTCTTTCAGCAACTGATGGTGTTGGAACAAAGTTAAGATTGGCTATTGAGTCTAAAAGATTGGATAGAGTTGGAGAGGATTTAGTCGCGATGTGTGTAAATGACCTCATCTGCAATTTTGCTACCCCACTCTTTTTTTTAGACTATTATGCTACTGGAAAGTTGGAAGTTTCTGAAGCTGAAGAGGTAATTTCTGGAATTGCGAATGGTTGTATAAAGGCTCAATGTTCTCTTGTTGGTGGAGAAACTGCTGAAATGCCTTCAATGTATAGTGATGGTGATTTTGATTTAGCAGGTTTTGCTGTTGGTATTGCTGAAAAGAGTGAGTTGCAAGGTAAAGATGTAAAGGTAGGAGATATTTTAGTAGCACTACCAAGTAGTGGAATTCACTCTAACGGCTACTCTCTTGTCAGAAAGATTTTTAAAGAGAAAATACCTGAAAAATTTGAAGAGAATTTAGAAACTCTACTAAATCCAACTCGAATTTATGTAGAGGAATTTCTGAAATTTAAAAATCAGATTTCTGCTCTTGCTCATATCACTGGCGGTGGTATTGTTGAAAATCTTCCAAGAGTTCTACCAGAAAACTTCAATGCAAAAGTTGAAAAAGAGAAAATTAAAACTCCAGAAATATTTAAACTCCTTTCCCAATTTGTTCCTGAAGATGAGATGTGGCGAACCTTCAATATGGGCGTTGGCATGGTTCTTGTTGTCTCTCCAGAAAATCTAAATGAAATCCTCCAAAATAGTGACGGATATGTAATTGGAGAAATCTCTTCTGGAAACGGAAAAGTTGAAATGCTATGAAAGTAGCTCTACTCTTTCCACTGCTTCTACTTCTTGCAAGTTGCGGTTCTAGTTCCAACTCTGATACGAATTCGACAGAAGTTTTGAATCCAGAAACCGATTCCAATTCTGAAACAGAAATTTCGAATCCAGAAACCGATTCCAATTCTGAAACAGAAGTCTCGAATCCTGAAACAGATTCCAATTCTGAAACAGAAGTTTCGAATCCTGAAACAGATTCCAATTCTGAAACAGAAGTTTCGAATCCAGAAACAGATTCCAATTCTGAAACAGAAGTCTCGAATCCAGAAGCAGATTCCAATTCTGAAACAGAAGTCTCGAATCCAGAAGCAGATTCCAATTCTGAAACAGAAGTCTCGAATCCAGAAGCAGATTCCAATTCTGAGACTCTTTCAGTTCTTGGGAACCAGATATTTTTTGGTAGCGAAGAGTATTTTCAAGTTGCAGAAGTGAAAGATGGGAGTTTTGGAGTTTTGGATTACATTACACCAGCATCGCCAAAGATGTTGGACATAGATTTTGAAATTTCGCCTCAAGTTTCAATGGAAGATTTAGCTTTAGTTTTAAGAGTTGATGAGGTTGGAACAGAAAGAAAGTTTGTGATTATATTTCCAAAGACAAAATTAGAAAATGGAAAATTGGACGGTTCATCTATAACAGAGATATATCTTTATGGAGTTCGTTCAAGTGGAAGTCCAGTGGTTTTATCAACTTCAGTAGATAGTGAAGATATTTTAAAATTCTCAGAAGTTGTAGCTCTATTTCCAGAGTATGAAAGTGCTATAAATTCTATTTTTAAAAATGAGAAGAGTTTGAAAATAGTTTTTGCATTATCTGGAATTTCAGGAGTTTCGGAAAGCAAAGAGCTTTACAGTGATATTGTTGCCGATTTTATGGGTGATTTTAAAATGTTTATTGCGTCTAAACTTATAGAGGGTGAAACATTCGGTTTTTCAGGAAGTATAGAGTGATTGAGATTGTAAATCAGACAGATTTTACTCCTCCAGTGGAGAAAATTTCTGAAATTGCAAAGTATCTTACTCAAAAAGAGTTTGAAATTCTAATTTGTGAAAATGAGTTTATTAGAGAGTTGAATTTTGATTATCGTCAAAAAGATGAACCTACCGATGTTCTCTCTTTTCCTCTAATTGGAGAGATGCTAGGTTCTATGGCTATTTCCATCGATTTTGTAAAAAGTGGCTCTTTTGAATTTCAACACTCTGAAGAAGATGAATTTCTTCTTCTCTTTATTCATGGTCTATTGCACCTCATCGGCTATGACCATGAAACTGATAATGGTGAAATGCGAGAGAAAGAGAGAGAAACTATCGAACAATTTTCTCTTCCCAAAAGTCTTATAATTCGAAATTCATAAAGTTTCTAAAGGAGTATAATGCATAGTAAAATTTTCTCAAGTGATATAGAAAATGAGTTTCTAATTAAAAAATTTGATGAAGTTTCCAATGGAATTGTCTTCTATTTCAAAAGCGGACTTAAAAGAAGCCTGTTGTCAAAAATTTTTAACACAGAAATTTCCCAAACTTATGAATTGGAAAATGTTAAAGCAATTCAAATTTTTAATGTGAAAGATTTAAAGGGTATTTCTCAATTTAGAGAGAGTATTATTGGAGCAGATGTTTTCGTTGGCGAAGAGATTTCTAATATTCTCGAACTCAATAAACTTGTAAATTTGAAATATCTACAATTTTATTGCGATTATAGTTGTGACTATATGGAAGTTATCGACTTCAGAGATTTTAAATATGTTACACATTTACCCACTTTTATTACTTCTCCAGATTATGATTTAAAAACTTTTACACATTTAACAAATGTTGAAAAAATAGGATTTATCGACTCAAATATAACTGGAATAGAAGAGAATTTAAAGAGTTTTATAAATTTGAGAGACTTAACAATAGGTTGGCACAAATATAACTTTTTAGATATATTGAGTTTAAAGAAACTTGAATATCTGGAATTGGACTCTTTAACTCAACAGGAAATCAAACTTCTAGCACAACTTCCAGAACTCCGAGCATTAAGCGTATATAATATTAAAAATATAAATATATTCTCTACCTTTCCAAAACTTGAAGTAGTTTACTCTCCAAGTCTCAAAATTCCTAAAAAACCTATTTTCAATAGAAATGGTGAGGCCATCTTTTTTAATAACTCAAATATTGGTGTTATAGATTAAGGGGATTGACCAAATAGACTTGTCTCTCTGTCATTTCGAACCCTTTTGGGTGAGAAATCTTTTTCACAAAGAGTGTGAAAGAAGTTCCAAGCAAGGCTTGGAATTTATAAGTTACTGACATTTTTCTGGATAGGAGTACCATTTCCCCTCAAATTTCATCTTCTCTTGGTAGTGAAAAAGGAGTTCTTGGAAAAGTTTCAAATCCATTTTCCAATCTAGTTTTGAGTTTGCTAACCAAATTCTAAGTTCATTCATCAAAACTCTCTTTTCATCTTTTTTGAAAATTGCAAGACTCATGAAATTTGGATTTCGTGTTTTCGAAACTCGAAAGTTTTCATTTTTTTGAATACAGCCAATAAAAGTCCGCTCTTCTTTTAAGCAGAAGTTCTTCTCATCGTAAGTGTAAACTCCCTCAAAATCTGTATCTAAAACTTGACACTCATCTGGATATGTAAGACACTCTCTTTCTGAAAGAGTAGTGCAATTTGCAAAAGCAAAAGTTGTAAAAGTTGCAAGTAAAAGTAGTTTTCTCATTTTATCTCCTTAGATGTGTTTTGTTCCCAACCACAATATTTTGGATACCAGTGGTTGTCTCCATAACTTGGGATTGGATTAAATCGCTTTTCAGATGGAAGAGCTTTGTAATACTCGACCATCTCTTCCCATGCTTCTCTGCTATATTCCCACTCTATAAGTTTTCCGTATTGATAGCTTGTAAGGAAGTGACCAGATTTATTTATAGCAATATAATTCTTTGTAATCTTATTTTGAAAAACAGAAATTTGGTCATAATAAATTCCAAAATTATCACTTACAGATACATTAGCACTTCTATGCATACAGCCGATAAAAATTGGGGAGCTATTCATATCCATGCAGAAGTTCTCTCTATCATAGATATATGTACTATCACCCGTTCCATACCAACCATTAACAAAAGTATCTGTTTCATAAACACTACATACATTAGCATTAGCTAAACACTCATCTTTTTCTAAAACATAACAATCAGGAACTTCCCAACCACAATATTTAGTATAAGGGCGATAAGAGTGTTTAGAGAAATATGCCTCTTCTTCAGGAATATCAAATGGACTTATAAACTCTTTTTCAACTTCTTTATCTCTAACCCACTCTTTAATTCTTCCTCTGTCATTATATTTCTCTAAAATATCACCAAGGTAATCATTTACATGTATGTAAATTCCACTTTCTATATTTCTAAAAATAGAACCAATATCATTTCGAGCTACTAGAGATATATCACTTTCAAAACAGCCGATAAAAACTGGAGAACTATTCATATCCATACACTCATTATCTTTATCATAAATATGTGCTGAATGTTTTTCAGTTCCGTACCACTCATCAAACCTATTTGTTTCCCATGCTTGGCACTCTGAAATTTCACACTGCTCTCTATTGAGAGAGTAGCAGTCTGAGAAATTTACATCAGGATACAACTCTTCTCTGGAAAGGTTCTCTTCTTTACTTTTACTCTCTTTAGAGCTATCGCACCCTAAGAAAAGTAAAAGTAAAAATAGAAGTCTCATTTCAAATCCTTTGTATAGGTTTTTGAAGTTACTGATTTATTCCAATCGCAAAATCTTATAAATTGAGTATAAGAAAAACTATTTTTTAGGTTTTCTGGTAATTGTTCTATATATGGATTTTCACCAAAAAATTTAACTTCTTCAAGCTCTTTATCTATTGCTTTTAGAGGGAAAGTATCATTATTTAAAACATAAAACCTATCATTTTCTGGAAGCATCTCATAAAAAGAGAGAGTTTCTCTGGTTTGATTTAAATCTACTTTCCAACTTGGAAATAAGTCAAAAAGTTTTGAAGAATTACCTTCTCTATCAACAATATCCATATTTACACTTTGGGAAGCTATATACCTATTTGCATTTTTAAATAATTTGATATCATAAAGTGAGGGTCTATTGTAAAAGCGTATTCCAAATTCAATATAATCTGTTTGGTTTATACAACCAATAAATGTTGTTTGATTAAAATCTAAACACAATTTTTCTGAATTGAAAGTGTAATAACCAACTTCTGATACGATAAATTTAGTATATGATGTAGTTTCTATTTCCTTGCAAAATTGTGAGTTCCTACACTCTTCTCTGTTTAAAGAGTAGCAGTTTTGAATAACTCCACTCCAACCACAATATTTTGGATAGATCTCATAAACAAAGTATTTTTCCTCTTCAGAAATATCTTTAAAGTGATTTTTAAATTTTATAGTTGTATTGATATCAAATTTCCAATCAAAAAACTCTTCCTTACTAATATTTAAATCTGTTGCTATATATCTATCTTCTTTCTTAAATATACTCAAATTATCTTCAAACCATAAATTTTCAAAAATATCTTCATCTCTATTTAAACAACCTATAAAAATTGGAGAACTATTAAAGTTGGAACAGAAATTCTTATTGTCATAGATATAAAAATTTTTGCCACTCCCATAAGATTTTAAATCTCCTGTCTCCAAAACTTTACATTCATCAAACTTTTTACACTGCTCCTCATTTAAAGAGTGACAATTTAAGATATTTTCCTCTTGAACTGTTTTATAATCGTTACACCCTAATAACAGTAATAGTACTAAAATTGATTGTAATATAACCATTCATCTTGTGCATCTTCGTCGATAGTCTGTAATCTGATTTCGGTTTTTCCGAAAAGAAGAGCAAAAGGGAAAAGTGCAAAAATAATTTTTTTCATTTCTCCTCCAAAAATATATTTTGTTATAAGTTTATATATTTGTATCTAAAAAAAAAAGAACATAATTAAATAGTTTAAAAATTTAAATTTTCTTTAAAAGAGTTTTTTAATGTTAAATATATCTCTCACATAAAATGTTAAATATACTTCTCACAGAAGTAGCTGTAAATATAAAACTTAAATACTCAACAAATTTTAAAAAGAGAGATTTTTCAAAAAAAAAGAGGAGGATAGAATTTCTGCTACTTCTCTTCTTCTTTTTCTTCTATCTTTCTGGAAAGGTATAAGCATTCTAATTTCAAAATCTCTTTAGAATATCGGTGGAATGGTTTTGGATAGCAGTTTTGTATGAAAAAGTAAAACTTGGGGTTACCTAATTCAAAAAGAGAGGATTTCGCAACCTAAAATTATAAGATTTCCTAATTTAAAAAATTTAGGTTTCGTAAATTAAAAATTTTAAGTTACGGCTATATGGATATTTTGAGGTTTTTTACGAATTTTGGGTCTAAGTTTAGTTTATGATTTATTTTTGTAGAATGTTGGAAGTCTTTTGAGAGAGGGCTTTTTTATAATTTTCGAACCACCAAGTTTAGAAATTATAAGAAGCCCACCCAAGAACAGATTTAATTATAAGGAAAATCCACTTTTCTTTAGCTTAAATCCAAGGGTTTCTCTTAAAAGCAATTTTTATTTTTAAGGAAACAGTTATGCATGGAATATTCATACCATTATCACTAAATGTAATACCATCGTTAGAGGCTAGATTTCTTCTTTCACAAATCGCTTATTACAGCAGAAAAGGGAATTCGTTCTACAAATTTACTGCTCCAGCAGAGAAAACTGAAGAGTACAGAGAGGGTGATAGCTGGACTGAACTGCTCGGAATTAGCGAACACAAAGTTAGAAAAGCGAAAAAATATCTTATAGAGAAAGGCTTTATAAAAACAACTATCAATATGTGCCGAAAAACAACATATTACATTACTGAACAGGGTTCAGAACTTTTTAAAGATGGTGATAAAAGTAAAAAAGTTGTTCCAAAAGCTGAAGTGAAAAGTGAAGTTTCAAAAGCTGAAGAGAAAAGCGAAGTTCCAAAAGAGACTCTCCAAGAGCCTGAAGCAAAAAGCGAAGTTCCAAAAGAGACTCTCCAAAAGCCTGAAGCGAAAAGTGAAATTTCTGAAGTGAAAAGCGAAGTTCCCAAAGAAGTGAAAAGTGAAGTTTCTGAAAAGACTCTCCAAAAGCCTGAAGCGAAAACCGAAGTTGTCAAGAAAATACCTGAGCCAGTGGCAGAGATTGGTTACCAAATTACAGAATATATTAAAAAAGAGATGCTCATCGACATCTCTGGAGAGTGGTTTATGAATAAATTTCTAAGGTCTCGAATTGGAGTAAAATATGAGAAAGATGATATTTTTGGAGGATTGGATATCCTAATTGATAAATCTATTAATAAATATGATAAATCAATAATTGCAAATGTTGAAAATATGTTTGCACCTTTCCATTTTGAGGCTTCAATAAATGAGTTTATCGCTTACAAATCTGAAAAAGCTGAAAGAGAAAAACAGCGAGAATTGGCTTATCTTAACCCAAAAAACAAATATTTGCCAAGAGATGAGGATTTGATGTATATTGATATTTTTAGATTTCTCTATATTAAAAAATATGGTAGGGAAAGTCACGATAAAGAAATGCCAATATTTGAAAAAATTTCTAAGAATTCAGGTCTTACCATGGCATTTATCAAGAAAAAAGGCGGAAAAGAGGATATTCTTCGAAAACTTGAAACGCGTGAAGAACCTCTGGAAGAATTTGCTAAAATTTGGAGAAAAGATAGAGAGTACGCTGTTTATCGAGAAGAGAGAAGTACTTACACACCTATTTTCAAAGAGCCTCTTGATGCATCAACAGTTTCAAAACTAAAAATTGTAATTTACGCTTTTCAGCAAGGTCTTTTAGATTGCAATGAAATTAAACTAAAATCTGCAACAGAAAACAAACCTCTTGCAATCGAAGTGATTGAAGAAGTTGAGAAAATGAAAAACTCTAATATCGCTGATGCTTTTGAGTTCAATATTACCGATGCTCTATCTATAAATTTAGAAGAGTTTGGAAAAGAGTAAAACTATTGGGAGCAACGAAATATTAGAAATTTCCTATTTCTTATTAAAGATGTGAAGTAATTTTGAGAGAGCTTCGCCATGCTTCCCATTATTTTTCAAAATATACTCTTCAACTTTATCTTTACTAAAAGGATAAGCAACTGCCTTGATAATATTTTTTGGATATTCCAGTTGAAAACTTACAACTTTGATAAATCCATTTTCAACTGTAATTGGAAGGTAGAGATTTCTAGTTGCAAAAGTGTAACTTCCTCCATTGAGCCTTAAAATTGTGCTTCCTCTCTCTAGTTCTGCATCTACAACAATAAAATTTTTAGTCAATTCTCCTGAAAATAGACCTCTTTGAAATGAAGAGGAAAATAGATTTAAGTTGAAAACCTCATCAACTCTATCTAAATAGCTATTTTTTTCCAAAGCTAACTCTTTTGTTACTCCACGAAATTCAAATATTCCACCAACCTCCTTCATTTCTAAATCCATCTCCCCTCGAAAAGGTATATATTTACTAAACTTTTCAATAACTCTACCTATCGCTATATCTTTCAATCTTATGATATGCTCTTTCTCTCGAATATTTATTAAAATATCTCCCTCAAAATCTGTAGACATTCCTCTAAAATTTAGCTTTCCTTCCCGATACTCCATATCTCCAACACTTTTAAAACCATCTATATCCAATTTTACATCTTCTGCAAAAAGTCTATCTCTGCCACTAAAATTTGCAGAAATACCTATCTTCTCTCCAAACAGTTTTAAAGACAAAAAATCTCTAAAGAATCTAATTGGAAAACTCTCTGTCACTATTTTTATAGACTCTTTTGAATCAAAAAATTTCCATTTACGAATCAACTGTAATTTCTCTTCTTTAGAAAATATATTTAAAAAGAGTCTATTTTTAAAAAGAGAGAGTTTCATTTTTCCATCAATTGAAATTATTTTAGATTCTGAAAAACCTTTAAACCATTGTAGATCTATGGAATCTCCAGAAACTCGAATTTCTAAATGCATATTTTCATAAGAGAGATTTCCATCAGCTTCAATTCTGCTATCTCCCAAAGCTATTTCAAAACTGAGATTCCGATTTGAGAAGTGAAACTCTTCAATTGAGTAATTTACATTCAATTTATTATATAAAAAGAGGTCTAATTGGTATTTAAGTACTGTTTCTCCAATTGTAGAAAAGAGTGTAAAGAGAGTTGTTGAAAATATAGTTAGGAAAAATATGAATGCTAAAAAAAGTTTTAATCTCATAGAGAAAGTATTTAGTGTCGATGCTCTCTTAGGTGAGATTCAATACCGTAAACATCTCTCATAACTTTACAGTTGAAGATATTGTGAGGCTCTTTACTGGCAATAAGTTCTCTATTTATTGACATTATAGATGTAATAGAGTCTTCAATCATTCCGATATCATGAGTAATAAAGAGAATTGTAATTCCATATTCTCGATTCAACTTTCGAAGTATTTTATGAAAATTTTGTTGAGTTTCGCTATCAACTCCAGTATTTGGTTCATCTAAAACAAGAAGTTTTGGTTTTGAAATCAAAGCTCTTGCTATCATTACTCTCTGTTTCTGACCTCCTGAAAGCTCTCCGATAAGTCTTTTTTTTAAATGAGAAATTCCAAGTTGTTTCAGAACTTCGTCCTCAATTCCTTTTTTCCAAAATCCTCTTTTGAAACCCAATCTTACAACCTCATCAACTCTTATTGGAAATCTCTGGTCAATTTCAACTGCTCTTTGAGGAACAAATCCAATTTTACTCCACTCTTCAAACTCTTTTAAGTTTTTTTCAAATAGAGATATCTTTCCTGAGAAATTGCGATTTAAACCTAAAATCGTATTTATAAGAGTAGATTTGCCTCCTCCATTTGGTCCAACAATTGCTACATATTCACTCTCATTTATAGAGAAGTTAATATTTTTCAATATCTCTATTTCTCCTAAAGAGTAGTTGAGGTTCTCTACCTCAACTATTTGCAAAGAAGTCCTTTTTGTAACTTCTGTAAATTCTCATACATCAGTTCAATATATCCATTTTCAACTCTATCAGGCTCAATATTTCCAAGAGGTGACAGTTGTGAAACAGAAACTCCTGTCTCTGAAGAGAGTGTATTCACGATATTTTGAGGTGCTAACTCTTCAAAGAAGATAGTTGTAATATTTTTCTCTTTTACTAAATCTGCAATTTCAGAAAGTTTTTTTGCACTAGGTTGCTCTTCTGGTGAAAGTCCCATAATTGCAATAGTTTGAAACTCTAAGTTTTTAGCAAGATATTGAAATGCGTTATGATTTACAATTACACTATCCAATTTACACTCTGCCAAACCATCTTTGAAATCATTTTCTAGTTTTTCAAATTTCTGAAGATATAAATCTCGATTTCTTTCAAAAACTGTTTCATATTCTGGTTCTGCTTCTACCATTTTTTCTGTAATTATCATCACCATATTTTTAAAGTTTGAGAAATCTAACCAGAAGTGAGGGTCTTCGTCAACAACTTCCACAAATTTAGATAAATTTAAAAATTTATCTCTATCAACACTGGTTTCAGCAATTTCAGAAGCCCATAAATCTACATGTTCGCCACTGTAAATAAATAGTTCGCTATTGAAAATAGTTATCATATTTTTTGGTGTTGGTTCGAAAGAGTGAGGTTCAGTACCAAAAGGTATAATTTGGTGTACATTAGCAACATCTCCAGCTATGTTTCTAACTATATCAAACGGTGGATAGAAACTCACAGCTATATCTAACTTTCCATCATTTCTCTTTTCAGGATTGTAAAAAGGGTAGATAAAAACACCTAAAATAGTAGCAACAATAAAAGCCATTGTGATTGAAAATAGTCTTACAGTTTTCAAATATTCTCCAATTTTTTATGCGTATCTTATCCAATTTAAATCAGAAAATTTTAAAAAGTGTAGGGAGGCGAAGAGTCTGAAATTTAGGAAACTCTTCGCTTTTATTTAAAGTTTTATTTACTTATAAGCCATCTTTCAAATTCAATGAATTCACTAATTGAACTCATAGAGATAAAAAACTCTAGCATTTTTTCATTTATTTCTTGCATTTTCCAACATAGTTCGCGATAATTGAACCCATTTCACTTGTAGAACATATCTCTTTTGCATCGTATTGACTCATATCTTTTGTTCTATATCCATCTTTTAGAGCTTGAGCTATTGCCCAATCTATACATTCAGAAGCCTCTTTCTCTCCAAGAGCATATTTCAACATCATTGAAGCACTAGAGATAGTTGCAATTGGATTAGCAATTCCAGTTCCAGCAATATCTGGAGCAGAACCGTGAATTGGTTCATAAAGACCTTGTTTTTCACCAATCGACGCACTTGGAAGAAGTCCAATTGAACCAGATAGCATTGAAGCCTCATCACTCAAAATATCTCCAAAAATATTTCCTGTAAGAATTACATCAAACTGTTTTGGATTTCGGATAAGTTGCATTGCAGCATTATCAATATACATGTGAGAAAGTGTAACTTCAGAATACTCTTTTGCTACCTCTTCAACAGTCTCTCTCCAGAGTTGTGAAACATCAAGAACATTGGCTTTATCAACAGAACAGACCCGCTTATTTCTCTTCATGGCTATCTGAAAAGCCTTGTGTGCAATTCTCTCAATTTCAGGAATGGAATAGACCATTGTATTAAATGCCTTGTTTCCCTCTCGACCTTTTGGTTCTCCAAAATAGATACCACCAATCAGTTCTCGAACAACAATAAGGTCTACTCCCCGAATTACTTCCTCTTTTAAAGTAGACGCTTTTACAAGTTCGTCATAAACTTTTACAGGTCGGATATTTGCATATACTCCCATCTCTTTTCGAAGTTTAAGAAGTCCTGTTTCAGGTCGTAGTTCTCGTGGAAGATTATCCCACTGCTCTCCACCAATTGCACCAAAAAGAACAGCATCAGAGTTACTTATCTTCTCTAAAGTCTCTTTTGGTAAAGGTTCACCTGTGACATCATAAGCTACTCCTCCAAGAAGAGCATCTTCATAATTTATCTCAAAATCTTTTGAGTGGCTCACAGCATCAAGAACTTTTATCGCTTCATCAACAATTTCAGGACCAATTCCATCTCCACGAATTACCGTGATTTTATAACTACTCATTCTCTACTCTCTCTTTCGCATAACTCATAAGTCCACCAGCAGTGATGAGGTTCTGCATAAATTCTGGAATAGGTTTAAATTTATAACTTTTTCCATTGGAAAGATTTTCAATACTTCCACTATCCATATCAATAGATAGCTTACTTCCCTCTTCTATCTCATCACCCTCTTCTAATTCAAAAATAGGCAATCCCATGTTGAAAGAGTTTCGATAGAAAATTCTTGCAAAAGTTGGAGCAATCACTGCTGAAACTCCAGCATATTTTAGAGCAATTGGTGCATGTTCTCTACTACTTCCAGAACCAAAGTTCTTTCCCGCTACTATAATATCACCCTTTTTTACTTTTCCAGCAAACTCAGGGTCAGCATCTTCCATTACATGCTCTGCTAATTTGTAAGGGTCGGAAGTGTTTAAATATCTTGCAGCAATAATTAAATCAGTATCGATATTATCGCCAAACTTCCAGACCGCTCCCTCTAATTTTGACATTAACAATCCTAACAGTTTGGATTTTGTTAGGTGAAATTCTAGCACATATGAAATTTATGAGTAAGTTTCCATTAGAGATATAACTTTTTTAATTTTGCTACAATCCTCAAACTTTAAATGAGTTGAGAGGTGTTCTTGAAGAATTTAATTATTGTAGAGTCTCCAGCAAAGGCAAAAACTATTTCAAACTTTTTGCCAAAGGGTAGATATAAGGTTTTAGCTACTAAGGGACATATTCGCGATTTACCAGATAAAAGATTTGGAATTGAAATTTCAGAAGATGGTGAAATAGTTCCAAAATACTCAATTTCTCGAGAAAATCAGAAGAAATTGAAAGATATAAAAGAGTATGCAAAAAAGGCTGAAACTATCTATTTAGCTACTGATGAAGATAGGGAAGGTGAAGCTATTGGATATCACACAGCAGTTGCATTAAAAAAAGAGCCTACGGAAATTCCAAGAATTGTTTTTCATGAAGTTACAAAGAGTGCAATTCAAAATGCTCTGAAAAACCCAAGAAATATAGATATGAATTTGGTGAATGCTCAACAGACCCGAAGAGTTCTTGATAGGATAGTTGGGTATAAACTCTCTCCACTTTTAGCTTCAAAAATTCAGAGAGGTCTTTCAGCAGGTAGAGTTCAATCTTCATCTTTAAAAATAGTTGTTGATAGAGAGAGAGAAATCAAGAAATTTATTCCTGTTGAGTATTGGCAAATCCCGACCATCTTTAAAAAAGATTTAGAAGCAAACCTCATCGAGTTTGATAAAGAGAAGTTAGGAAAACTCTCTATTTCTAATATAGATAAAGCTACTGAAATTTGGAACTCTATTCAGAAAGAGAAATTTAAGATAGAGAGCATTGAAAATAAGCAGAGAAGTGTATCGCCTCCACCACCTTTTATGACCTCAACTCTACAACAGACAGCTTCTAATAAGTTGGGCTTCTCTCCAAAAAAAACTATGTCTTTGGCTCAAAAACTTTATGAAGGTGTAGAACTTCCAGATGGAAAGAAATCTGGTCTTATAACTTATATGAGAACTGATAGTTTAAATCTCTCAAAAGAGAGTAGAGAGAAAGCTGTCGAAAAAATTCAGAATGAATATGGAGAAGATTTTGGTAAAGAGATAAGAAATTACTCGACAAAATCGAAAGGAGCTCAAGAGGCCCATGAAGCTATTCGTCCAACTATTTTAGATTTAAAACCTGAAGATGCAGATAAGTTTCTTGAAAAAGATATGGCAAAACTTTATACTCTTATCTACAATAGATTTTTCGCTTCTCAAACTACAAATGCACTCTTCTCTTTACAGACTGTAACTATTTCTGGAACTCGCTCAAAATTTAGACTTTCTGGAAGAAAACTTCTCTTTAAAGGTTTCTATATCTTTTCAGATTTAGAGGATAGAGATAGGATACTTCCAGAGTTGCAAAAGGGTGAAGAGATAAAACTTCAAAAAGTCTCAAAAGAGCAGAAATTTACAGAACCTCCAAAACGGTTTTCTGAAGCTGGTCTAATTAAAAATCTTGAAGCTCTTGGAATTGGTAGACCTTCAACTTATGCTCCAACAATTTCAACTTTACAAGCAAGAGGATACATAGAGATTGAGAAAAAACAGATACAACCTACGGAAGTAGCATTTATCGTTACAGAGACTCTGGAACAACATTTTGAAAATATTGTCAATGACTCATTTACAGCAGATATGGAGAAAGATTTAGACAAAATTGCTGAAGAGGGTGGAAACTGGCAAGAGATACTAAAAGAGTTTTACCACCCATTTATTGAGAAAGTGGCTTTAGGAAAAGAGAATATAAAGAGTTTGAAAGAGGCTACTCCAATTGGTCGTTACTGTCCAGAGTGTGAAAAAGAGGGTAGAGGACAGAGTGAACTTCTTTTAAGAAAAGGGAGATTTGGAGAGTTTATAGCCTGTAGTGCTTTTCCTAAATGTCGCTACTCTGAGAATAAAGATGGTGTTCCAAATAAGAAGAAAGAGCTAAAATTTTCCGATGAGGTCTGTATTCTTTGTGGAAAGCAGATGGTTATCAAAGATGGAAAAAATGGAGAGTTTCTAGCTTGTAGTGGATATCCAAAGTGTAAATATACAAGACCTTTAAAATTAGATTTTTTAGATGTATCATGTCCAGAGTGTGGAAAAAGAGTTGCTAGGTATAAATTGAAGACTGAACTCTTTCGTTGTGAAGATTATCCTAAATGCAACTTTTCAAATCGAATAGAACCAAGCGTAGATGGACAGTGTCAAAAGTGTGGTTACAGAACAGGAAAAAGAGTTTATAGAGGAAAAGAAGTGATAGAGTGTTTAAAGTGTAAGCATAGAGAAGAAGTTAGATAAAATTAGCGAAAAAGTTTTGTAAATGGGACTAAAAAATAGATTTCTACTACCAATTCTGCTAGTATTTGGGATTTCTTATACAGTAGTTGAGTACAATGAACTCAACTCATATATAGAAAATAGTGCAAAACAGTTTCATATAGAAAACCACAGAAATTTCTACTTCTTAATAGGAGTTCAGAAAGATACTTTAAAAGCTATTGCTGTCTATTTAGCAAATAACTCTATTGTAAAAAAATCTTTTCATGACAATAATCGAAATCTTTTAATAGATGAGTTTCAAGATTTATGGCAAAAGTTAAAAAGCGAAAAACTCCTTTATGAACTCCACTTTTTTAAACCTCCAGCCATCTCATTTGTAAACTTCTCAAATGCATCTTCACTGGAAAAAGATGTATCTGATGTTCGAAATGATATTCACTGGATAACCTCATCATTTAAAGATAGTTCTCATATTCTTGTCTGCAAAACTTTTGCTGGAGTTAGAGTTACTTATCCAATTATCTCAGATGATGGTCAGATTTTAGGAGGTTTATCTATAGGTCAAAATATAGATTTATTACCAAATCTATATAAAAATTTAACTGGGGCAAACTCATTTATTATTTATAAAAAAGAGTTGATTGAAGAGAAACTTGGAAATAGATATTTTGACAACTTTATTGAAAAGAAAAATTTAGAAGGAGAGTATATTCTTCACTCTCCAACTATGGATATAGAAAAATCCATTTTAAATAAGATAGATTTTTCAAAAAGCAACCAGATAGTTGTAATAGGTGATCAAAAATACTCTTTAAGTATTTTTCCTATTAGAGATTTCAATCAAGATATCTTAGGATATATGTCTATACTAGATAGTCTCAATCCAATTTATGAAGAGTTTTACAATAGGATTTTTGAAAATCTAATTATTATTATTTTCATAGTTGCTATTATATATCTAATTATTAGTAGAAATATGAACTCTTTACTAGAAAGAATAAAGTTTTTAACAACTTTAAGTCAAAAGTTTCAGAAAAAGAGTTTTGATGTTTTAGACAGTACTTCTATTCCACAATATAGAGATGATGAATTGGGAATGCTTACAGTAAATATGATTGATATGGGAAACTCTTTAAGAGATTTTTATCTAAATTTACAAGAGATAATTGATGATAAAATCTCTAAAATTCAGAAAAGTGCTTATATTGACTCTCTTACAGAGTTGCGAAATAGAAAAGCTCTTGAAGATGATATTACTTTGTCTTATCCATCTCTTATAATAGTTTTAGATATAGACAACTTTTCTAATATAAATAATTTCTTTGGAACTGAAGTTGGAAATGGAGTTTTAAAAGAGTCCGCTTACTATCTTTTAAATATAGCTAAAAAAGAAGATTTTAAATTATATAGAGTTGGTTCTGATGAGTTTGGTCTAATTGGACACTGTAACGATTTTGGAAAAATTGATGAGAGAACAGAGAGAGTTCTTAAGCAGATATCAAATATAAAATTGAGAAATCTTCCAAAAAATCTTGAAATTACAGTAGATTTTACAGTTGGAATTTCAAGAGGAGATTTTGTCTCAATTGAGAGTGCAGATGTTGCACTACACAAAGCAAAAGAGAGAAAGTTACAAGTCTGTGTTTATGAACATGATAGCACTTCAATTCAGGAAGAGCAGAAGAAGAATTTAACTCTACTATCTACAATTAAAGATGGGATAAACAAGAATAAGTTTGAGGTATTTTTTCAACCAATTCTTGACAAAAATAAAACTATTCAGAAATACGAGACTCTTGTGAGACTTTTTGATGGAGAGAAACATTTAACTCCTTACCACTTCTTGCCTTATGCAAAACAGACAAAGTTCTACTTTGATATAACAAAAATAGTTATCTCTAAAAGTATGGATAGATTTCGGGGCAAAGATATAGGTTTCTCTATAAACATATCGGCTGATGATATTACAAATAGTGATATGAACCTCTTTATTGAAGAGAAATTACAGGAGTTTCCAAAACCAGAAAATATAACTTTTGAGATACTTGAGAGTGAGCAGATAGAAAATATAAATGAGATTGTGAAATTTATAGATATGGTTCGCAAATATGGTGTTAAAATTGCCATAGATGATTTTGGAAGTGGATACTCAAACTTCTCATATCTTCTCAAAATAAGACCAGATTATTTAAAAATAGATGGTTCTCTGATAAAAGGTATCGCTACGGATATAACAAGCTACAACATCACAAAACTTATAGTTGAGTTTGCAAAAGAGAGTAATTTTAAAGTTGTTGCTGAATTTGTAGACTCTGAAGAAGTTTTCCAGAAAGGTAGAGAACTTAAAATAGACTTTTTTCAAGGTTATTATCTTGGAAAACCATCTATGAATTTATAAGGATTTGAAAATGAAAGGTGCTGTTTTTACAGAATTTATCGAGTTTGTTGAAGAGAGTTATGGTTTTGACACAGCTGATGTTATGTTAGAGCCAGATGAGAATAGTGATAAAATCTATACTCAAGCGGGAAACTATCCGTTTGAAGAGTTGGTAGCTTTAGTTTTATCAGTTCATGAAACTGAAAAAGTGGAATTAGAAGAGATACTTTTTAAATTTGGAAGATATCTCTTTGGAAAACTTATTCGAATGGCTCCATTTCTAATTAGTGACTCCAATAGCACAATTGAGGTGATTTCAAAAGTTGATACCTACATCCATATTGAAGTTAAGAAGTTATATCCTGAAGCTGAACTACCTAAATTTCATGTTTTAAAAATAGAGGGAGTAGAGTATTTGGAAATAGAGTATGTTTCTGAAAAGAGATTGGAAATTTTGGCAAAAGGTTTAATGATGGGTGCATCTGATTACTTTAAAGAGAGTATAGATGTTTTTTATGAAGTTGTAAATGAAGAGCCTTACACTGTAATTTTTAAAGTGAGAAAGATTGGTTAGAGTAGTTTTTATGGGAACTCCAGATTATGGAGCAAAGATTTTAGAGAACCTCATCAACTCTGAATTTGAAGTTGTTGCTGTTTTTACACAGCCAGATAAACCAGTTGGAAGAAAAAAAACTATTACACCTCCACCTGTAAAAGTTGTTGCTGAAAAGAGCAATATTCCAGTTTTCCAACCAAAGAAACTTCAAGACTCTGCTGATGAGGTTAGAAACCTATCTCCAGATTTTATTGTTGTTGCCGCTTATGGACAGATTTTAAGTAGAGAGATTTTGGATATTGCTCCAGCTATAAATCTTCACACATCTATTCTTCCAAAATATCGAGGTGCAAGTCCAATTCAACAAGCTCTACTCAATGGTGACTCTGAAACTGGTGTAACAGCAATGTTAATGAATGAAGAACTTGATGAAGGTGATATTTTAAAGATAGAAAAAGTTCAAATAGAAGATAGTTGGGAAGTCTCTAAACTTTATGAAGTTCTTACAGACATTGCTGGAAATCTAACTCTAAATACACTTCGAGAATTTGAAAATATATCTCCAACTCCACAAAAAGAGAGTGAAACTTCATACTGTAAAAAAATTCGAAAAGAGGACGGTCTTGTAGAGTGGAAAGATGCTATTGAACTTGTTCAAAAGTGGAAAGCATTCTCTTTCTGGCCAACTATATATCTTGAAAGTGGTTTAAAACTTTTTGATGTTTCAGAAAATAGAAAAGGAAATTTCAAAAGTGGTGAGATTTTAGAAATTTCTAAAGATAGTGTTGTGGTTGGTTGTGAAAATGGTGCTGTTCAAATTAGAGAAGTACAGCCAAAATCCAAAAAACGAATGAGTATTCAAAGCTACTTGAATGGTAAAAGATTAGAAATTGGTTCTATTTTAGAGTAGAGTATAAAACCATCTTTGTAATATAGATGGTTTTATGGTATAATGTAAAATTACTAAGAGATACAAGAGTCAAAAAAATTTTTTTATTCCTATTTTATATATCACATATTTTTATAATTTTGAAAGGGGTTCACAAAGTGTAAATTTCTACCTGTAAGAGATTACATTCAAATCTTTTATAGGTGCAAATTAGACTTGTTCTAAATGCAGATGTGTAAATTTTCAATAAGGTGTTTTGATGTTAAATAGCCTAAAGTCAGGAAATCGGCTAAGAATCGACTTTTCGAAAACTCCTCAAGAGATAGAAGTCCCTAATCTTCTCCAACTTCAAAAGAGTAGTTATGAAAATTTCTTAATGATGAGAGACAGTAGTACTACGGATTATAGTATAGAAAAAGTTTTCAACTCTATTTTTCCAATTCACCACCAAAATAAGATAACACTAGAGTATCTTGGTGCTGAAGTTACAAAACCAAAATATACAGTTAGAGAATCGATGGAGAGAAGTTTAACTTACTCTGTATCTCTAAAAATAAAAATCAGACTAATAATTTGGGATAGAGATGAATCTACAAAAGAGAAAGTTGGATTAAAGGACTCTAAAGAGCAGAACATCTACATTAGAGATATTCCAATGATGACAGATAGAACTTCATTTATTGTAAGTGGAGTTGAAAGAGTTGTTGTAAATCAGCTTCATAGAAGTCCAGGGGTTATCTTTAAAGAGGAGGAGTCAGCAACAACCAAAAAGATGGTTGCAACAGCTCAAATTATTCCTGACAGAGGTTCATGGATACACTTTGAGTATGACTCAAAAGATATTCTTTATATGAGAATAAATAAGAGACGGAAAATTCCTATCACTATTATTTTTAGAGCTTTAGGATATAAGAAATTAGATATTTTAAGAATTTTTTACAAATTTAAAAGACTTGAAATAGATAGGGAAAATAGTAAATTCTTGATGGATTTTAATGAAGAGAATTTTCTAAATAGAGTTTTTGAATTTGACTTACAAGATGAAGATGGCAAAGTTATTTTAGAGACTGGTAAGAAGTTATCTAAAAGAAGAATGACAAAACTTCTTGAGAGTGGAGTTAAGAAAATTGAGTATCCAATTGATGTTCTTATCGATAGATACACAGTATATCCTCTTGTAAATGAAGATGGTGAAATTGTCTATGAGACTCTAACAAAAATTGAGAGAATTGAGTTAGACCAAATTGTAAATAACGAACTATATATTGTAGATGACCTCGAAGAGAGCGTAGACTCCTCTATCATAAATGCTTTTATAGTTGATGATGAGAATTTAAAAGTTATGAAAAAAGAGGTAGAAGACTCCCAACTTATGGAAGCCTCTGAAAATGAACTTGCAATTCTCCGAATTTACAAAGTTATGAGACCTGGAGAGAGCTACTCAAGTATTGAAAAAGCAAAAGAGTTCTTCTACCAACTCTTCTTTGACCCAGAGAGATATGACTTAACTCAAGTTGGACGAATGAAAATGAACCATAAACTTGGTCTCAATACTCCATCTTATGTTACAGTTCTTACAGCTGAAGATATAATCATCACTGCTCAATATCTTATAAAAGTGAAGAACAATATCGGACATATCGATGACCGAGACCACTTAGGAAATAGACGAATTCGTTCAATTGGGGAACTTCTTGCAAACGAGCTTCATAAAGGGCTTGTAAAAATGCAGAAGACAATCAAGGATAAAGTTCAATCTGGAAATACTCCAGTTTCAGAGATGATGCCTCACGACTTGATAAATTCTAAAACTATTACAAATACAATTACAGAGTTCTTCTCTCGAGGACAACTTTCCCAATTTATGGACCAGACAAATCCACTTTCTGAAATCACTCACAAAAGACGACTTTCAGCACTTGGAGAGGGAGGTCTTGCAAAAGATAGAGCTGGATTTGAGGTTCGAGATGTTCACCCAACTCACTACGGTAGAATTTGTCCAGTTGAGACTCCAGAGGGACAAAACATCGGTCTTATCAATACTCTAGCAACTTATGCAAAAGTAAATCCACACGGATTTATTGAAGCACCTTATAAAGTTGTTAAAAGTGGAACAATTACTGATGAAATAGTCTACCTTACAGCTACTCAAGAAGAGGGACAGGTAATTGCTTCAAGTTCAAATAAGATAACAGAAAATGGTGATAAATTTAGAGAAGATATAGTTGAAGCTCGAGAAAATGGAGAAATCATGCTTCGAAAAGTTTCTGATATCACTCTTTTCGACCTGTCTCCTCATATGGTTGTTGGTGTTGGTGCATCTCTAATTCCATTCCTTGAACATGATGATGCTAACCGTGCACTAATGGGTTCAAACATGCAACGACAAGCAGTGCCACTACTAATTCCAGAAGCTCCAATGGTTGGAACAGGGGTAGAAAAGTTAGTTGCTAGAGACTCTTGGGAGGCAGTAAAAGCTGATAGAAGTGGAGTTGTTGAAAAGGTTGATGGAAATAACATCTACATCATGGGTCAAGAAGAGAGTGGTGCTTATATAGACCATTACAATTTACAAAAGAATTTAAGAACGAACAACAGCACAGCTTTTTCTCAAAGACCTACTGTAAAAATTGGTGATGAGGTAGAGAAAGGGCAAGTTATTGCTGACGGTGCATCTATTGATATGGGTGAATTGGCAATTGGAAAAAATATCTTAGTTGCTCTTATGCCTTGGAATGGATATAACTTTGAAGATGCGATTGTTGTTTCGGAACGAATTATTCGAGAAGATGTTTTCACTTCAGTTCACATCTACGAAAAGAGTGTTGAAGCGAGAGAATTGAAACATGGAATTGAAGAGATTACACGGGATTTACCAAATATAAAAGAGGAACAAGTAGCTCACTTAGACGAGAGCGGTATCATTAAAAAGGGAACTTATGTTCGACCTGGAATGATACTTGTTGGAAAGACTTCTCCTAAAAAAGAGGTAAAACCAACTCCAGAAGAGAGACTTCTTCGAGCTATCTTTGGAGATAAAGCTGGACACATTACTGATAAATCTCTTGTGGCAACTCCATCTACTGAGGGTGTTGTAATTGATGTAAAAATCTTTACAAAAAAGGGATATAAGAAGAGTGATAGAGCTTTAGAACTTGAAAAAGAAGAGAGAGATAAGTTAGAGACAGACCATCAAAATCGGCTTAACATGCTTGATAGAGAAGAGATGTTAAGAATTTCAGATGTTCTTTCAAAAGAGGAGTTGAATAAGCCAATAAATTTTAATGGTAAAGATTACTCTGTTGGTGACAAAGTTCCAAAAGAGGAGATAGTTTCAGCAAATAGATTTTCTCTAAATTCACTCTCAAAATCTTTTCCAAGAGCTATTACTAGAGAGTTTGAAAAGATTAAAGCTCACTTCTTAAATGAGAAAGATAAACTCAGAAAAGAGCATGATGAGAAGATAACTATCTTAGAGAAAGATGACATTCTTCCAAATGGTATTGTTACAAAAGTTCTTGTCTATATCGCAACAAAAAGAAAACTTAAAGTTGGTGATAAGATGGCTGGACGACACGGGAATAAGGGTATTGTCTCAAATATAGTGCCTGAAATTGATATGCCTTATCAAGAGAGTGGTGAACCAGTAGATATAGTTTTAAATCCTCTAGGAGTTCCAAGTCGTATGAATATTGGACAAGTTCTTGAGATGCATTTAGGAA
The DNA here is from genome assembly GCA_024281175.1 of Candidatus Thiovulum imperiosus. Classification (GTDB taxonomy): domain Bacteria; phylum Campylobacterota; class Campylobacteria; order Campylobacterales; family Thiovulaceae; genus Thiovulum_A; species Thiovulum_A imperiosus. The sequence goes on from JAMJTW010000014.1 coordinate 107,550, forward strand.
TGGTTGGAAAGAGACTTGGAAGACAAGTTGAAGCTATTTTTAAAGAGAAACAAGAGGGCTTTTTAAAAGAGCTTCGAGAGAAGATGACTCAAATTGCAGATGTTGCTAAATTTATGAATGGAAAAGAGTTCTTAGAAGAGCTTTCAGATGAACAGCTTCTGAAATATGCTAGAGATTGGAGCAAGGGAATAAAATTTGCCACTACGGTCTTTGAAGGTGTAAACAAAGATGAATTTGCAAAACTCTTTGAACTTGCAAAAATGGATTTAGATGGTAAATCTATTCTTTACGATGGTAGAACTGGAGACCAGATAAAAGAGCGGGTTAATGTTGGATATATGTATATTTTGAAACTGCACCACTTGGTTGATGAGAAAGTTCACGCTAGAAGTACTGGACCTTACTCTCTTGTTACACGACAGCCTGTTGGAGGTAAAGCCTTATTTGGAGGTCAAAGATTTGGAGAGATGGAAGTTTGGGCATTGGAAGCGTATGGTGCTGCTGCAACTCTTAAAGAGATGCTAACTATAAAATCTGATGATATAGATGGAAGAATGGACGCATATAAAGCTATTACGCAGGGTGAAAGTATTCCTAAATCTGGAATTCCAGAAACACTGTTTGTTTTAACAAAAGAGTTACAATCTCTTGCCTTGAATGTTCAAATTGTAGAAGAGGAGAAAGAGATTTTAGATATGGAGGATTTAGAGAATGAAAAGTAAACGAGGTTTTATGGATATAAAAGAGCTACAATTTAGTCTTGCTAGTCCTGAAGATATTCTCAATTGGAGTAAAGGTGAAGTTAAGAAACCAGAAACAATAAATTATCGAACTCTTAAACCAGAAAGAGATGGTCTCTTCTGTTCTAAAATCTTTGGACCTGTAAAAGATTATGAGTGTCTTTGCGGAAAATATAAGAAGATGAGGTACAAAGGTGTTACTTGTGAAAAGTGTGGAGTTGAAGTAACGGAAGCAAAAGTGCGACGAGAGAGAATGGGACACATTGAACTCGTTACACCTGTTGCTCACACTTGGTATGTCTCCTCTTTACCAAGTCGAATTGGAACTCTTCTCGGTGTAAAGATGAAAGACCTTGAGAGAGTTTTATATTACGAGGCTTACATCGTAATCAAACCTGGAGAAGATACCTATTACGATACAGAGCAGACTGCTAAACTCAACAAATACGATATTTTAAATGAAGAGCAGTATCGAGAATTGAATAAGCGGTTTTCTATAAATGGTTTTCGAGCTGAAATGGGTGGAGATGCTGTTAAAGAACTTCTTGAGAGTATAGATTTAGTTGATATAAATAACGAACTCAAAGAGGATATGGCATCTACGAAATCTGAAGCAAAGAGAAAACAGATAGTTAAAAGACTTAAAGTAGTTGAGGCGTTCCTCCAATCTGATAATAGACCAGAGTGGATGATGCTAAATATACTACCTGTATTACCTCCAGATTTACGACCTCTTGTCTCTATCGATGGTAGTAAATTTGCAACTTCTGATGTAAATGATTTGTATCGACGGGTAATAAATAGAAATGACCGACTCAAAAGACTTATGCTCAATGACGCTCCTGACATTATTGTCCGAAATGAGAAGAGAATGCTTCAAGAAGCAGTTGATGCTCTATTTGACAATGCCCGACGGGCTAATGCTGTAAAAGGTGCAAATAAGAGAATTCTGAAATCGCTTTCTGAAATTATTAAAGGAAAACAGGGACGATTCCGACAAAACCTTTTAGGAAAACGGGTAGACTTTTCAGGACGGTCTGTAATTGTTGTTGGTCCAGATTTACAACTTGACCAGTGCGGTCTACCAAGAGATATGGCACTAGAACTATTTAAGCCACACCTCATCGCCAAACTTCAGGAAAAGAGACTTGCTACAACTGTAAAACAGGCGAAAAAACTCATTTCTGATAAGGAGAGTGTTGTTTGGGACTCTTTACAAGAAGTTGTACAAAATCACCCTGTTCTTTTAAATCGTGCTCCAACACTACATAAACTCTCAATTCAAGCATTTCACCCAAAACTTATTGATGGAAATGCAATTCGACTTCACCCGTTAGCTTGTGCTGCATTCAACGCCGACTTCGATGGTGACCAGATGGCTGTGCATGTTCCTCTCTCTGCTGAAGCGATTGCCGAAGCAAAAACTCTGATGTTGGCATCTACGAACATTCTTCTTCCCGCTTCTGGAAAAGCGATTGCAATTCCATCTCAAGATATGGTTTTAGGTATCTACTACATAACTCTTGAAAAGCATGGTCTTCCAGGGGAAAATAAACTTTTTGCCACAGTTGAAGAGATGGAAATCGCCATAGCTCACGGTGCTTTAGATATCAGAAGCCGAATTCGAAGTCGAATTGATGGACATATTGTTCATACAACTCCAGGACGAATGATAATTCACTCTATTCTTCCAGATGCCATTCAAATATCTTCTAACATTTGGAATAAGACTCTTAAAAAGAAAGATATAGGAACTCTTGTAGACAATGTATATAAAGAGGGTGGAGTCGCTGTAACAGCAACATTCTTGGATAAATTGAAAAATGTTGGTTTCAAATATGCAACTCAGGCTGGTATCTCAATTTCTGCTGACGATATTGTTGATACAGAAGAGAAAGAAGTTCTAATTTCAAAGGCAAAACAGGAAGTTAGAAAAGTTCAGATGGAGTTTGATAAAGGGGTTCTTTCAGACCAAGAGAGATATAAGAAAATTATCGATATCTGGACAGATACGGACAAGAACCTAACTCAAAAGATGATGGAGAATTTCCGAGAAGATAAAGATGGCTTCAACTCTATCGCGATGATGGCTGACTCTGGTGCAAGAGGTTCTGAGTCTCAAATTAAACAACTTGCAGGAATGCGGGGACTTATGACAAAACCTGACGGTTCTATCATCGAAACTCCAATTGTATCTTCATTTAAAGAGGGACTGAATGTTCTCGAGTACTTCATTTCAACTCACGGTGCTAGAAAAGGTCTTTCAGATACAGCCCTAAAAACTGCGAATGCTGGTTACCTTACAAGAAAACTTATTGATGTTGCTCAAAATGTGAAAATCATTGAAGATGATTGTGAGACTCATGAGGGTCTTGAGGTTCAAAGTATTGTTGTTGGAAATGAACTTATTGAGTCTCTTGAAGAGAGAATTGTTGGACGGGTTCTAATTTCAGATGTTATAGACCCTGTTACAAATGATGTTCTTTATGAAGAGGGAAGACTTCTTTCACCTGAAGATGCAAAGAGTATTGCTGACTCTGGAATTCAGTCAGTTGAAATCCGAACTGTAACAACTTGTAAAACAGAAGGTGGTGTTTGCTCTAAGTGTTATGGGATAAATCTTGGAGAAGGAAAGCTAGTTAAGAAAGGTGAGGCGATTGGTATCATTGCTGCTCAATCGATTGGAGAACCTGGAACTCAGCTAACAATGAGAACTTTCCATACAGGAGGAACTGCTCACTCAACTCAAACAGAGAAGAGTATCTCTTCTGAAAGAGAAGGATTTATTCGATATTACAATATTCAAACTATCACAAATAGTGCTGGAAAAGAGATTGTTGCGAACCGAAGAAATGCTGGAGTTCTTCTTGTTGAACCAAAAATCAAAGCACCTCACTCTGGAACTCTAAGTATAGATACTTCTCATGATGAAATCACAATTTCTGTAAATGGTGATGAGGTTAAAAGATACCAACTTCGAAAAAATGATGTTGCAAAGGATAGCGAATTAGCTGGAATTGGCGGTCAAGTTGAGTCTAAATTCTATCTACCTTACAAAGATGGTGATTTTGTAGAAGCGGGTGAAAGTATTGTTGAAATCATCAAAGATGGCTGGAATGTTCCAAATCGAATTCCTTACGCTGCTGAAATTCTTGTAAAAGATGGTGAGCCTATCACTAAAGATATAGTTGCTGGTGAAAATGGAAAAGTGAACTTCTATATCTTAGAGGGAGATTTACTAACTCCAATAGAGAAGAAGAAAGGACATATCGTTACCAAAAAAGGTCTTTTTGCGGTAATTTCTGACTCTGAAAATCGAGAGGCAATCCGACACTATATCGCTAGAGGTTCTAAAATTGAAGTTGGAGAACATGAAGTTGTAAAATCGACAGACCTCATCGCCTCCGCTTCTGAAAGTGCAAGTAGTCAAATTGCTGAATGGGACCCATACAACGACCTTATCATGGCTGAAACAGAGGGAACAATCTCTTTTGAGAATTGGGATATTGGAAAGAATGTAATCGAGAAAAGAGATAGTAGTGGAAACACAATCTTTGAAATTACAGATAGTGTTAGTTCTTCAAATCCTCCAACTCTTGTAATTGCACCACAAAATGGTGGAGACCTGATTAGATACCAACTCTCTTCTAAAAATGTTGTTTCTGTTAAAGATGGACAAGAGGTAGAAATAGCACAAATCCTTGCTAAAAAGAGTAAAGGGGTTTCTAAGACTAAAGATATTACAGGGGGTCTGCCTCGAGTTACTGAACTCTTTGAAGCACGAAAACCTAAAGACCTTGCTCAACTTTCTGAAATTGATGGAATTATCTCTTTTGGAAAAACTATTCGAGGTAAAAAGAGAGTTGTTGTTACAAACAGCTTTACGGAGCAAGTTAGAGAATATCTCATAGATAAGAATAGACAAATTCTAGTTCATGAGGGCGAATTTGTTCACGCTGGAGAGAGACTTACAGATGGTACTGTTTCAAGCCACGACATTCTCAATATCTTAGGAGTTCGAGCTTTACACCAATATCTTGTTAGTGAAATTCAGCAAGTATATAGAAAGCAAGGGGTTTCTATTGCTGATAAACATGTTGAAGTTATCTTCTCTCAAATGTTGCGACAAGTTCAAATAGAGAGTAGTGGAAATACAAATCTAATTTATGGAGACCTTATCAGTCGAAATAAATTCAACACTGAAAATAGAAGAACTATTAAAAATATGGGTGAACCAGCAATTGCAAAACCTATTCTTCTTGGAATTACTAGAGCTTCTGTTGGTGCTGATAGTATCATCTCCGCTGCCTCTTTCCAAGATACAACAAAAGTTCTTACTGAAGCTGTTGTTTCTCAAAAAATTGATGCTCTTACAGACCTTAAAGAGAATGTTATTATTGGTAGAACAATTCCTGTTGGAACTGGTATTTACAAAGATAACAAAATTGAAGTTTTTGCAAAAGAGGAGTAGCAATAAAGAGATAGAGTCGAAAAAGACTCTATCTTAAAAATCTAGTTCACATCAGGTTTTGGAGTAGTTGAAGTTGAAGCTGGAAGAACTGGATAAGTTACTTCAGGTTTTTCACCCTCTAAAGCACCAAAGAAGGCGACAATTTTAGAAACCTCATCATCAGAAAGTTTTATTCCAAGCTGTGTTTCACCCATAATTTTTACAGTTTCAGAAATATCGAAAGTTGCTCCATTATGGAAATATGGTGCTGTTTCTAAGATATTTCGAAGAGTTGGAGTTTTTACCATTCCTCCAGCATTGCCTTTAAAATCTCCAAGATTTGCATACTTAAATTCACCAATTGCTGGAAATAGTTGCATACTTCCACCAAGAGCTACACCGTTGTGACAAGAAGTACAACCCTTATCGATGAAAATTTCAAGTCCCTCTTTTTCAACACCAGTCATAGCAGTAGAGTCTCCTTGAATATAGGTATCAAATCGGCTTGGTGTTACAAGAGTTCTCTCAAAAGCACCAATTGCCATAGTTGCTTTCTCATAAGTAACTTCTGAAGAGCCGAAAGCGTTTTTAAAATCTATAAGATATTCAGGCATAGACTTGATTGTATCAACTACAATTTCTACTGTTGAAGCCATCTCTGGACCAGCAAGAATTGGACCTTGAGCCTGTTTTTCTAAATCTGGGTCTCGACCGTCCCAAAATTGTCTATCAGCAAAAACTGCATTGTAAACAGTTGGAGAATTTAAGTGGTGTGGGTTTGCTGTCCAACCGTGTCCAATTGCAGCAGAAACTCCATCAACTCCACCTGTTGCTAAGTTGTGACAAGTGTTACAAGAGATAAGATTGCTTTTAGAAATTCTTGGTTCAAAGTAGAGTTTTTTTCCTAACTCTATTTTTGCATCATTTAGTTCATTTCCAACTTTCTCAACAAACTTTTCTGGAATTGGAAGTAGTCCAGCACTTTTTGCCTTTTCCATAAGAGGTTCAGAAACTTTTGGAGTCTCCTCTTTTGTATCTCCACCTTTTTCAGAACACCCAAAAGAAGAGAGAAGTAGTAATGCTGTAACAGAACTTAAAGCTATATTTTTCATTTAAAATCCTTGTTTTTTCCCATTTTAACATAAGAATTATCTCTTTTTGAAATCAAATTTTTTACTGCTAAAATTCTTAAAAAATGAAAAAATATTTAGTTTTAGAAGCCAATGCGGGTAGCGGAAAGACATTTTCACTAGTTTCAAGATATCTTCATCTTCTTTTTATAGGGGTAAAACCTGAAAAGATATTTGCTTTAACTTTTACAAAAAAAGCTACGAAAGAGATGTATGACAGAGTAATTTCATCTCTAAAATATCCAGAGAGTAGTGGTGAGATTTCAAAAATTAGAGAAGAACTTTCCCTATCTGCTGATGAGGTTCTTGAAAAGAGTAGAAATGGTCTCTCTCTAATTCTCAATTCAGAAATTAAAATTTCAACTATCGATAGTTTTACAAACTCTATTTTAAAAAAGTTCTCTCACTATCTTCAGATACTTCCAAATTTTCAAGTTGTTGATGAGATAGATAAAAAGAGATTTCATGACATTTTCACTAAAAATTTACATCTCTCTGAAAATAGAGAAGCTCTATATGAAATTGGAAGATATGATAAGAATCTCAAAATAGAAACTGTTTTAGCAGAACTAGAAAATCTTTATAAAAAAGAGATAGAGTTTGAGAGATTTTCAAACCAGATTCGGAATCTCGAAGTAAATTTAGATAGTAGCTATATTTTGGAACTTGCAAACCTCATCAAAAATTGGTTTAAAGATGGAAATCTCTCAAATAGTGGAAAAAAGGCTTTAGAATTTAAATATATTTCAGAACTTTTAGAAAAGGGTTGGCTTAAAAAAGAGAAACTTATAGAGTATAGCTACTTTAAAAAAGCGAAACCATCTCCAGATGTTGAAGCTGTTTTTCAGAAGTTGAAAAGTGAAATTGAAAACTTCTATTCAAGTCGAAATATTTTAGTTCTGCAAAATCTTTTCAAACTCTTTAGATTCTACATTTCTGAAAGAGAGAAATTTGTAAAACAGGAGAACAGATTCTCTTTTGATGATTTAAATCATTTTCTTGTAAAACTTCTTTTAGATAGTAGAGTAGACTCAAAATTTATCTATTTTCGTTTAGATTCAATAGTTGAACATTTTCTTATTGATGAGTTTCAGGATACAAGTATTTTGCAATATCGAGTGTTAGAACCGCTGATTTCGGATATTCTTTCAGGTGGTAGTGATAGTGGAAAGAGTTTTTTTTATGTTGGAGATAAGATGCAATCTCTATATCGATTTCGAGGTGGTTTCTCATATCTTTTCGATTTTGTTCAGGTGGAAAATCCAACTCTGGAAAAAGAGACTCTGCCAAAAAATTACCGTTCCAAAGATAGTGTTGTAAATTTTGTAAATAGGAACTTTTCCACAAAACAGAGTAGTGTAAAAAAGGGTGGATTTGTTAAAGTTAAAGATGTTGAAAACAGTCTTGAGAGTTCTATCTCTGAAGTTCAAAACCTCCTTTCAAATGGAGTAGCACCCGAAGATATTGCTGTAATTTGTAATAAAAATAGAGATGTGAACTATATTTCAGAGAGACTTACAGAAGCTGGTATTCCAAACTATGCTGAGAGTAGTCTAAGTTTGAGAGAGTATCCAAAAGTTAAAGCGATAATTCAATATTTCCACTTTCTCTATTTCAAAAATAGCTACTATCTAAAAAACTTCCAAGCTCTTATTGGTTATCCTCCATACTCAAGATTAGAGAAAATTTTAAATATCTCTCTCAACAAACCTCTTTTTGAAATTGGAATTGAAGTTGTTCAAAACTTCTCAATTTTTGATGGAGATGAGAATATTTTGAATTTTTTAGACTCTTTAAATAGATACAGAGATATAGATGATTTCATTTTCAATCACCATTTTCAAGGTGGAAAAGTTATTTCACCAGAGAGAGATGGTGTTCAAATTTTGACTATTCATAAAAGTAAAGGTTTAGAATTCAAATTTGTCATCTACACAGATATTATCTCAAAAGGGAGAAGTGGAAAGAGTTTGACTTCCTACTCTGGAGTAGATGTCTCAAAACATATCTGGAGTTTTGGAGAGAAAGAGAACTCTCTTTCAGAGACTTTTCAAACAGTAAAAGAGGCAGAAGAGATATTAAAAGAGGAAGATATTCTCAATAGAATGTATGTAGCATTTACAAGAGCTGAAATTGGACTTATAGTATTAAGAAGTGAAAAGAGTTCATCTCTAAATTATCTGCCAGATTTAGAAACTGGGACTTTTGGAGTAGAGAGTTTTGAAGAGTATAGTAGAGTAGAGATTTTAGAAGAGGAAGTTTATGATTTCTATTTTCCAGAAGATGAACCATATTATGGTAGTCAAGCTGAAAGTGTAGAGTTAGAAGAGAATTTTGAAATAGATTTTGAGAATTTTCAGAGAGTGGAGTTTGGAACTTTACTTCACTCAACTTTAGAACTTATGGGAGAGTTTTCAAAAGAGGCTCTTGAAATTGCACTGAAAAATAGTCAAAATCGTTTTGAGATAAGTGAAGTTGAGTTAAAAAGTATAGAAATTAGAATTTTAAAACTTCTTGAGAATTTAGAGTTCCAAAACCTCATCAGCAATGGAACTCTTTTTAAAGAGAGAGAGTATAGATTTAAAGGGAAAACTTACTACTTAGATTTAATTGTTGATAGTGGTGATGAGGTTCTTGTTTTCGATTTTAAACTCTCAAAAAACAGAACTCTGCTAGAAAAGTATTGGAAACAGGTTTCCAACTATCTGAAAATAGTGAGTAAGGTGGAAAAAAAGAGAAGTCGAGGCTTTCTACTCTATCTCCATGAAAACAGCACTATTTTAGAAGAGGTAAAATCTTAAATTTTAATACCAACTTTTGCTACAATTTAACAAAAAGGAAATATGATGAAGAGTCAAAATGAGAATATTCTTGTTGTTTTACAGAGAGAGTTAGATGGTGTCAATGCAATCCGTTCTATAAAAGAGGTTCTTGTTGAGATACAGAAACTTAGAGGAGCTTCCAATCTTTACGGTATTCTCTACTCATATAGCAATAAAGAAGAAGTTGATAGCTATAAAAATCATATAATAAAATTGATTGAGAGACTTGATAAAAACTTTACTATTTTAGGAGATTTCACTGGAGTCAATCCAACTCTTTCTGAAGCAGATGTTGAAATTAAAGAGTTAGAAGAGAACATTGTAAAGTTTCATCAAAATATATTTGATATTACAATTCATCACTTTGACGAATATAGTAAATATGCTAGAGAGACTATCAACATTATGATTGATGTAGCAGACAGATCTTATCTACTAGCTGATATTGATGAAAAGCGTTCTCTACTTATAAATATCTTAATTAATATCGTTTTAAATCTTATTGAAACTATTGGAAAATTGCGGTCTGTTGGTGTAAAAATTATCAATAAGAAAGTTAAAAATATACATGATATTTCTGAATTACAATATTATATAGAGATAGTTAGAAACTATATCAATATCTTCAATTTAGAGTTTGACAAATACTCTACCATGATAGAGGGTGAAGAGAGAGAGAAGTTTACAAGTCTTAAAAACCGTTTAGCTAAAGATATAGACTACTTTATAAAGTTGACATTTGAAGAAGTTGTAAAGCAAGATTTAATTTTTATAGACCCCAAATATTTCTTTGAACAGGGTGATGACATCATTCGTTCAGAGAGTCTCTTTTACAATGAACTATTTAAACTTATCGAAAACCATCTTGAAGAGAAGATAAAAAAACAGAAAAAGATAGTTTTTAAAGAAAAAGCCTTACAATATGGAACTTATTTGTCAATTCTCTCTTTTATCAGTTACTCTATTTGGAGTCTAATTTGAATTGTAGCCATTTTGGAGTTTGTGGAAGTTGTACAAACTACTCTAGTTATAAAGAGCAGTTAGAGAGAAAAGTTTTACGAGAAGAGAGTCGTTTTTCTCGTAATGATTTCCAAATTTTCACTTCTCCATCTGAACATTATAGAGGTAGAGCAGAATTTAAAGTTTGGCATGAAGAGGGAAAACTATCTTATGGAATGAGGGGAGATAGTGGAGTTGTCCAAATTATAGAGTGTCCAATGGTTTCTGAACCTATCTACAATTTGATGCCAAAACTATTACCATCTTTGGAGAGTAGTGAAATTCTTTCTCATAAACTCTTTTCCATAGAGTTTCTCTCTACAAGAGATACAGTTGTAACTCTTATCTATCATAAAAAGTTGTCTGAAGAGTGGGTAGATGCTGGAAAGAAGCTAGAAGAGGAATTTGGTATTCACATAATTGGTAGAAGCAGGAAACAGAAAGTTGTTTTAAGCAGAGATTTTGTAGAGGAGAAATTGGAAGTTGGAGATGATACTTATAACTTTCACCATCTTGAAAACAGCTTTTCTCAACCAAATCCAACTGTAAATGAGAAGATGGTAAATTGGGTGGTCTCAACTATACCAAACTCAACTCATCTTTTGGAACTCTACTGTGGTTCTGGAAATTTTACAATACCCCTTTCAAAAAGATTTCAAAAAGTTTTAGCTACGGAAGTTTCAAAAAGTGGAATTTCATCAGCACTTTCAAATATGGAGAGAAATGGAGTTACAAACATAGAGTTTGGTCGAGTTAGTAGTGAAGAGTTTGTTGGGGCTTTAGATGGTGTTCGGAAATTCAATAGACTCCAACATATCGATTTAGAGTCATATAACTTTTCAACTATTTTTGTAGACCCTCCAAGAGCTGGAATTGATAGTGAGACAATAAAATTATTGCAAAGATTTGAAAATATCATCTATATCTCTTGTAATCCTGAAACCTTAAAAAGAGATTTAGATATTTTAGAAGAGAGTCATACTCTCCAAAAGGTAGCTCTTTTTGACCAATTTCCATACACAGACCATATTGAAATGGGTGCAATTTTAAAAATGAAGGATTTATAATTAAAATAGGAATTTTAGGAGCGATGACTGAAGAGATAGAGCCAATTCTTGAGAAGTTAGATTTTAGAGTAGAGGAGTATGGAAAAAATAGATATTACTTTGCTACTTTTTCAAATCATGAACTTGTAATAGCTTACTCTAAAATTGGAAAAGTCTTTTCAGCTCTATCAGCTTCAACAATGATAGAGAAATTTGGAGTGGAAACACTGCTCTTTTCTGGAGTAGCTGGAGCAATTGGAGATTTAAAAATTGGTGATTTGATTTATGCAACAAAACTTGCTCAACACGATTTAGATTTATCACCATTTGGTCACCCTTACGGTTTTGTTCCAGAGGGTTCTGTTTTTATAAATAGTGATAAAAGTTTGAACCTCATCGCTGATGAGGTAGCTTCAGAGATGGGTGTGAAATTACAATCTGGTGTAATTGCCACTGGAGACCAATTTGTTGCAAGTCGAGAAAGAAAAGAGTGGATTGGAAAAACTTTTGGTGCTGATGCTCTTGAGATGGAGGGAGCTTCTGTTGCTACTGTTTGTGATGCTTTAGATACTCCCTTTTTCATTTTAAGAGCAATTAGTGACTCTGCTGACGGTTCTGCTGAAATAGATTTTGACACTTTTCTAATAGAGTCTGCAAAAATTAGTGCATCATTTGTAATGAGAATGGTTGAGAAAATTTGAAATTTATAAACAAGAAAGCGTTTCATGATTACACCATTTTAGAGAAATTTGAAGCTGGTATTGTTTTAGTTGGTGCTGAAGTGAAAGCAATTAGAGCTGGAAAAGTGAATTTAAAAGATAGCTATATTCGAATTTCAAAAGGAGAAATCTTTCTTCTTCAAGCTCATATCTCCTATCTTGAAACTACAAATAGAGCTTTTGGATATGATGAGATACGAAAAAGAAAACTCTTACTTCACAAAAGAGAGATAGAAAAACTGTTTCAAAAAGTTTCTAAAACAGCATTAACTATTGTTCCAACAAAACTCTATATAAATGGTAAAAATATTGTAAAAGTAGAAGTTGCCTTAGCTGAAGGTAAAAAACTTCATGACAAGAGACAGACGATGAAAGAGAAAGATTTGAAACGAGAAGCTGATAGAGCTATGAAAAGTTATAAGTAATGAAATTTCTATTTATAGTACTATTTCTCTTTTCTGGGTGTGGATATAAAGCTGACCCTATCTATAAGGAGAAAGAACTTGAAAATATATGATTATATAATAGTTGGAGGTGGAGTTGCTGGACTCTATTCTGCTCTAAATATTCCAAAAGAGTTGGAAGTTCTTATTATTGTAAAAGATTTTCCTTGGGAGTCAAATAGCTTTTATGCTCAAGGTGGCATCTCTGTTGCTAAAGATAGAGAAGATATCTCTTCTCATATTGAAGATACAGTATCTGCTGGAGCTGGAACAGGTAACCTTGAAAATATAGAGATAATGGTTTCAGATGGTATTGAAGTTATTAATGAACTTATAGAGATGGGTTTAAAATTTGATGTAGATAGCAATGGAAATCTTCTTTTTACAAAAGAGGGAGCACACTCTACAAATCGAATTCTCCATCTTGGAGGAGATGCGACTGGAAGATATATGCACTCATTTATGCTCTCTAAAGTATCTCATGAAGTTTGGCATAGTACCGTTGTTACAGATATCTTAGCTTATGACTCTATCTGTTACGGTGTAACAGTTTGTAGAGATGGAAACAGTGAAAATCTTTATGCTAGAAATACAATTTTAGCTTCTGGTGGAGTTGGAGATATCTACAAATATCACACAAACGGTAGATCTATTTCTGGAGAAATTCAAGGAATTGCAATTGAGAAAGGTATCTCCTTAAAAAGTATGGAGATGTTGCAATTTCACCCAACAGTTGTAATTTCAGGAGATGAGTCATCACTTGTGAGCGAAGCAGTTCGAGGTGAGGGAGCAACTATAATTGATGAAGATGGAGAACAGTTTGTAGACTCATTACTACCAAGAGATATAGTTAGTAGAGCTATTTTGAAACATAAGAAGAGAGCATTTTTAGACATCTCAAGATTTGAAGAGAAGTGGTTCTGGAATAGATTTCCAACAATTGCAAAATTTTTAGATGGAAAAGGGTTTAAACTTACAAAAGAGCCAATTCCAATTTCACCAGCATTTCATTACGCTATTGGCGGAATTGAGACAGATAGAGATGGAAAGGTTGCAGGTTTTCACAATTTGTATGCTGTTGGAGAGGTTGCTTTTACAGGAGTTCATGGAGCGAACCGTTTAGCAAGTAACTCTCTTTTAGAAGCTCTTGTTTTTGCAAAAAGAGGTGCTGTAAAAAGTTTAACAGAGAGTAGAAATTTCCAATTTAGAGAATTTCCACTATTAAATAGAGAGTGGCAAAAAGAGGGTGATGAGGTTTTAAAAAGGGAACTTCAAAATCTGATGTGGAGATACGCTTCTATTGAAAGAAGTGGTGTTGGAATTGAGAAAGCCAAAAATAGAGTGGAAGAGATGCTCTCTCTCGATATAGGAAGAAGTTTAAAACTACAACTTTTTACGGCAAATCAGATATTGATTTCAGCACTTCAAAATAGAAGTTCTATTGGAGTTCACTATCGAATAGATGTGTAATACCCTCTATTTTATATTGTAAAGTTTTATATTTAAAAATATAGGAGTTTACAATATGGTGTTTACCAATGAAGAGGGTGAAAATCTTCTTAAAGAGTATCTGGAAAGTGGAAAAAATTTTCAGAAAACTGAAAAAGTTCTAAAAAAAAGAGCTGTTGAAAAAATAGATGATGAGAAAGTTTTAAATAGAATTGAGAATAGACAGAAAGAGATGTTAGAAATTCTAAAAACTTTTCCTATTACTAGAAAGAGGAAGATAGTAGAAAGTGAAGAGAAGTTTCTACTTTCAAACTTAAGAGTATTTTCCAACAAACTCTCTATTCTCTCTACAAATAGTGAAAATAGCTATATCTCTGAACTTCTTCAAAACTTAAATGAACTCTCTCAAATCATATTTTTAAATGCTTTTTATAATTTAGAAAAGAAAAGCTCTCTTTTAACAACCACAATAGAAGCTCTCGACAATTTTATGGGAAGTTCAGAGCTGAATAGAGAAATTCTTGAAAACCAGAAACTTTTGAGAAAGTTTCAAGAAATTTCCGAAATGGATATCTTTCCCAAAAATTACAATTTGAGTTCAATTCTTTTAGAAAAAGGTCTCTACTTAAATTCAATTACAATTTTAAATGAAGTTTTAAGTATCTATATTGTGGAGTCAGCAAAGGGTTTTTCTGAAGATATTCGAATATACATCGAGAGAATAGAAGAGCAGAATAGATACAAATTTTATACTCAAGTAAAAGATTTCTTTATCTCCCTTCAAGGAAAAAATGTAGTTCCATTTTTCCCAAATCACCAAACTTTAAGAGACAAAGATGAGAAAATAGCTCAAAAATTTCGTAACTTAGAAAAGACTTTAAAAAACAAGGGACACAATGGGGCTTTTGAGAATTACAGATATCTTATTGAACAAGTACGACATATTAGAAATTCACTTGCTCACGGAAATCTTGATATCTCTTTTAGAGATTTGAACGATAGAATGATAGAGTTTAATAAAGATTTTCATTATCTTGCTATTGAGAAAAATATCTTTAGAAGATAGCAGAGAAGTGACCAAATAGTTTTCTTTCCACTTTTGGAATCTCGAGTTTTGATTTGTAAAATTCCATTTGAAATTGGAATCTGATTTAGTTTTTTGCCGAGATTGGTACTCTAAACTTTTTCAAAAGATGAGAGAGTGAATAGGTGTGTGTTGCTCATCAGAAGAGTCTGGAAGATAAGATGTCTCAAGACCTATCTTTTTATAAAGTGTTTTTGTCATCAAAATTTTTGAGGCTTCATTTATACGAAGATTTTCAAAAGCAAATTTGAGACATCTTTAAACTGTATAATTTCTGTGTGCATAGTTTTATAACTTTTATAAAAAGATTACAATTATTCTATCATAATGGGATAAAAACACCAAGTAGATAGTTTTTAAGGGGGGGTATGATATCGAACCCCCCTTCGATTATAAGGAAGATTTCTAATATGAAAGATATCGAAATACACCAAGCTATTGGAATTCCTTTACAAACTTTACAGAACTGGAAAAGTAGTAATAATTACAGAAAACTTCTTTATGAACTTGTAAAAGGAATGCCTAAAGAGTATATAAAAGAGGTTAAAAATAAGATGGAGAGTGATGAGCGAATAGGAGAGTCATTTTCTAATATTGTAAAGTAGGGCTTTAATGCCCTATGGCTGTACTATATCATAGTTACAAAAATTTGTATCTACTTGAATAAATTCAGGTATTTTCAAGTGAGATATCAGTTTTGGTTGTGAAATTGTAGATTCAATTTTTTCTTCCAACATTTGAAATGCCTTTTCTGTTTTTAATCTTAGTGGATTTGATAAATACTCTAAACTTAGTGCTAGGTTTTGCAATCCATTATTCTGAATTTTATCATCGACTATTACATAATACTCTCTATTGTATTCTCTTAAAGATTTGTGGTTTAGTTTTGAGAAATTTAATTTTTTTAGTTGTGAAAGATAATGAATAGTAAAATTAGAACCCTCAAGCTTTTTATCAAAATCCCATTCTGTGTCAATTCTTGCCTTAATTTTATCTTCTGTTATATATCTTTCTACTGTCTTAACAAGAGATTTAAATTCTATAAAGATAATTTTTTCACCTAAGATTAAAACATCAGCAGAACTTGGTCTTGCTATATTAGGCATTTCTTCGGCAATATCTCTAGTTAAAGCATCAAAATCTAAACCATAAATATCTGTTTCAAAATTAATTTCATCTGATAATAAGTTTAGTCTCTTGCACTCTGCATTATAAGTAGTTTTACAGTAATCAAATATTTCTTTGAGAACACTCATTTTATAACCACACCAATTCTTGCATTGGTTCTGATAGTTTTTGAAAGATTAGATTTATATCAGAATTTACATCTTTTATTTCAGTTAATAAGTCATTACCTTCTGTTTTTTCTGCTAAGTAAAAGTTCATCTCTTGTCCTAACAATAAACCTTGTTCCTCTCCATATTTCCTTAGGGCTTCTATAAAATATGGACTATGAGAATTAATAACTACTTTAATTTTATTCTTTACTAAAGTAATTATTATCTTTGCTAATTGTAATTGCCATTTTGGGTGTAAATGAACTTCTGGTTCATCAAAAATTAGTATATGTCTATCTCCTAAATATCTTTTATCATTAAGAACTTGTAATATCCCTATACTTTTAATACCAAATGCAGTGTTTTCTATTTTATACTTTATTTCTTGTGAATGTCTATATTTGAAAAATGAGAAAACTTCATTTTCTTCTTTTATCTTTCCTTCAATCATTAATTGAGTTTGCTCAGAAATAGTACTAATAGATTTTCCACTCATTTTTAAAGTAGTTAGCTTTTTGTATAAATCCCAAAATATATAAGGATATTTAATGTCAAAATCACTTCCATACATACGATTATCAAGATTCATTTTTGTAACAGAGTTAAAAAAATCACTCATATCAAAAATTGCAGGTGATTGAATGATTGTAGCATCAAAAAAAGGAGCATAATTTGTTTTATAAAATTTAGTTGTTTTATGATCTTTAATATCGATGTTATAGATAACTTTTTTATCTTTTAACTTTATATTTCCTTGTTTTGATATATCTCCATTAAAAATTAATTCGTTTGACTTATCAAAAGCTTTTTCTATTGGATATGGTTTAGTTGTTTTTCTGCTCTGAAAATGGACATTTACACTTTTTATAATGGAAAAGATGGTTTTTCCAACTGTACTTTTACCAGTATCATTTTCACCAGCAATTAATGTTAAACCATTCAAAGAAATATTGGCACTTTTTACAATACCTATATTATTAATTTCTAAAATCATTTAAAACCTTTTCTAAAATTATACAGTTTAAAAACTTGAAGGAGTTTATTTGAAAAGAGAAATCCTGCCGAGCCGAAGCCCGACAGAAGAAGACCTAATCGAAGTTAGGTAAGAAAGTTAATTAGATATTATCGATAATCTCGTTAAGAGTTGCCGATGGCCTCATAGCTTTTGAAGCTTTCTCATCGTTTGGATGGAAGTAACCACCAACATCTTGAGCTTGACCTTCAACAGCCATTAACTCTTCCATAATTTTAGCTTCGTTAGCTGATAGAGCTTCAGCAACAGGAGCGAATTTAGCAGCGATTTCAGCATTGTCAGACTTAGATAGAGCATTCGCCCAGTACTGTGCAACAAAGAAGTGTGAAGCTTTGTTATCAGGCTGACCAACTTTTCTACCTGGAGCTTTATTGTTATCAAGGTAACCTTGGTTAGCAGCATCAAGACCAGCAGTAAGAGCCTCTAATTTAGCATTAGGGTTTTTCTGGTTAATCATTCTTAAAGACTCAGCAAGTGCTAAGAACTCACCTAATGAATCCCATCTTAAGTGACCTGTTTCAAGGAACTGATCAACGTGCTTAGGAGCAGAACCACCAGCACCTGTCTCAAATAGACCACCACCAGCAATTAATGGAACGATAGAAAGCATTTTAGCTGAAGTACCAAGCTCTAAAATTGGATACATATCAGTTAAGTGATCTCTAAGAACATTTCCTGTAACAGCGATTGTGTTAAGACCTTTTCTGATTCTTTCATTTGTAAATCTTGTAGCATCAGTAACTCTTGCCTAAATTAACAACAACTTGCTAATCACTATTAACTAACTGCTAACCGTAAATAAATGTGATATTATTGCAACGAAATTTATAAAGGATTAAAAATGAAAAAAATGTCAGCAACAGATTTGGCTCAACAGTTAGTTAATGATATTAAAACATCTAACCCAGATTCATTTGTGTGTATTGAAAAACAGGATATTAGAGATGTTACTGGTCGAACACAGGTAAAACAACCTTTTATGAAACAGGTAACACAAGAGTTAGATAATTTTGGATATAAAGCTGAAATTATTGGTGGAAACAGAATCAGAGTTGAAACCCAAGGATTGCCAATAACTCCATATTCTGCAATCAAAGGAGAAAATTAAATGGAAAATTTAGAAGAGTTTAAAAACCAGTTTGAAGCAGGAAAAGTTAGTGAGTGGGATTTTTATTCTACTTTAGTTCGAGAGTTTGGAGAGAGTTTAAACAAAGTTTTAGATTTGCCTTTTGGGAAATATATCAATTTAGACAAGCTCAATTTTGAAAATCGTTTTGTTTGTCTTACTGGAGAAGAAGAGCCTCAAAAGTGCCAACTTCTTATTGATATAGATACAGGACATATCTACTCTCCAAAATGGTATTGTGATAATTTAGAGACTTTTCAAAAGCAAGAGGAATTTTTTGAGTTTGCTAAAAAGCAGAATATTTTGGAGCTTTCAGAGTGGGAAATTGAGAAGTGGAAAAAGTTTCAGGAGTTTCACCCAAACGATAGAAATAGATTTTTTAGCAAATCAGATAAAGAGCATTACAGTCTCACTTTTGTAGATGTAGAGTATAATGATTACAAAAACTATGCAAGATATTTAGATTCCAATGTAGATGTAGAGTATAATGATTACAAAAACTATGCAAGATATTTAGATTCCAACAATATCAGAACAGATTACTCAATCGAAAGTTACAAAGTCTATCCTTTTATTGTTTCTAAAAACTCCTATAAAAACCTAATTTCAGATTTGAAGTATATTTTAGAAGTTCTTCCAATTCTCCAAGAACTCCAAAAGTCCCAAAAAATCCAACTTCACAAAAATTTAATAGATTTTCCAAACTCTCTTTTTCAACAAGTTTCAGAAGTTTCAAAACATCAGAACCTCATCAGTTATATAGATTTTCTGCTTTGGAAAATTGAGAACTACTCTGTAAAAAATAGTTCAGATTTAGGCAAATCAAATGAGCTTTATCTGAAACTTTCAAACTTGAAAAGTGAAATTGAAGAACTGAATAGAATCAAAAACTATCTTTTCCAGAAGTTTGATTTTTCACTTGAAAATCTCAAAACAAAACTTCTTGAGTTTAAAAATGAATCGATAAATCATCTTGAAATCTTAGATTCTCAAAACTCAATTTGGGATTTTGAACCACAACCAAAAAGTTTCAATTTTGAACTTCTTGGTGAAACTATTACACGACTTTACAATAATCAGATTTCTAAAGTCTCCTCTTTTTCTGATGAGGTTGATTTTCTTTTACAGTTATCTGAAAAAGTTGAGAATCTATTTAGAAATTCCCATAACTTTTTAACTGGTCAAAGAGAGAGTTTAAGACAGAGTTGTGAAAAAGAGTATGTTGGAGATGAGTTTGAAAAACTTTTCAGTGAGTGGAGTTCAGAAATTGAAGGTCTTGAAAGTAGATATTTTCCACTAATTCAAGCCTATTTTAATGGTAGTCTCTCTAAAGATACAACTATTCACACTCTGACTCTTTTTGAAGATTATCGAAAATCTATCGACTCATTTTTTGAGAGTGAAAGAATCTCACTTATTCAAAAGTATGATGAAAATCCTAAAAGTCAATTTTTACAGAAGATTGAAATGGAAAATCATATCTTTAAAACCTGCTGTTCTGTTCGAGGTGGCTTAAAAGATGTTATCGGTAAAGAGGAACAGCAGATTACAAAAAAACTTCTTAATTCTCAATCTGAAACACTTCTCTCAAGACAACTTTCAAATCTTATAGAGTTTTCAAAAGAGGCTGGAGTTTCTGAACTTATTCACAATGAATTTCTAAAACTTCAAGGTGAAAATTTAGAGATATATCTTTCTGATGTTGAAAAATATAGTGAAGAGTTACAAAAACGAGATAAAGAGATTCAAGGCTTAATGTTTAAGATGAAAAAAGATTTGGAACAGCAAAAAGTTAAAGAGCAATGAGTGTCCAAGAGTTTTTAGCCAATGTCTCCCTTGAAGATATTGAGAAACTTAGAAAACTGAAGTTAGAGGAGTTAAATAAACTCCCCTCTTACTCTTTCTCTAAAATAAAAATGAGAGACTTAGAATCTATTCTAACAATCAGTCGAAAAATAGATCATAATATTTTTAAAGAGTGGTTCGATTCAGAGGTTGAAATTTCTGATAAAACAGATAACTTTTTAGAAAATCTATTAAATAGAGAAAAGGATTATATTCCTATTTATGATGAAGAGGATTTAAAAATGAGATTTTTAAGCCCTTTTTTAATTCATATAGATTTTAGAGTTAATGGTTTTCGAGATTTCTATCACGAGCAGATAACTTATAAAACTGATAAATTTATACTTAATGGGAAAGCCGATTTTGTATTTGCTAACGGTTTTGAGAATAGCGAGAAGCCATACTTTTTTATTCAAGAGTTTAAGAGAGCCGAAGAGTTTTCAAATCCACGACCTCAACTTTTAGCTGAAATGGTGGCAGGTTTGGAGATTTCAGAGGTTCAAACTTTTCGTGGAGCTTATATAATTGGAGCTATCTGGAATTTTGTTATTTTAGAGAAAATTGGCGAAAATAGTTACCAGTATTTTGTAAGTGAAAATTTTGATAGTAGCAAGATAGAAGATTTAAAAGCAATTTACAGAAATTTGGTTTTTGTAAAAAATGAAGTAATGGAGAAAATATAAATGGGGTTTTGGAGTACAGTTACAAGTGTTGTAGGTAGTTGGTTTAGTAGTAATACAAGCAGTTCAACATCATCTTATAGTAGCTCAACAGAGACTATTTATGAACCTGATAAAGTTAAAGTTGCTGAACTTGAAAAAGAGAGAGCAGAAATAGAGAATGAACGAGTTACTCTTATGGCTGATGCTCAAAAAGAGATAATTGAACTTAATGCAAGAATGCAAGGAGCAATTATTGAAGCGGAAGCTAAAAGTTTTGAACACTCTGCTCAAGTTCTCAAAGACTTAATGCAAAATATGAATATTATTGCTCAACAGAGATTAGAACTTTTAGAAAATGGTCAATTTGAAGTTGTTAAAAAGATAGAAACTCTCTATTTAGAGTTTGAGAAAGAGATTCAAAAAGATAATGATAATTTTCAGCTTGAAAAACTTCCTAAGATGTTTGAGATTTTAGAGAAATTTCCTACTGAAAGCAGTTCTCATAAACTCTATACAGACTCAATTGATAAGCAGATAAATTTAAATATAGATTTTGTTTCTCGAAAACTATCAGATTTATCGAATCGACAAAAACTATTAATAGAATCTGCAAGTGAAACTAAGAAAATAGTTTTAGAGCATTCATATAAAGTTGTTGAAGATAGAATGAAATTTATTGAGAACCAGTTAGAGAGTCGCAAAGAGTTAGCTATACAAAACAATCAAAATCAATTAGGGTTTCAAAAAGATGATGGAAATCTTTTAACAAAATAAACATCTTCCCCCAAAAGAGGGGAAAAGTAGGGATAGTGTTATATACACAATCCGTAGAAAAATTAAATACTATCAATAATACTATTTAAAGTTGCAGATGGTCTCATAGCAGCTGTTGCTTTAGTATCATCTGGATGGAAGTAACCACCAACATCTTGAGCTTTACCTTCAACAGCCATTAATTCGTCCATAATTTTAGACTCATTAGCTGTAAGAGCTTCAGCAACTGGTGCAAATTTAGCAGCAACTTCAGCATTATCAGACTTAGCAAGTGCATTAGCCCAGTACTGTGCTACGAAGAAGTGTGAAGCTTTGTTATCAGGTTGACCAACTTTTCTACCTGGAGCTTTGTTGTTATCAAGGTAACCTTGGTTAGCTTCATCAAGACCAGCAGTAAGAGCCTCTAATTTAGCATTAGGGTTTTTCTGGTTGATCATTCTTAAAGACTCAGCAAGAGCTAAGAACTCACCAAGTGAATCCCATCTAAGGTGACCTGTCTCAAGGAACTGATCAACGTGTTTAGGAGCAGAACCACCAGCACCTGTCTCAAATAGACCACCACCAGCGATAAGTGGAACAATTGAAAGCATTTTTGCAGAAGTTCCAAGCTCAAGGATTGGGTACATATCAGTAAGGTGATCTCTTAGAACATTTCCAGTTGCAGCGATAACATTGTTACCTTTTCTAATTTCAGCATTTGTGAATTTAGTAGCATCAGCAACTCTCATTACCTTAATATCAAGACCATCAGTTTTATGCTCTGGTAAGTAAGCATTTAACTTTTTGATAAGTTGAGCATCGTGAGCTCTGTTTTCATCTAACCAGAATACTAATGGAATTTGCTCGATGTTAGCTCTCTCAACAGCAAGTCTTACCCAGTCTCTAATTGGAATATCTTTTGTTCTTGCAAGTCTCCAGATATCACCAGCTTCACACTCGAAAGACATAAGAACTTTATCACCAGCAGATACTGTAACAGTTCCAGCTTCAGCAAGTTCGAAAGTTGTTGGGTGTGAACCATACTCTTCAGCTTTCTGAGCCATAAGACCGATATTCTGCATAGCACCCATTGTTGTAACATCGTACTGACCGTTAGCTTTGATATCCTCTAACATCTCTTCGTGGAACATACCGTAAGTAGAGTCAGGAATAACAGCAATAGTCTGATCAGCAGCACCAGTTCTATCCCACTGCTTACCACCTTCACGAATTACAACTGGCATAGAAGCATCGATGATAATGTCATTTGAAGCATTAAAGTTAGTTGTTCCCTTATCAGAGTCTACCATCGCAATTCTTGGAGCATCAGCATCAACTACCGCTTGGAAAGCAGATTTGATTTCAGCTTCTTGAGCATGACCAGCGATTTTCTTCTCTAAATCACTCATACCAAGATTTGGATTTACACCTAACTCCTTGAAAGTATCAGCATATTTAGTGAATACCTCTTCAAAGAAGATTTCAAAACCGTGACCAAACATAATTGGGTCTGAGATTTTCATCATAGTCGCTTTTAAGTGAAGTGACCAGATAATACCTTTAGCTTTTGCATCCTCAATAGTTTTTCGGTAGAAATCTCGAAGTTTTGCAACACTTAGGAATGTACCATCAAGAACTTCACCTTCAATTGCATCGATAGAAGTAAGTTCCTTTCCATTTAGTGCAATTGTAACTTTTGCATCTGCACCACAAGTAATAGATTGCTCATTACTGAAGAAGTCACCATCACCAGCCATATGAGCTACATACGCTTGAGAGTTCTCATCAACAGCTTTAAGTCTGTGTGGGTTTTTTTGAGCAAAGTTTTTAACAGCAACAGCAGCTCGTCTATCAGAGTTTCCTTCTCTTAGAACTGGATTTACAGCAGAACCGAGACAAGTGCTATATTTAGCTTGTATCTCTTTTTCAGTGTCATTTGCTGGATTTTCTGGATAGTCGGGAATATCATGTCCTTGACCTTGTAATTCAGCAATACAATCTTTTAATTGACCAACTGATGCAGAGATATTTGGTAATTTGATTACATTTCCCTCAGGAGTTTTTACAACATCCCCAAGTTTTGCTAGTTCGTCTTCTGCTTTACCCATTGCTGCAAGAACTCGACCTGCAAGTGAAATATCTGTAAGCTCGACATCAACACCACCAGCTGCTGCAAATTTCTTTACCATTGGGTAGAAAGAGTAAGTAGCTAGAGCAGGTGCTTCGTCAATTTTTGACCATAGAATTTTTGCCATGAAATATCCTCACGAAAATTTATGTTTCTAATTTGTTGCCATTCTATCAGAAAAAAATTTAGAGAATTCTAATTTTTTTAAATATATAGCTTTGTAACTTTTCTTTTTTACTTTTACTATTTCAAAACTCTATATTGAGAGAATTTTATAAAGTTTCTAGTTTCCATTTGAGTTGGTGATAAGTTCCACCAACTTCCATTCCAAACTCCTTTCCACTTTCTGTAAGTTTCCAAACTTCGTCCTGCTTTTCTTGCAAGCCACGCTTTTCCAGAAGCAAGTTCGCTTCCCGTCCTGAAATTCCATGTAACTTTCCAAGTTCCGTTGGAAGAAAATAGGTGTTTTGGAAATCGAGTTGGAAAAGACTTGAAACAGAATTCTCTTTTAGAAGTTTTTGGAGAAGTAGCAAGTGGAAAGGTTTAGTTTCCTCGAAAAGTTCTACCAATTTTTTAGCTTCTTCGTTTTGAGAGAGGAGTTCTGAAAAGTTTGGGAGTTGGGAAATTGGATTTTGGAGTTTTCTTCTCATTTCAAAAAATGCTTGGACTAAATCCACTTTAAACTTTATCACAATTGCATTGTTTCGCATAAAAGATAAAAGTAGAGTCGCTTGAGGTTCATTGAGATAGTAAGTTTTCTGTTGGTTTGTCGCTCCTACCGAGTTAATTACACTCTCCGTTTCAAACGGAAGGTGTCCAAATAGTTGAAATTTATCAAAATATTTTAAAATTAGCTCAACAACATTTTTCTGTTTAGTCTCTGTAAATTCAGCAATTAAACGGTGGGATATTCTAGGTTCGTGTTCAACTATCTTTAGAAAAGATTTGTTAAAATTTGTATTCAAGAAATTTTCTCCAGTCAAGATTTCAAATAGAAACTGCAACTTTCTACTTGATTGGAGATATTTTATCGTAAATTTTGTATAAAGTATCTAAATTTTATATCTTTTGATTGTATCGGTAAGTTGATAATGCTCCTTTTCCAATTTAACAAGTTCTAAAATTCGATAACCCCATTTTGGAATTGCCCGTTTTCCGTTTCTCCAGCCAGATACTGTATTTGTTGATACTCCAATAAGTTCAGCCAATTCTCTTTGATTGATTTTTAAATCTTGACAAGCCTTTTCAACAACATTTATTTCCATAAATTTAAGACCTCCATCAATTTCTTGAAATTTTACAAAAACTGACCCTGTCATTGCCTAACTCCATTAGGCAATCTTGATATTCGGGTCAAGCCCGAGAGTTGCAAAAGTGGGAAGCCCGTCACTTCGAACCCTTTCGGGTGAGAAATCCTTTCCAAATTTTTAAGATTTCTCACATTCGTTCGAAATGACAAATGCGACAAAAAACTACTTCAATCCTAAAACTCTGTTCATGAATTGGAGAGGGGTTTCGTTTTCATAGCGGGGATACCAACCACTGTTATAAGAACTTTCCAGTTTTGAAAGCGAATTTATCGAACTTGGAAGTGTCGTTAGTTGGTTGTCCCACAAAGTCAAATCTTTCAAATTGGAGAGATTCCCAATGGAGTTTGGAAGTGTCGTTAGTTGGTTCCAACTCAAATCCAAAGTTTGCAAATTCTTGAGATTCCCAATGGAGTTTGGAAGTGTTGTTAGTTTGTTGTTAAACAAATATAAATTTTGCAAATTCGGAATCTGAGCCAAGATTTTAAAAACGGAATCAAAATCTAAATTTGGATTACTTCCTAAAGACAAAGATTGCAAATTGGTGAGATTTCCAATGGAGTTTGGAATTTCTTTTAGTTTGTTTCTAAACAAATCCAATTCTTGCAAATTGGTGAGATTTCCAATTGAGTTTGGAAGTGAAGTTAGTTCGTTACAACACAAATCCAATTCTTGCAAATTGGTGAGATTTCCAATTGAGTTTGGAATTTCTTTTAGTTTGTTTCCCCTAAAACTCAAAAATTGTAAATTTGTGAGATTCCCAATGGAGTTTGGAATTTCTTTTAGTTTGTTTCCATACAAATTCAACTTTTGCAAATTGGAGAGCTTCCCAATTGAGTTTGGAAGATAAGTAATTTCTTTGTTAAAACCATATATCGTTGTAACCGTTGTAACTTTCAAAAGTTCCTTTTTCCCTCTTGGAAGACCCAATTCAAATTCATCGCTCCATTTTTCTATTTCCAAATGCCATAAATCTAACTTCTCATCAACTTCTCCAAAATATCTATCTTTCCGAACCTCATCGACCCAAAGTTTTCCATCTTTTTCAGAAATATAGAAATCCATACTTTTTGTATTCTCTTCAAAGTTTCTAGCCTCTTTTCTCGGAACAGAAATTTGAAAAGAGATTCCAGTTCGGTTTTCAAAAACAGTGAAAATCTCTTTATCAGCATCATATTTCATTTCAAAATCCTGTTTTCCAAGCATAGAGTTTAGAACACCATTGTAAGTTTCAACTCTTCTTTTCTGAAAATCATCACTCGATTCATATTTTCCTTTTGAAATTGGGGGAATTCCACTTTTTGAAATTGCATTTTGAAAACTGCTCTCTTTTGAAAGTTCTGGAAATTTGAAATCTTTTCCGTTCCAGATATAAGATTTCTCACTTATATTTAAGTTTTGAACCTCATCATCAATTTTCTCTTTAACAATTGTAACTTTAGCTTTAAGAGTGTATATCCCATCTTTCCAAGAGTGGTCTAAAACTTCAAGTTTCATAAAGTGTTCAGATTTCGCGATGAGGTCTTTTTGGAGAGATTTGCTAACTTTTCCATTTTGAAACTTCACTCTCTCTTCGTAATAGCTTGATATAAAAGTTCCTGCCTCTTCAGAAACAATTCGCTTTAGCTTCCGTTCCGCCTCTTTTCGAGCTTTGCTTTCGCTCTCCTTTTCACCAGCCCGATATGTAACCTCTTTGATATAGACTCCAGATTTTTCTGGCTTTGGCTTCACATCTCCACACCCTACAAAAAGTAGTAAAACTAAAAGATACCTCATGAGTTCTCCTTTTTTTAAAATTTTACAATTAGATAGAATTCAAACAAAAAGAGATTGAATGGTAGAACGATATAGTCGAAAAGAGATGGCTGATAAATGGACTCAAGAGGCTAGATATAAGGCTTGGCTAGAAGTTGAAAAAGCTGGAGTTAAGGCTTGGAGTAAATTGGGTTTAGTTCCAGCAGAAGATATGGAAAAGATAGTTGCAAATGCCTCTTTCAGTGTTGATAGAATTGATGAAATTGAGAGAGAGACAAAGCACGATGTTATCGCTTTTCTAACTTCTGTTTCAGAGTCTCTTGGAGAAGAGAGTCGTTGGGTTCATTACGGTATGACAAGTAGCGATGCTATCGATACTGGTGTAGCTTTACAGATGAGGGACTCTCTAAATATTGTAATTGAAGATATGAAGATGGTTCTTGAAACTCTAAAACATAGAGCTGAAGAGGATAAGATGACTCTGATGGTTGGACGAAGCCACGGAATTCATGGAGAACCTATCACTTTTGGGCTTGTTGTTGCAATTTGGTATGACGAAATGAAGCGACATCTTAAAAATTTAGAAGAGTCCTTAGAAGTGATTTCGGTTGGAAAAATTTCTGGAGCGATGGGAAATTTTGCTCATGCACCAATAGAGTTAGAAGAGCTTGTTTGTGAAGAACTCGGCTTAAAACCTGCTCCAGCAAGTAATCAAGTTATTCAAAGAGACCGATACGCCAGAGTTATTTCAGCAATTGGACTTATGGCTTCAACTGTGGAAAAGATAGCTGTTGCAATTCGACACTACCAAAGAACAGAGGTTTATGAAGTTGAAGAGTATTTTGCAAAAGGGCAGAAAGGTAGTTCCGCAATGCCTCACAAAAGAAATCCAATTTTGAGTGAAAATCTTACAGGTCTTGCAAGAACAGTTCGAGCTTTTGTAACACCAGCAATGGAGAATGTGGCTCTTTGGCATGAAAGAGATATTTCTCACTCTTCGGTAGAGAGATTTATGCTTCCTGATGTTTTTATCACTACCGATTTTATGCTTCACCGACTCAATGGAATGCTTGACAAAATGGTTGTCTATCCTGAAAATATGATGAAGAACTTAAATCAAACTGGCGGTCTTGTATTTTCTCAAAGAGTTCTGCTAGAAC
Organism: Candidatus Thiovulum imperiosus; assembly: GCA_024281175.1. GTDB lineage: Bacteria > Campylobacterota > Campylobacteria > Campylobacterales > Thiovulaceae > Thiovulum_A > Thiovulum_A imperiosus. Next base: position 135,478 of record JAMJTW010000014.1, read on the forward strand.
TTCCTCTATTAGGACTTTCTCGAGAAGAGAGCTATAAAATTGTTCAAAGAAATGCGATGAAAGTGTGGGAAGATTTACAAAATGGTAAAGCTGGTTTTGAAAATGGAGAGTCTCTCTATCTTCGATACCTCTTACAAGACTCAGAACTACTAGAGAAACTTTCAGAAGAGAAAATCCGAAACCTTTTCGACTTTGGATACTACACGAAAAATGTAGATGCTATCTTCAAAAGAGTTTTTTAAACTGTTTCTGTCACCTCGACTGAGAAGTTTGGTTTCCAGAATGGAGAAATCTTTCTGGAAATTTAGAATTGCAAAATAGGCTTTTACCTCTCTTGTCATTTCGAACCCTTTAGGGTGAGAAATCCTTGTATTGAAGTAAAATATCTTTTTAAGATTTCTCAATCGCTACGCTCATATCGAAATGACAAAAAAAGAAACTAGCGGTTTCGGACGCAGAGAGTGTAGTATTTCTCACTGTTACTTGAATTGCCACTTCCTCCGCTAGAACCAATAAGATACGAAGATGTACTAGACCAATATATATTTTGCAAATTTCCAAGTCTATTTCTATTTTGAAAAGCGATTTTCAACTCTTCACGGTTTGGAAGTCTCCAACTTGTAAATCCATATAGATTTAAATTTTGACAATATCTATTTGCATCTTCCCAAGTCATCGGATTTGGCAGGTGTCTTTGAAACATCAAATTTCCAGTGTAAAAAGTGTAAAAAGGAATTTCAAATTTTGAAGAGTATTTTTCTGCACTTGCTCCAACTATCCAAAGTTCTCCATTTCTCTATTCAAATTTCATATCAAATTTTTTGACACTACTTTTAAAATTTTCAGCTTTAGCAATAGGAACAGAAATCTGAAAAGGAATACTGCTGACCGTAACATCAAAAACCTCATCATCAGGGCGATACCTCATCGAAACACTTTGTCTTCCAAGCCAAGAGTTTAAAATCTCACCTTTCTCATTTTCGATTGCTTTCTGATTTCTAGCTTGACACTCCTCTTTCTCTTTTCTAAAAGTCTCTTCTCTCTTTTGATATGCTTCACTCTTTTCAAACTCTCCTTGAGAAGAGATACTACTTGGACAACTCTCTTGAGAAATCTTCGGTCTCACTTTCTGAACCGCTTCACTAAAACTCGTTGCATTCGCTACTTCTGGATACTTTGGAGAATTCCCCGTCCAAACTAAACCTTTTCTCGAACAACCTGCAAAAAGCAGAAAAACTAAAATTGCAAAATATCTCACGATACTCCTTTTTTATAATTCTAATAAAATTTCAAAAAAGGAAAATTATGGAAGAAGAAAATTTAGTAAAAAAGACTTGTCGAGAATTAGGAATTACTCAAAAAGAGTTGGCTGAACGAATTGGAATTCCACAAGGAACTGTAAATCGATGGTCTTCAACTGAAAAAATACCTAAAATGACAATTTTAGCTTTAAACCTACTTATTGAAAATCAAGAATTAAAAAATGGTATGGATTATATTTACAAAGGTTTTTCTATCTTCTCAAAACATCAACCTACCGTTTAAATTTTCAACGGCAGGTATCTCTTCTAAAAACTTCATTTTTAAGATAAAATATAGAAATTTAATTCATTTATGAAAAGAGTTTTAATGAAACTTATTCCATTTAAAATAGAAAAAGCGATAATTGAAATAGAAGTGATTGAAAATAGAAATTTTGAATTTCTTCTAACAACTAAAGAAGTAGCAAAAGGCTATGGAGTCTCTATTGAAAATATTCGTTCTCAATAGAGTAATCATAAAGACGAACTTATCGAGGGAAAACACTTTATATCAAATTACGAATTTTTTGACGGAAAACAGAAGCGAAAGACAACGGTTTGGACAAAACGGGGAGTAATTCGGCTTGGGTTTTTTATAAAATCTGAAAGAGCAAAAAAGTTTCGAGATTGGGCAGAAGATTTGATACTTTCGGAAGTTGAAGCAGTTTCAAGTTTGCAAAAACTTCGAGAGAGAGCGGAGCTTTTGGAAATCTCAAGACAGGAATACAAAATTTTTGAAGATGTCTTCGACTCGGAGTTACTAGACCTGAAGAACTTGCTATTACAACAAATAGAGCAGTGAAAAAAGAGACTGGAGTCTACTTTCTAAAAATTTCAGAAAAGAAAGGAGTTTCTACATTTGACAATTTCATCACTGTAACGGAACTTTGTGAAATTGTCCGAAAGGGAAGCTATTCCGATGAGGTGAAAGCCTCTGTTTCCACAAAAAACGACAAACCAAATCCTCGAAAACTAAACCTTATTTTAGAAGAGAAAGGTTTTCAAACCCGAAATGAGAAAGCTTGGGAAGCTACGGAAAAAGGGAAAAAGTTTTCAGATTTCATTCAAAACAAATCCAAAACTTCTGAAAAAACTATTTATCACCTAACTTGGAAAAAGGAGGTTTTGGAAGAACTCTTTTTGTAAAATTTCAAAAAAGGAAAACTAATGAGATATTTTCAATTAAAGCAGATAGTTTCTTATATTCAAGATTTTTCCTATATAAAATATATTTTCAGAGTAGATTTTAAAACAGTTAGAGTTGAGTTTGAAAAGGGTGAGGCTCTATACTTCAATTTAAAAAGAGGTGGTAGTTTTATCTACAAAAGAGATAGGGAAGTTAGAGGAGAAAAGATAATTTCCCCTTTTGATACTCTACTTTCACAAAGATTTCAGAAATCAAAAATTTTAAAAGTGGAACTTCTAAACTCTGACAAAATTTTGAGATTTAAAGTTGAAGTTGCAAATCGATATAGAAAAGTTGTATCTTTTCTCCAGCTTGAATTTACAGGAAAACATACAAATGGAATTATTTTAGATAGTGAAAATAGAGTTTTAGAAGCATTGCACCATATTAGCGAATTTCAATCAGTCCGACCTGTTAAAGTTGGAAAGGTTTTAGAACTACCTCCAAAACCGAAATTTCAATTCAAAGAGGGCGAAAAAATAGAGGATTTAGACTCTTTTCTAAAAGAGAATTATGAGAAATCTCTTTCAGAGAAAATAGAGAAGAGAAGAGATAGAGAAAAGAGAAAAGTTGTAGAGAAGATTTCAAAATTGAGAAGAAGTTTTGAAGCTGTTCAGAGTTCAGAAAAGTTTTTTGAGGAGTCTCAAAAGTATAAAGAGTTGGGAGATATTGTTTTAGCAAATCTTTATCAAATTCCAAAATATGGAGAAAAGATAGAGCTTTGGAACTTTTTAGGAGAGAGAGTAGAATTCAATAGACCAAAAGAGGCGAGAGAAAATAGTCAAATTGCAGAGATATTTTTTACTCTTTCAAAGAAGTTTCGAAATCGTGCTGAAAACTCAAAAATAGAGAGAGAGAACTTGGAAAGTAGAATTCTCTTTTTGGAGAAATTTCTTCGGAATTTAGAGAGTAGTAAAAATTTAGATGAGATAGAACTTCTTACAAATCGAGGTAAAGAGAGAAAGAGAGAGAAAAGCGAACTTTATGAGGTTTTCTGGATTGAGGGGTATAAAGTTCTTTTAGGAAAAAGTGAAAAAGGTAATGAAGCTCTACTTAAAGATGCAAAGAGTGGTGATATTTGGCTTCATCTCAAAGATATTCCATCTGCTCACACTCTAATTGTTACAGATAGACAAAATGTACCTGATGAGGTTATTAGAGAAGCTGGAAAACTCTGCCTAAAATTCTCTGTAAAAGAGAGTGGTGAATATCTCGTGGATTATACAAAACGGCGAAATGTTCGAGTTCAAAGTAGAGCCAATGTTCTATACACAGATTACAAAACATTGGCGATAGAAGTTTAGGAGAGTGACCAAATAGGCTTCTGCCACTCTTGTCATTTTGAAATGAACGGATTGAGAAATCTTTGAAACTTATCGTTTTACTAAATAAAAGATTTCTCACCCGAAAGGGTTCGAAATGACGATTTTATCCTCATTTTTGTCATTTCGAAATGAACGAAGTGATTGAGAAATCTTTGAAACTTATCGCTTTACTAAATAAAAGATTTCTCACCTAAAAGGGTTCGAAATGACATATAAGAGATTATTTCAATTTGATAATTGTCTCTCCCTCTTCTTTTCCAAAGTTGATAATTTGGGGCTTCTGTTCATATTTGGTTACTCTCTGAACATAGTTTTTTACATAAAGAGCTAGGTCTGTAAAAGTTGCAAAGCCGTCACCATCTTCATCAGCCATTCTATCTTCCAAAGCATTTATTACACCTTGAGCAAAAGGAGAGTGGTTGTCACTACCATCAGAAACAGGTTCATCATCTCCAGCAGTTAGAACAAAACTCGATTTCTTGTTTAGAAGATTTTTATAATGTTCATTACCTCTTACTATTTTTCTCTCATTACCTCGAAGTTGTGTCGCTAATCCAGAAAAGCATGAGTCTAAAAGAAGAGCTACATGGTTTTGAGGCATTTCACTTGCCGTATTTTGTAGCCTATCTATGGAGATAGCATTCGATTTTGCATAACTTGAGTAGGTTGGATTGCTTAAAGAGACTGTACTATTATAAGGAAGAATATACCCATGTCTAGCACCTGTTTTCTCTATGGTAATACCTTGACCATGTCCAGCATAATAGAAAATAAAGCTGTTGCTTTCACTAGTATCAATATCTACTTCAGCTTTTTCCATCTCATCAAGAATTCTCTCTTCAGTAGCATCGCTACCCAAAAGAAGAGTTACATCATAGCCCAAATCTCTGAAAAGTTTTGCAACTGCTCTTGCGTCATTTTCAGCATTTTCTAAAGGTTCAATAGCACGATTTCTATATCTATTAATTCCAACAACTATCGCTTTTTGTCTCTTATACCAATTTTGAATATCTGGAAGAACATCAGGAATTTCAGCAACTAGATTTAGAGGGTAATTAGTAGGGTTTCCAAATCTATCTCTTGCGTAAATTTCAACTAAATTGTTTCCATTTACAAGTTCTAATTCAAACTCGAAACTACCATCACCATAAAGAGGAATAGTTACACCATTAACTGTTGCTAAAGTAATTCTGCTCTCATCTCTAATTTCTCCTTGGAGAATACATTTGTTTGTAAAAAATCTTCTACCATCTGAAAAGACCTCATCACTATTTTGAGCCGTTAGTATTCTCTCTCTCTCTCTTTTGGAATAGCATCTTGCAGAAATTATAGGACCACTATCATCTGGATTTATAGAATTTCCACCTGTAAGATGTGCATAAAATCTATGGTCAGTCTGTATTGCAACAGTTATAGCATTATGTCCTTGATGGTTCTCTATATACTTATCAGCACCAAGCTCTAAAATTTCTACTACTTTTTCAAAATCTCTAAGTCTGATGAGGTGGATAAGTAGCGTATCTCCATTTCTATCTTGAACATTTTGATTTCCACCGTTTCGAACAAAGTTGATAATTCCCTCAGCATCTCCCAATCGCATATGGTGTTGAACCCTTATGAAATCTGCCATTTTAGAATTTCCAGCTACATCAAGAACTGTATTCTCATTTCTATCTTCAACATCAATATCAGCACCATTTAAAATTAGAGCTTGAGCAACTTCTAAACTACCAAATTGAGAAGCTAAAAAGAGAGGTGTTCTTCTATCATCATCTCTCTTATCTATCTCATCTTCTTTTTCCCATTTCTCTTTAATGCTCTCTTTTCCATATTTAAGAATGTAGTTCACAATGTTTCGATGCCCATCTTTAGAGGCGTAGTGTAGAGCGTTCCAACCCTCTTCATCAGGTTTTGCAACTTTACCACTCGCTTCAAACAGAGTTTTAAAAATATCTAAATTTCCAGTTTCAGCAGCATAATGCATTGGAATTTTATCTCCAACATCATCTTGCTCATTCACTTCAAAACTTCTAATTTGACCCTCTTCCAATCTCTCTTCAACTTCTAACAGTTTTCTAACAATATTTCCATACTGTCTCAAAACAGCATGGTTTATAGCCATTCTATCGTTTGCATCTTTTTCTCTAATATCTGCACCATTATCAATTAGAAGTTCAGATACTTTTGGAAAACCGTTTCGAATTGCTAAAATTAGAGGAGTATTACTATTACTATCTTGTAAATTTAAATCTCTCTTTTCTCTATTTACAATTTTCTCTATAACAGACAAGTACCCTTTTTTAGAAGCTATATGAATTGGATAATCACCATTATCATTCTTCTCATCTATTTTTACTTCTAAGTCTAAAAGCAGATTTGCGGTTTCTCTATTTTGGTGAATTAGAGCTAAGTGAAGTGGACTATTCTCATTTTTATCTTCAATATTTTTATTAACACCTTTTCCAATGAGAAATTTCACAATACTGTCTTGTCCCTTTTTGGAAGCGATATGTAGTGGAGCTTCTCCTCTCTTATCTTTTGCATTTAAATTCTTCATAGCAGAAATGAGTTCTCTACCAATTTCAAACTGTTCATTGTTTAAAGCGATATGTAGTGCGGTCTCTTTCTCTCCATTTTCAGCATCTGGATTTGCACCTTTTGAAAGTAGTGCTTTTACAGTTCTAAAAGAGTTTTTCTCTGTTGCTAAGTGAATAGGGAAAGTATCATCTTTTGCTCTATTTAATTTTGCACCAGCATAAATAATCTTTTCAGCTAAGTCTTCTAAATTATTTTCTATTGCATAATATAGAGGGAAGTTCTCTTCAAGATTTGCTCCATATTCTATAAGAATTTCCGCAATCTGTTTTTGACTATTTCCTTGTTGCAAAGTGTGAAATAGCGGTGTAATATCACTGTTTTTAACATCAGGATTTGCCTTTTTCTCTAAGAGCATTTTTACAATATCAGGTCTATCCTGTATTACTGCTACAAACAGTGGTGTTAAATCATCTTCATTTTGACTATTTAAATCTACTTTTGCATTTAAAAGAAGCTCTATAATTTCAACTCTCTCCTGCTTTACAGCAATGTGAAGAGGAGTATTTCCCTTATTATCTTTTGTATTTAAACCAATCTGTTCAGCAATTACAAAACCTATCTTCTCTATACTCATATCAGGGTGATTTAACATATAGTGAAGAAGATTATCTTTATGCTCTTTTTCAAGAGATACAAGTTCGCTTTTATAAGGTTCTGGGACATTTTGAAATTTTGAGCAACTTATAAAAAGTAGAGGTAGTAAGTATATGAAATATCTTTTCATAAAAAATCCTTTTTCTATAAAATCGTTTACTCTAATTTTAAAGTTAAGTTTTTTTATATTTTTAAGAAATTGGAACCAAAGTTTTAGGAAGTAACCAAATAAGGTATTTTTACACTTTTGCAACCTATATGTCATTTCGAACCCTTTTGGGTGAGAAATCTTTTACATCACTTCGAATAAAACGATAAGTTTCCAAGATTTCTCAATCACTACGCTCATATCGAAATGACAAGTGAGATAGAAGTCTATTTAGTCACTCCCGAATTTTGGTTCCAAATGTGTAGTTTACATACTTAAACCACCATTTACTTTCAAGACTTCACCTGTAATATATCCAGCTCCATCAGAGAGAAGAAATGCCGTTGCTTCAGCAACCTCTTTTCCAGAACCAAATCTTTTTAAAGGTATATTTGAGATATAAGCCTCTTTAATTTCCTCTTTCAACTTTCCAGTCATATCTGTTTCAATAAATCCTGGAGTTATAGAGTTGAAGCGAATTCCTCGTGCTGCTCCCTCCTGTGCAAAACTCTTTGTCATTGCAATCATTCCACCTTTTGAAGCAGAATAGTTTGTTTGCCCAGCATTTCCAGTTTCACCAACAATAGAAGCTATGTTTACAACAGAACCAAATCTCTTCTTATTCATAACTTTTAACGCTTCTCGAGAGCCGTAAAAAGATGAGTTCAAATTTGCTTGAATCACAGAATCAAAATCTGAACCTTTCATTCGAATTGCTAATTTATCATTTGTGATTCCAGCATTGTTTACAAGATAAGAGAGTTCACCATCAGATTCAACAATCGCTTTTATTCCAGCTATAAACTCATCTTCATTTGAAGCGTCAAAACCAATGACGGCGGACTGAAGTCCTTTTTCAGAAAGTTCTGCATGTAATTTGTCAGCTTCTTCATGAGAGCTTCGATAGTTTATCCAAACTTTAAGACCATATTCTGCTAAAACTCTGGCGATTTCAGAACCAATACCTCTACTGCTACCTGTAACTAAAACATTTTTTCCACTAAATTTCAAATTTTCTCCTAACCTAAGGCTTCTATTTTATTTTTGAGAGATTCGACCTCATCTTCTAATCTCTTTTTCTCAAATTTAAGAGTAGAGTGAGATTGACGAACACCCTTTAAATCACTTTTGATACTTAACATTTCTGAAGTAACTATATCAACATTACCAATTGACCGTTGAAGTTGAACTTGATATTTTCGAATTAGAGCTTCAGCTTCTCTCAAGGTAATTCTCATCGTTTTTGTACCGTCTTGCTCTCTCTCAACAAGGTTTTTATAGAAAAGAACTTGAAGATATAAAAATATTGCAACTATTGAAACAATAGTTAAAAGCGACCATTCAAGAAACATCTATCTATCCAATATATCGATTTTTTTAACTCTATCAAGATGTCTTCCACCTTGAAAAGATGAGTTATCCCATGAATTTACAATTGACTCTATTGTTCCAAAACCTGTTGTTCTAGCACCAAAACAGAGAATGTTTGAGTTATTATGTTCTCTTGCCATTTGAGAAGTGTAAGCATCATGACACAAAGAAGCTCTAACACCCCGAATTTTATTTGCAGTAATACTCATTCCAATTCCAGTTCCACAGATAAGAATTCCAAATACTTTGCTCTCTCTCCAATCTTTCTCAATAGAGATATCTCCACCCTCTTCAACTACTTTTCGAGATAACTTCTCTGCAAAATCTGGATAATCTACTCTATCAGAAGTGTAAGGTCCCAAATCTTCAACTTCATACCCTTTTGCCTTAAGCAACTCTTTTGTATAATTTTTTACATCAACTCCTGCATGGTCTGTTGCAATAATATATTTCACATCTCTTCCTTAACCCTTTTCTGTAATTTTATCTTAAAATAGCTATTCAATTTTATCTACATTTCCCGATCCTTAAAATAAATATTTTTAAAGGAAAAGTATGAGAGTTTTACTTATCTTTTCAATTCCCTTTATTCTTTCAGCTTACTCAACTGTAAAGTTGCAGAAAGGGTGGAACTTAGTTGGCTTCTCAGAAGAGAGAAGTGTAGAGAAACTCAAAACAGAGTATCCGCAATTTGGAAATATCTATCTCTGGAAAAGTGGAGATTGGGTAAAAAATAGTGGAACCATCTCTCCGACTGATGGAGTCTGGATATATAGTGAAATCGATACAGATATCTACTCTATTGGAAATGAAGTCTACTCTGAAAATATCTCAAATATAGATTTAGAAAAGGGGTGGAACTTACTCTCTTTACCAATTCAGAGTGCTGTTTCTCCAGACATTTTCAAAGATGAGGCTTCTGTTTGGAAATATAGTGGTGGAGAGTGGTCTTTCTACCAAAAAGATGGTAGCAAAAGTGATGTCTATCCAGATTTAAACCTCATCGGAAATGGTGAAGGATTTTGGGTTCTCTCTGATAGTAATAAGAGTATAGATATCTCTGCTGAAGGTTCAAAACTTAGAAACTTTGAGACAAATGCATCTATGATGGATTTCTTAACTTCTATGGTTCGATACAACGGAAATACCAGAAGTGATGATTACTACTATTGGGCATACGCCACAGATGATAACATGGCAGTTCCTGAAGCTGATGAAAGTGTAGATGTTGGCACAGTAGATGTTGGCACTGCTGATAGTAGCACAAAAGTTTCTGATACAACTTCAACAAATACTCAAGAAGTTGATGTTGATGAAGCTGATATTGTAAAACATGATGGAGAGAATATCTTCTATCTTTCAGGTGATTGGAGTGAAACAGAGATTTTTATCACCTCTTTTGATGAGGTTTTAAAAGGAAACAGTGAACCTATCACTACAATTGAAACTACAAAAAGACCAGAAGAGCTATATCTAATTGGAGATAAACTCATCGTAATCTACCCTTATAACAACTCATTTTGGAGTTCTTGGTGTTATGTTGATTACGACCTCTGGAGCAATAAAAGTTTGGTAGAAGTTTATGATGTTTCTGATATTTCAAACATCTCAAAAGTTGAGAGTTTTGAATTTGATGGAAATATTGTGGATACTCGAGTTACAGGTGGAAAACTTTTTGTAATCTCAAGATATATGCCTTATATAAAAATCTCTTATGAGAAAACTTATATAAGTTGTGATGAATACTGCTACTATCCAGAAGATGAAAATGGATATTTCAAAACAGATTACAATAACTATACAGAAATTAGTTCTCACTTTATTCCAACTCTAAATGGAAAACCTCTCTTTTCTCATGAAACTCTTTACGCACCTCGAAAAGTAGACCAAACCCCATTTATAACTTCTATCACCTCTTTTGATATTTCAGACTTTTCTAAAATAGATAGTGTTTCAGCAATTGGAAATAGTGAAACAATTTACGCTTCAACTGAAGCTATCTATATAGTTTCTCAAGACTATCCAAAATATTGGAACTGGAGAGATTATGATGAGAGAGTTGCTATCTACAAATTTGATATTTCTGATACTCTCTCCTACTCTGGTAGAGCTTTTGTTGATGGAAGAATTTTAAATCAGTTTTCATTATCTGAGTATAAAGATACACTTCGAGTAGCAACTACTCAAGGCTGGAGATGGTGGGGTGACTCTCGAAAAGATGGTACAGATAATATTGTTACAGCACTTCAAGAGAAGAGTGGAACTCTGGAAGTTGTTGGGGAAGTTCGAGGTCTTGGAAATCCAAATGAGGAGATAAAAGGAGTTCGATTTTTTGGAGATAGAGGATATATAGTTACATTCTTAAATACTGACCCGCTTTATGTTGTCGATTTCTCAAATCCAGCTGAACCAGTCTTAGGAGAAAATCCACTAAAAATTGATGGATACTCAACCTACTTTCACTCTGTTTCAGACTCACTAATTCTCTCACTTGGGGTAAACGCAAACTCAGATGGTAGAGAGACTGGATATCAAATTCAACTTTTCAATATCTTAGATTTAGACAATCCGGCACTAATAGATAAGATGCTAATTCCAGCAACTCAAGATACAGATACTCGGTGGAGATATTATAGTGAGGCGATACACAATCATAAATCATTTGTGTATAGAAATTCTGATAATCTTTTCGGTTTAGGTCTTAGAGAAACAGTTGATTGGAGTATGGATACAGAAGAGAAGAAAAAATATATTGCTGAAAACTACATTCCTATTTCTGAAGCAAATCTTTCTGATGAGGTTCTTAAAGAGTATGAATTAGAAATTGAGTTGGGAACTCCACTATATATTCACAAAAGTTATCTTGGAAGTTTATACCCTTATGTGGTCTCTACTCAAGATATCTACTTTCCAAGCTATTTCTATAAAAATGATTTGAAAATTTACCAAGTAGTAGATAATGAGATAGTTTTCAAAAATGATATTTCTGGTGGAGAGAATAGTGATTACGGTTACCAAAGAGGGATAATTTTCACTTATGATAATAGGAATTATGCTATCTATTTCTTAGGTGGTGAATTCTATTTAGGTGAGATAAACAACTAAAAGTCTTTGGAAAAGTATTTTTACACCTTATGTCATTTCGAACCCTTTCGGGTGAGAAATCTTGGGAACTTATCATTTTCAAAGATTTCCCAATCACTTCGTTCATATCGAAATGACAAGAGAGGCATAAGCCTATTTCGTCATTCCCAAAAGTTTTTTGGAAGAGTCTTTTTAGACTCTTCAGCTAAACACTTTTAGCAATAGCTTTAGCACGACTCTCCCGAATAACATTTACAACAATATCACCTGGAAACTTCTCTAATTTCTCTTCTATCTCTCTTGCCACCTTTCTTGAAAGGGCATAAGAGTCTTGGTCACTAATTTCAGCAGAGTTCACAATTACTCGCAATTCTCTGCCTGAATTTACAGCATAAGCGTTTGAAACACCACCATAAGATAATGCAATATCTTCTATTCTTTTAACTCTTTTGAGAGAGTTTTCAAGAACTTCTCTTCTTGCTCCAGGTCTACCAGCAGAGAGTTTATCAGCTGTACAAACAGCTGCAACTTCTATTGTTTTTGCCTCTTCGTATTCATGGTGAGCATAAATTGCATTTATAACAACTTCACTTTCGCCATATTTTTTACAAACCTCTACTCCAAGTTCAACATGATTTCCACCGTTGTCATGAGTGAGAGCTTTTCCAATATCGTGAAGAAGTCCAGCCCGTCTTGCAAGAGTCTCATCACCACCAAGTTCAGCAGTAATTGTTCCAGCAAAATAGGCAACTTCTATGGAGTGAGCAAGAGCATTCTGTCCATAACTTGCTCTATATTGAAGTTTTCCAATCAGTTTTACAAGTTCAGAGTGAACACTACCAATACCAAGTTCAGAAACGATACTTTCACCCTCTTTCATTGTCTCTAAATCAAATTCTCGAACAACTTTCTCATAAATCTCTTCAATTCGAGCTGGTTGAATTCTTCCATCTTCAATAAGCTGTTCAAGAGTTTTAACAGCAACTGCTCGACGATATAAGTTGAAACTTGATAGTGTAATGGTTCGAGGAGTGCCATCAACTATAATATCAACGCCAAGTATCGCTTCAAGTCTTTTTATATTTCGTCCCTCTTTCCCAATAATACGACCTTTTATATCATCACTATTTAGTTTTACAGTATTTATAAGTCTTTCAGCAGCATAATCTCCAGCAAAACGAGTTGTTGCTTGAGCCAAAAGGTAGTTTGCCCTTCTCTCTGCATCCTCTTTTGCTTTTCTCTCATAGTTTCGAATTGTGTTTGCAATAAGTGCTTCTTCCTGCTCTTCAATTCTTCTCATAAGAGTATCCTTTGCTTCATCTTTACTCATTTTTGCTGTTTTCTCAATTAAGCGATAAAGCTCTTTTAACTTATTTTCATACTCTTGTTTAAGTTTACCAACAGCACCTCGCTCTTTTCCAAGCTCTTTCTCATCTCTTTTTAAAGATTTTATTTTCTCTTTAGCTTCATTTTTCAAGTCAAATAGCTTCTTGTCGAATTCGTGCTTATGTTGAAGCTCATACTCTTTAGCTTTGATTTTTGCCTCTTTAAAAAGATATTCAGCTTCTCTCTCAATGCTTTTAGCTTTAGTTTTTGCTTGTTTAATAAAAATATTACTATTTGATTTTGCTACTCTTTGACCTATCAAAAAACTTATGTAAGAGAGAAATGAAAGAGTTGCGATAGAAATAACTATTATCTCATTCATTGAAACTATTTCTAATATCTGCATAAAATTTAAATCCTCGATTTTTTAGAGAGCTTGATAAGTTGAAGTAGCTCCCTATAAATTTGGAGAAATAAGGTGTAAATAATTTTTTCGCAAACTCCTATAAATCCATTTTATAGGAACTACGGATAATCAACTCTCTATATCTTTCACACTTTTCGGTGTAGCCAACATTTTACCAAAAATGATTAATCATTCTCATTTTTCGGCATTCTATAAAATGGTATGTAAATTCTAGAAGAAAGACTTTAAAAGAGTAGATGGTTTGAGTGTGGAATAAGAAATCTTTTCAAGTTTTAGCAAATGCAAAGAGTCTTTTTCTTATGACTCTTTGTTCGTTTTTTAAGAGAGGATGGTAATTAGTTCACAACAACTAAATTGAAATTTAAAGTATCAAACTCTTCTTGAAACTCTTCACCGCTCTCTTTTCCATAATCATTTTCAATGTTATATTTCCAATATATTTGGATATCACGACCTTCATCTTGAGCATCTTCAAAAAGTGTGAAGAAGTCAAATAGAAGTTTTGAAGAGCTTGAGTTGAAATATGCTATTTCAAGTTCTACAATAATTGGTTTTTCACTCTCTTCTTTAAGAAACTCTTCAATCCAATCCATAGTTTCATGGTAAAACTCAAATGTGTTTTCTGGATAAGAAGAGCCTCTAATTTTGATATTTCTATCAAATGGGTCTAAGATAATTTCAGGAGTATATTTTGTTTCTGAAATATGTATTTTCTCCATTTTAAATCCTAAATATAAGCTATGATTTGGAAAAACATATGTTCACCTTTTTCAGCTATCTCATACTCAATTGGTTCACTTGCTCTTCTTGCTATCTCAATTAAACCTAATCCAGCACCTTCATTTTCAACATCTCTATCATCTCTTCTTGTTTGAAGATAGAAATCTTTCAATTCACTTTTGCTCATAACTTGAAGTTTTCCCAATTTTTGAGTTATATTTGGAATATCTTCTTCATCAATATAGTTTCCTGAACCGACAAAATATCTCTCTCTCTTTTTAGAATATCCCATAATAAATAGTCCTAAATTATCATGGTCTTTTGCATAATTTATCATATTCTGCATCTGTTCTGTAAATATTGAAAATATATCTGTGATAGTTCTTCTAGGTACATGCAAATCTTGAAGTTTGCTCTCAATTGCACTACCAAGTCCAACAAGTACAGTTTGTGTAACTCTACCGCTGAAACTAAAAAATATTCCATCTTGCTCTAAAATGTTGTGAGCATCTAATAAATTTATCATAAAATTCCCTCATGAATAGATATTGTAAACATAGCTCCACAATCTACATTTTCAACAGATATCTTTCCGCCAAAATCTTTAACTATCTGTTTTGTCATATACAAACCAACTCCTGTTCCATTCTCTTTTGTTGTAAGGTTTTCTTCAAATATTTTATCAATTATCTCTACTGGAATTCCGCCACCATTATCTTTAACAATTAGTGAAAAAAGACCATATTTTTGAGAAATACCAATATCAATTTTCCTATCTTTTATACTATTCTCAATAAAAGCATCTTTAGAATTATTTATTAGATTGATAATTATATGTTTGAAGTCATTCTGAACACCATAAATCATAAAATCAAAATTTTCTTCTAAAACGACACTTATCTGATTACCTTTTATAACATCTTGAAGAATATGTAAAGCTCCAGAAACACTCTCTTTTACTGAAAAGAACTCTTTTGTTCGATTTGGTCTTAAAAACTCTCGAAACTCATCTAAAGTATTTAAAAGATGATTTATCTGTAATTCTACTTTATTAGAGAAATTATTAATATATTTTTCATCAACATCACCATAACTGTAATCGTGTAAAAGCATCTGATTGTAGAGAGAGATGATAGAGAGAGGCTGTTTCCATTGATGGGCAATAGCATCAACCATCTCTCCCATAGTAACTTTTCTTGATTGCTCTTTGATACTTCTTTTTATAGAACGGAACTCTTCAAAGAGATTTTCAAAAAACTCGATATCCTCTTTTGAGAAATCTTTTTTATTTAAAATATTTTTAGCAGTAGCAATTTTTTTATTCAATTTCATTCACTACCTTTTTAAAGATTTCACCTCTCTCAATATAAGATTTGAATTGGTCTTTACTTGCACAAGCTGGAGATAGAATAGCAAAACTTTTTTTAGAGTGTTTTTTAGAAATTTGAGAAATGGCTTGTTCTAAAGTTTCAGATTTTACAAAAGGTATATTAAACTCTTTTGAGAAATTTGAGAGCATGGAAACACTTTTTCCAATACCAAAAACTTCAACTCTTTTCTCTTTTAGGATTTCAAAAAGAGGCTTAAAATCAGCATCTTTATCATCTCCGCCTAAAATTAGATACAACTTCTCATCTTTAAAACTTTCTAAAAGTGCAATAGTAGAGTCTACATTTGTAGCTTTACTATCATTTATCCAAACTCTACTTTTGGCATCTAAAATTTTCTCTTGCCGATGAGGTAGCATTTTATAAGAGTTTATCTTCTCATAATCTACCTCATCAAAAAGAATTTTTGAAGTTGCTAAAGCTAGTAGTGCATCTAAAAGAAAAGCTCCATTGAAATCTATTTTAGAACTATCCAAATTTAACTTTTTTGCTAAATCCTCACTATTTTTATAAGAGATGATATACCCATCACTCTCAACATCAGCAAACTCTTCTGGAATTATTGCAACTTCTCCCTCTCTTAAAGTTTTAAGTGGCTTCAACTTACTCTCCACATACTTTTCAAAAGAGCCGTGCCAATCTGCATGGTCATCTTTTATAGGTAGTAAAATGTAGATATTTGGTTTTGCATGTTTTGTGTAGTGTAGAGTAAAAGAGCTTGTTTCAAGAACCCAAATTGAGGAATCTGAACTCATTTTTCCTAAAGGAGTTCCTATATTTCCTCCGCTCTCTGCATATCTCTCTTTCAAAAGTAGAGTTATCATCTCCGTAGTTGTCGTCTTTCCGTTTGTTCCACTCACCCAGATAGAGAATGGAAACTTCTTCTCTAAATAGAAAAGGTCATATTCACTTATCACCTCACCTTTAAAATTTGTGAAAACTTCGTTTGTTGGCGGAACTCCAGGTGCTGGAATCAAGTAAGAGTCTTTTTTCGGTTTTTTTGGAAACTTAGATGAGTGAAAACATCTCTTTTCAACCAACTCTCTATCATCATAAACTTTATTAATTCTAAACTCTTTTGCAATAGCACAGGTTGTTTTTCCATAGCCAAACAGATAGAGCTGTTTCTTTACTTTTTTTTCCATTTGCAAAATTCTATCAAAAACTACTTCTATAACTTTTTAAAATATATAGATAAGAAATTTGAAGAATTCTGGAATAAAATCTAAGAGTCCCTGTTCACTTTTCCACCAATTTTGAGGAGTATAAATTCTGCTTTCTGCTCCTGCTATTTCAATATCTGCTCTGCCATCACAATATTTCCAGAAAGCAAAATAGGCTCTTCTAGTGTGGAACTGGTCAGTAACAACTATCACTCTTTCCCAACCCTGAGTTTTCTGGTATTCACAAAAATCTAAAACTTCATCTTTTGTACTTGCAGCTGGTTTCTCTCGATAAGGAATTTTCTGAATTGGAATGTTGTGGTACTCTAAAATCATCTCTCCAATCTCTCTTTGAGTCTGTATAAAACTATATTTATCAGCAATATCTATTGGAGAAGTTAAATATATTTGAGAAGAGTAACCATCTTTTAGAAGTTCTATGGCTTTATCAACTCTGGTTTCATTTCTCCCTCCCAACACTAAAATAGCATCAGCACCTTTTGTAGCATTTTCAAAAATGAATAGATTTGCATATCCCTCCAATAGTTTCTCTCTAAAGAGAAAAAGGAGAGATATAAAAAGTAGAAGTAGTAAAATTTTCTTCAAAACTTACTCTGTAACACATAAGATATAGAGTGAGTTTGAAACGAAACCATCATCACTGCTAGAGCCATCATTGAACGAGATTTTCCACTTGTAGTTTTCATTATCAGATACAGGAGTACTACTCCAATACCAGTTGTCATATCTAATATTTTCAAAAATACTATCTACAAATGGTCTCTCGCTTCTCTTCTGGTTTGCAATAGATTGCAACTCTTCAATAGTTGGTAATTTCCAATCATCTCGACCTCCAAAAGTTCGTTTATCACAAAATTCTTTTGCATATTCAAAATCACCACTATTAACTTCTACCTCATCAATCCAGTAGAGGTTATGAGTTGTATCAAGTACAATACTGTTTTTATCATCTCTCTGAAATGTCAAATCTTCATAAGATGAAACTCCACGAACACATCGTACAAAAGCCTCTTCCTCTTTTTCACGCCAATCATCAAAACCTTCATATCCAGAAACCACCCAAGCCTTACTACCTGTTTCATTGTGAAGACCTGAATAGGTAACAAGTTGATTACTCCAAAAGAACTCATCTTTTAAGAAATGAAACTCCTTATCAATAGTTGGAATACCGATATCTCGGTCACTAAGATACCAAAGTTCTTTAAATGTTGGAACTCTCCAATCTGACTTTCTATCAAGTGTAAGCTCCTCACAATACTTCTCAGCAAATTCTAATGTACCAAAAAAGAGGTTTTCTTTATAATCTTCCCACTCTAAGCCTCTACCATTTGAGACAACTCCATTTGAATTTCTACTATACTCAACATCTACTCTTAGAAAAGTCGAATTTGCCTCTCCCTCTTCAGAAACTTGCATACTTCCACTCTCTTCTGTCGCTATCTTCCAATAATCTATATCATTCAAACTTATGTATGAGTGTTGAACTTCTCCTAAATTCAAGATATAAGCATAAGATAACTTATCATTTGGTTCTAAACTACCGCTACCTATATTTTTATCTGGTGATGTAAGGTTGATGTTGTTATTATCAGCACCAATACCGTAGTAGGTTTCACCACCCTCAACAGAATTTACAATTGCAAGTATATAAGGTGTATCCTCTTTTTGAAGTGGTAATTCCATAGAGAAATTTCTGCTATTTAGTAAAAAGACCTCATCACTATTTGGATAGTATAAAACTCCTTTCAAATCAGAAACAGACTCTATATGGAGCTTGAAATTATCTTTATGAACTCTAATAGGAATGTATTGCACCCACTCTCTATTGTCATCATCTTTGATTTTTACAGTCAAATTGTAATCTTTTGCATTTTCACTCTGCTTTGGAAATTTGAGATGGACAAGAGTCTCTCTACTCTCTTCGCTACCAAGTGGTCTAGTCAAGTAGTCTTGGTCTACCGTAGCACCCTCAATAGAAACTCGTATCTCAACTCCTTCAGCTCGAACACTACCTATGTTCTTAACAGTGACAGTGCCGTCATACTGCTCTCCACCGCTATATAAAAAATCAGCATTTGTTTGAAAAGTTGCTTGAAAATTTGGAGCATTACTTTCTGCAAGTTGCAAATCCAAATACTCATCTTCTCTTTTCAAATCTAATTCCAAATCTAAGTAACCAAATTTAGAATTTACTGAAGCTGTATAGACTCCAGCTGGTAAAGAGCTATTCTTAAAAGTTCCGTTTTCATCAGTTACTACTGTTGCAAAAATATTTTCATCGAGAATGTTTCTTAAAATCATCTCAACACCAACAGCGTCTACGAAATCTTTTAACTCTTTCTCTTCGAAATAGCTGTTGTCAAAAAAGATATTTCCACTAAGATTTACATTTCTGCTACTCTGTCTAAGATATACAGTTTCATCAACTTTTATCACATTTTCAGCAACAGTTTCTATTTCTATCTTTTCAGTTGTAATATAGAGTTGGTCGGTAGCATCTTCGACATTTATCCAGCTTCCCCAATATGCGCTATTTCTTATCGAGATATTTTCCTCTGGTTCTGACTCTTTAATTAGAGTTGTAGAAGAGCTACTGTTTCCACTACAACCTAAAAAAAGAAGAGGAATTAAGAAGATATAAAACATAATTTTCCCTTTTAACACTTTTTTGATATTTGAAGTCCTAATCTTTTGAGCATCTCAATATCTCTATTACCATCTCTACCTTTTGTTGTGAGATAGTTTCCAATAACAATAGAGTTTGCTCCAGCACGAAAAACCTCATCTTGCCTCTCTTTAAAGAAAGACTCTCTGCCTCCAGCAACCATTATCATCTCTTTTGGAAACCGTTTTCGAAATTCTGAAATGATTTCAAAACCTCTATCTATACTTAAACTGTTTTCAGGTAGAGGTAGTGCTGGATTGTGATGAAAGAAGTTTAAAGGTATAGACTCAGGTTGTAACTCCTCTAAACTTTTTAATAGAGACTCTACATCATTGTCAGTTTCACCCATTCCAAAAATTCCACCACTACATAAATCTAAACCAACCTCTTTAACATTTTGACAAGTTTCAAATCGCTCACTCCAAGAGTGAGTAGAACAGATTTCTGGATAGAACTCTTTTGAAGTTTCTAAGTTATGATTGTAACTATCGATACCACCTCTCTTCAATTCCAAAAGTTGCTCTTTTGTAGCTGTTCCATTACAGGCGATGAGGTTCAAATCTGGGACTTCACTCTTTATATTATCAGCAACTTCCAAAACATATTTTAAAGTTTTAGAAGTTAAGCCTTTTCCAGCAGTTACCAAACAGAAACCTGTTGCACCTAAAGAAGAGAGCTGTTTCGCTTCAGCAACAATTTTGCTTATCTCTTTCTTTGAGTATCTCTCAATATCAGCACCATACTTTACACTTTGAGTACAAAATTTGCAATCTTCCAAACAAGTTCCACTCTCAATATTACTTATTGAACATAAAAAAACATTTTTCATTTCTACCTCTTACACAGGAGTCGGTTTTCCAAAATAGAAACCTTGAACAAAATCAACTCCAATACTTTTGAGAGTTTTAAACTCTTCAATTCTCTCTATTCCTTCAGCTAGAACCTTAATTCCATTGCTGTTTGCTATATCATAAAGAGCTTTATAAACAGATTTTTTCATTGGACTTTTATCTATTTCTGAAATTATATTTCTATCAATTTTAATAATATCAGGTTTCATATCAATAAGAAGATTTAAATTTGAATACCCCTCACCAACATCATCAAGAGCAATTTTAAATCCCTGCTTTTTATAGAAATTTAAGATTTTTTGTAGATGTTTCTGGTCTTTTACAAGTTCTGTTTCAATAACTTCAAAAATGATATTTGAGAAATTCAAATTTAGTTTTTTTGCAATTCCCATTGTTGTCTGCAAACAGAACTCTGGGTCATAAATTGCTGTTGGCATAAAATTTATAAATATCTTCTTCTCTATTTTTGAATTTGATGCACTCTGTAAAGCTGTCTCTCTGCAAACTCTATCAACCATAAAATTTAAATCATTTCGAGCAGTCTTCTCAAAAAACTCATTTGGATACATGATAGAGCCATCAGATTTTATACCTCTAATTAGAGCTTCGTATCCAAATAGAGTGTCACTCTCTACTTCTAAAATAGGTTGGAAATAGGAGGTTAGATTTCTCTTTTCCAAAATATCAAAGAACTCCCTATCTTCAACATGATTTAAAAATATCTCAAGTGATTTTGAAAAGAGAACTGAACGATAATTCAGTTTCTCATTTTCTGTTTCAATAAATAGTTTTATAACCTCCTGCTCTATTTGACTAAAACACTCCTTGAATTCTTTAAAAAAGTTTTGAAGAAACTGTTCTGGATTTTTACAAGAAATTTTTATAAGGTCATCTGTTTCACTATAAGCTATTTCTAATTTAGAAAAACATCTCTCTATTTTCTTTTTGATTTCATCAAATTCTGAAATAAAATATATAGCACTACTTTTTCTTGGTAAATTTAAATATGGGTTGCATTTTTGACATGACATAAGAAGAGTCTCTTTCTTGCTATTTTAACAAAAGTTAAATTATTGAGGTAAATTTTTCGGGACTGACCAAATAGCTTTTTCAGGGTAAAACACTCTGAGGAAGTAAAACAACCGAAGAGTCTACAATTTGAGATAGACTCTTTGCATTCGCTCAGAGAGGAAATCCTACTCCATTTAGCCAACCCCGTAAATTTTTCTAAAAGATATCTATTTGGAATTTATCTTTTCTATTTTTCATTTTAAGAATTAAACTATTTTTATTATGAGAGATTTTTACAAAATCTACACCAATTTTTACAACAGTATATTTCCCATATTTGTCTCCAACTCTATACCATTTTCCAGATATTTTGGCTCTATTGTTTAAAACAATTTCCAAGTTATTTGTAGGATTTTTTCTGTTGTAAGAACATCTTTCAACTCTCTTCTCTTTTGTGAAGTTCTCTATCTCATAAACTATCTTTTTCCCAACTCCAATTTTTGCATTTCTCAAATCTTGAAGTGAAGCTAATGGGTTCTCTTTTCGAAAATTTATAATTTTCTGGGCTATCTTCTCTCCAATTCCTGAAATCTCTATGAGTTCACTTCTGGAAGCTGACTTCCAATCAAATTTGTAAAGATAAGTTTTGTAGTAGCATCTTCTCTTTGAAGACTTTTTCACTTTTCTTTTTTTTACAACACTCTTTCGAGTACATCTTTTACTATTTATAATATGTCCTCTAATATGACCTATTATAGTTTTCCCTAATCCTCGTATCTTTTCCAAATCTTTAATAGTTGTTAAGGAGTTGTTTTTCCGAAAATTTACAATTTTCTGAGCTATTTTTTCATTAACCTCTCTAATTTGCATAAAATCTTCCTTGGAAGCTCTATCTAATTTGAAAGTGTAATGGCAGTTCTCTTCTATGGTAGTTGGAAGTTCTAAAACTTCACTTTTTTCTCTCTTTTGGAAAAATGGATTGGAGATATTTAAACTACCATTTCTATCTAAACCATCTCTTGGAGAGTTTATAACAGTAGTTATCTCATTTATAAATTGTTTGAATTGTTTATCCCCCTCTCCAAAGAGAAAAGAGATGGAGAGGAGTAGGAGAAGAAACCTCATCTCTAATCTAAGTTGTTTTCACCTAAATCATCTTTGTAGAAGTCTCTCAAAGCACGAATTACAATCGCATTTTTGGAGATACTCTCACTTTTAGCTGCTATATCAACTCTCTCATAAACATCAAGAGGCAGAGAAATTGAAAAAGTTTTTGTCTCAATTTTCTTTCTTCTCTTGATAATATCTGTGATGGCTGTAAGCAAATCTATGATTTTATCAGTATCAATTGGTTTTTGAATAAAGCTATTTACACCAATCTCAATTGTTTCAGAGATTTTTGTAATATCATTACTTGCAGAGATAATTACAATTATCTGCTTTCTGTTTATCTCTCTAATTCTTCGAGAGAGAGTAATACCGTCCATTCCGTCCATGATAATATCAACAAAGACTACATCTGGTCTATATTTCTGGTAAATTTCAAATCCATCTTTACCATTGTATGTAGAATAGACATCAGAAAAGAAATTTGAAAAAGTTGTAGAGAGAAGTCTATTTGCCTCTTTCTCATCTTCAACTATCATCGCTGTTAATTTTTTTGTCTCTTCTGATAATCTTACTAAATCAAAACTCTTCTTTTTCATTTCACCATACCTTGTAGAGTTGAAATAACATCAGTTAAATTTTCATAAGGAATATGCACTTTCCAATCTGGCTCATCTCCATTTAAAGAGATAGCAATAGAAACAACAGGGTCGCTATTTTGACCATAAGGCTCTTTTAGTTCTCCAATAGAAATTGTTCCATCTTTGGTTCCAGCTAAAGAAAATTCCTCTTTTATCTCTAATATTCCAGACATATCTATCCTTTATTAAAAAATTTTGATATTTTGGCTTGTAATTTCAACCAATTTTTATGTTCAACTGCTGGGAAGCCAGACCAATATCGTCCAGAAGTTTTAATACTTTTTGTAACACCACTTCTAGCTGTTATGGTTGAAAATGGTGCTATCCTAACATGTCCTGTAATTCCGCTCTGTCCACCCATAACAACATTTCTTCCTAACTTTGAAGAACCAGCTACACCAGATTGAGCAGCGAGAACAACACCAACTCCAATATCGCAATTGTGTGCAATTTGAACTAAGTTGTCTATTCTAGCACCTTTTCTAATAAAGGTTGAATTGAATACAGCTCTATCAATTGAGGTGTTAGAACCTATTTCAACACCATCTTCTATTACAACATTCCCATTCTGGTAAATTTTGATATGTTCACCATGTTTGGTTGTTGCAAACCCAAATCCGTCGCTACCAACAACAGTTCCACTATGAATTATAACACTATTTCCAATAATTGTTTCTTTGTAGACTGTTGTATTTGGGTATATGATACTGTAATCACCAATTACAACATTGTCGCCAATATAGGTATTGTGGAGTATTTGAGAACCTTTACCTATTTTTACATTAGAGCCTAAAAAGACATTTTTAGCTATTACACTTTCCTCTCCAATTTCTGGTTTTACTCTACTCTCTTCTGAAATTTCTAGTGGAGTTGCAAAATATTTTGATAGTTTTGCAAGAGCAATATAGGGTTCATCTACAAGAAGAGGGATAGTTTTTTCAGGAATGTATTTAGCATCTTTAGGAGAGAGAAGAACAGCAGATGCGTTAGTTGTTTTCAATTCAGAGCTATATTTTGAATTTTGGAGAAAAGATATTTCACCATCTTTTGCATCTTTTAATGTATTTATTTTTTCTATCTCAATATCTTGAGATAATTCAATTTTTAGTTCTAATACTTCTACAATTTCAGAGAGTTTCATAATTCACTTTTATAATATTATTAGAAACCAATTTTACCAAAAATAATATCTCTATGGTTTACAAATCTGTCACAGCGACTACCTTCGAGTTCTAAACAGACTCTCTGCCACTCTCTGCTGTGACCATCTTTACCATCATATTTACCAAACTTGAAAAGTAGAGCGTGAGCAAACTCATGAGGCATTACATCATCTATCATATAATCTAAACTCTCTTTAAGTCTACTTCTATTCAAAACTATTTCAACATTTTCACCATCAAAAATAGTTACACCATACATACTTGGATGAAGTTTTTGAAGAGAGAGAGGAGCATCTAATTTATATGAGTAGAGATGCTCTATTCTTTCTAAAATTCGTCTCTCTTCAATATCTATTTTCTCTAAAACCTCATCAGGAATGCTATTTTTCCACTTACTACTCTCGTAAAAATTTAGAATTAGAACAACTGCTCCAACCCCAACCATTCCAAAAAATAGAGTTTCTAACTTCACTAATTGTCTCTAATACAAGTAGTAAGTATCTTTCTGCTTGAGCTATCCCAAGTATCCATTCCAGTTGTAGTATTTAAGTTCCAAAACTTATTTCTATTTGTAATAAAATTTGTGCTAGACCAGTACCAGTTTGGCTTGATATTTTCAAACTTTGAACATATTTTTCCACTGTTCGTAATAGAGTATAATTCTTCAATTGTTGGTAGTCTCCAGTCTGACTTATTTAGAAATACTAAATCTTGACAGAAGAAATTTGCATCTTTCCAATTTTTACTTCTACCACTACTTTGGTCAAACCACATTTTTCTATTTTTACTATCTAAAACTGTACCATCACCACTATTTGAAAAGTCCCCATATTTCTGAATAGAGCCTCTTACACATCTTGCGTAATGGAGACTACTCCTCTTTAAAATTTTGTCAGAACCAGTTTTAATATCAACTCCATAAACTCTATTTCTGTCTATTTCACTACCACTCCAATATTTGTCGCTGATGAGGTCTACTGATTTACTACCCTTTTCTCGATTTACAACATGCCAAAGCTCTTTTAAAGTTGGTAGTCTCCAATCATCTTTCCCATCAAATATAAGTTCATTGCAGTAACTTTTTGCTTCAGGATAAATACCTTTATAGCTTCTGCTATTTTGCCACTCAAATTTTACTTCTTCACTCTCTACTATTAGTTCATCTTCTAAAATATCTGGAGAGTCATTAAATAGAATTACAATTTTATCTCCATAATAGTTCACCCATTTTGAAACTTTCTCTCCATTTTGAGTTGTAATAGTAATGTTATACGGTTTCTCTCTCTCAAGAGGCATTCCCTGTTTAAATTGAAGAACACCCTCTATCTGAATTTTCGGATTTGGAACATCTGTTTCAATATATATTTTTGGATATACAAAGTTGTAAAACTTCAAAAAAAGCTCATAATCTCTATACTTTTTAAAATTCTCTTTTGTATCTGGATATCTATTTGAGACAAAAGTTCCATACTCTTTTAATTCATCGTAAGGATACTGTCCATGATGTCCAATAAAAATCTGATTTCGCTTGAAAATACTTTTGAAATTTCTGGTATCATAATCACTATAATTGAATTTTACTTCTCTTTTTGGAACTTCTTCCTTTTCTGAAACATCGCCATAACCTTCTGTTACTAATCCACCTTCAGGCATTGGAAATGGTAAACCTATATCTGAAATAGAGTTAATTGTATTTAGAGATTTCTCTTCTTGTTCAGGGTAAGTTTGTGGTGTAAATCCATCGTTTTGTCTCAACTTTTTTAAGTTGTTTCCTATCGCTTCTCCATCATCTGAAGAGAGTTGAAAAGTTAATAAAAATATTGTAAATAGAACTTTTACAAACATAAGAATCCTTAAACTATTTTTACAAAATTGTATCAGAAAAGAGTTTGAAACTATTTTTTGAAAAGAGAGGCTTTTTTAGGCGGTTTCTATGCTACTATTTGGTAAAAAGATAGCATAATGAGAGCTTTAATTAGCGTTAGTAATAAAAGTGGAGTTGTACAATTTGCCAAAGGGTTGGAAACTTTTGGTTATGAAATCATTTCCACTGGTGGAACTTTCAAAATTCTTCGAGAAGCTGGAGTTTCTGTTCAAGAAATTAGTGATGTTACCAAATTTCCAGAGTCGTTTGATGGTAGAGTGAAAACTTTAAATCCTCTAATTCATGGTGGAATTCTCTACAAAAGAGAAGACCCTAAACATGTTGAAACTGCAAAAGAGCTTGGAGTTTCTAGCATAGATTTAGTTTGTGTAAATCTATACCCTTTCTTGGAAACTACAAAACGGACTAACGACTTTGATGAGATAATTGAGAATATTGATATTGGTGGTCCAGCGATGGTTCGAAGTTCTGCAAAGAATTTTGAGAGTGTAGCAGTTGTTACAAGTCCAGAGAGATATGAAGAGGTTCTGGAAAGGTTGGAAAAGAGTAATTTAGATTTGGATTTCCGAAGAGAACTTATGATTGAGGCTTTTGAGCATACAGCAAACTACGACTCTACAATTGCGAATTATATGAATTCCCGATTTAAAAATGGTTTTGGAGAAAAGCAATTTATCGTCGGCTCAAAAGTAGCAGATACTAGATATGGAGAAAATCCTCATCAGAAAGGTAGTTTATACTCCTTTGGAAACTTCGAATTAGAAACTCTTAAAGGTGAAGCTAGTTTTAATAATTATGGAGATATAAATGGTGCTGTTAAGATTGCAACAGCTTTTGGTGATGTCCCAGCAGTCTGTATTGTGAAACATGGAAATCCTTGCGGTTTCTCAAAAAAAGAGACCCTACTAGAAAGCTATACAGAAGCTCTAAAATCTGACCCAATTTCAGCTTATGGTGGAGTTGTTACGATAAATGGAACTCTGGACAAGGAACTTGCTGAAAAGATAAATGAGATTTTTGTAGAAGTTATCATTGCAGGAAAAGTTACAACAGAGGCTTTAGAAGTTTTCTCCAAAAAGAAGAGAATCAAAATATTTCAGCAAAACAGAAATTTCTTAAAGCTACCTAATGATTCTCACGATTTTCGACACATTTCAGGAGGTTTTCTATATCAAGATTCTGATGAGGTTCTTGAAAATGAAGTTCGAGATGCAAAAGTTGTTTCGGCAAGAACTCCTTCAGAATCTGAAATTTCAGATTTAGAAATTGCTTATAAAATTGCTTCTTTGACAAAATCGAATTGTGTTGTTTATGTGAAAGATTCTAGTATGGTAGCAATTGGAATGGGAATGACAAGTCGAGTTGATGCAGCAAAGTGTGCTATTCGAAAAGCTGAAGAGCTAGAGTTAGATTTGAACGGTTCATCACTTGCAAGTGAGGCATTTTTTCCATTTCGAGACTCAGTAGATGAGGCTTCAAAAGTTGGTGTAAAAGCAATTATTCAACCGGGAGGAAGTATCCGAGATGATGAGGTTATTGAGGCTTCAAATCAGCATGGAATTGCTCATCTATTTTCTGGCAGACGACACTTTTTACATTAGGAAATATTTTGGTAGATTTAAAAATAGACTCTGATACAAAAAGAATTTATGCTGAATTTATGTTGAAAGGCGAAGTGGATAAGTTGGTTTTAGATATAAGAAAGTATCAAATTGTAGAAGAGAATGGTGAAACATTTGTGGAGATTTCAGAACTTGAAACAAACCGAGAGTGGCTAAATATCGTTTTTAAAAACTTTCTTCCAACAAATCGAATTCCAATTCCTGAAAGATTTGTACCTCTTTTAGAGATATCTCTATAAAGGAACTCCGCAAAAAGCGGAGTTTTTAAACCTCTATTTAAAGATAAGTCCATTTAACCAACTTGCCACTTTTTTGAAAGAAGCATTCTTATTTCCATCTTCATTAGAGAGTCTATTTTTAAATTGAGTTTCAAACCCTAAGTGATAAATACCATCTGCTATTTTGTTTATAGCATTTTTTCCAAAGAGTTTCCTTTTTGCACCATCATTTTGAACTAAATGAAAACCTGTCTCTTCTCCAACCTCATCATCTCCATGTAGTTCTGCCCACTCTGTGGCGTAATTTGTAGAGAGATAGGAGTTCAATTCTCTAATTTCATCAGCTACGATTTCACCATCATTTGTAACTCCAGTAGCATAAATTGCTTCCAGAAGAATTTTATTCATCTCATCAGCACTTTTTGCTCCCTCTCTAATATCTCCTGTTGATACTCTCTTTTGAAGTCCAACATCTGTATAGATGATTTCGATAATATCATCTAATCCAGTATTAGTTGAACCTGTCACCTCAACAACACTACTATTTGAGAGAGACTCTAAATCATCTATAAGAAGAGAATTTAGCCAATTTGCTACCTTTTTAAAAGATGCATTTTTATTATCATCTTCATTTAAAAGTCTATTTTTTCGGTGAGTCTCAAAACCTAAGTGATAGATACTATCTGCAACTCTATTTATCGCATTTTTTCCAAAAAGTTTTGTTCTTGCTCCATTATTTTGGACAAGATGAAAACCACTCTCTACACCATCTTCATCATCTCCATGTAGAGTTTTCCACTCTTCTGAGTAGTTTGTATAAATGAAATTATTTATCTCTCTAGCATCAGAAGTAGAAATCTCTTTATCATTTGCAAGTCCATTCTCAAAAATAGCTTCAAGAATGATAGAGTTCATTCTATCAGCAGAGTAGATAGCCTCTTCTATCGCATCTCCAGTAACTCTACTGTTGAGTGTGCTATCTGTATCGATAATTTCAATAATTTTGTCTAGTCCTGTTCCAGTTTCTGCTGAAAGAGTAGAAGATAAAAGAAGCGATGCTGTTGTAACTGATAGTATAAATTTCGAATTTTTCACGATTTGCCCTTTAATATATTTTTGGCAAACCTGTTAAGAAGTTCAACGCAACTTGGCAATCTCATTGAGACCCATAGCTTTCCGTCCTTGCTTCACAACAAGTTTGGCATCTAAAATAGATATCGGCAGTATTACATTTTAAGTAAAGTCTTGTAAATTTTTAAATGTTTCTCTTTAAATTTATCTTGAGAGAACTCTTTAGCCTTCTCTTTTCCAGCTCTGGAGAATTTAAAGAAGTCAGTAAGTTCACCATACTTTACTGGAGGAAGCCAAGGTAACTTCATTCTTTTAAGTCTCTCTTGAAGAACCTCATCACCAATTAGAGCATCAACTTTTTTCTCAAGGTCATCTAAGTTATTAGACTCAAAAAGATACCCATTTTTTCCATGAGTTATAAGTTCTCTAACTCCATCTATATTTGGAGCAATTATCGGTTTTCCAAGTTCTAACATATCAACTATTGTTGCACCCAACGCCTCTTTTTTAGAAGTTACAAGAAAAGCATCAAAATATTCAATATGCTCTTCAATATTCATAATATACTCTTGCATTTTAAAATTGAAAAGGTGTCTTGTTCTCTCTTGAATTATCGCATCTTGTGGACCTTCTCCAATTAGAACAAATTGAATTTCAGGATTTTTCTTCACATAACGATATGCCAAATCTACGGCAAGTTCAAAGTTTTTTACTGGAAGAAGTTTACCAACCATTCCAATAATTACAGTATGATTAAAAGGATTTCTAAAGAAGTTTGACTCACCCTTATTGATTTCATGAATATAGAAAGAGGGTGTGTTGTGTATAGTTACAAACTTGTCTCTAAGTTTTCTATGCCAATCTTTCATAAAATTATGTTGATAGTCTGAAACTGTAATTATCTTTTCAGCTTCTTCAAAACCTCTTTTTAAAAATTTTTCAAAAGTTCTATATAGAAATGTGTTGGGAGGTTCAGGTTTATGGAAAGTTATTACATAAGGAGTGCTAAATTTATGCTTTATGTAATAAGCGATAAAAATTGCCTTAATTGAGTGTGCATGTAAAATATCACAACTTTTAAACTTTTCCAAACACTCTTTTTGCAATAGAGAATAGGGTACTATTTTTGCGAACTCTATCACTTCCAATTTTCCCTCTTTAATTACATGTTCCACATTGTCATATAAATTCATGTTCATCTGAAACATCATAATCATCTCTGGAGAGACTTTTGGATTATTTTTAAATCTATTTTTCTTCTTATTTCTGTAAAAAAGTTTCTGTTGGATATTCTCTTCAGAGAGTTTTCTTATAAGTATCTCCATCTGTTTTTCAGGAGCATTGTAATATCTTGACAAGTTTACATGACAGATTGTCATCTTTTCAGGTAGTTTAAACCTCTATTAAAATCCAAAGTTAGTTTTTTGTATGAGCTTTTTAGAATTTGCTCTTTTGCAATAAAAACCCAATATCCGCTACCCATTTTTTTACAAAATGGTGCCACAAGAGAACGGAGAACTCTACGACTTCTACTTCTTTTTACGGAGTTTCCAACTCTCTTACTAGATATGAAACCAAATTTCAAGTTTTCATCTTTTAAATAAAACATCACAAAAGAGGGGCGATGATACTGCTTCCCACTTTTAAAAATCTCTTGAAATTTTAAAGGTTCTCTAATTCGATAGCTATGTTTTAAACAGCTAATCTCTTTCTACCTTTAGCTCTTCTTGCTGAAATAACTCTTCTTCCACTCTTTGTTTTCATTCTTGTTCTAAAACCGTGAGTTCGCTTTCTTGGAGTGTTGTGAGGTTGATAAGTTCTTTTCATCTTTTTCCTTTTTTGAATTTAGCGTCGAATTATACCTATTTTCTAAAACATCTTAAAAATCACTCAAGCTATAATTCCAAAAAACAGAGGATTAGTTGTGGAAAGAGAGTTGCTTACCCCTAATGGGTATACAAAACTTACTAATGAGATTAAAACATTAACTTTAGTAGAGAGACCTAAAATTATTGAAGAGGTGCAAATCGCTCGAGAACATGGAGATTTAAAAGAGAATGCTGAATATCATGCTGCAAAAGAGAAGCAGAGACTAATAGATAAACAGATAGCAGAATTGAATTCTCTACTCTCTAATTCAGAAATAGCTGACCCTAAAAACATTTCTCATTCCATAGTCTCATTTGGTAGTAAAGTAACAATTGTTGATTGTGATACTGAAGAAGAGGTAACATATACAATTGTCGGAAGTTATGAAGCTGATATAGAGAGAAATATTATTTCATACCACTCTCCTTTGGCAAAAGTTCTTTTAGGAAAAGAGCAGGGTGAAGAGTTTGAAGCTGAACTTCCTGGAGGAGTTAAAGAGTTCGAAATTTTAGAG
The DNA here is from genome assembly GCA_024281175.1 of Candidatus Thiovulum imperiosus. Classification (GTDB taxonomy): domain Bacteria; phylum Campylobacterota; class Campylobacteria; order Campylobacterales; family Thiovulaceae; genus Thiovulum_A; species Thiovulum_A imperiosus. The sequence goes on from JAMJTW010000014.1 coordinate 166,747, forward strand.
ATAGTTTCTGGAAGTGAACATCTTGGAAGTTAAAATTAGACTCCTCTCTAAAGAGGCAAAAGTCCCTAAATACCAAACAGAATGCTCAGCAGGTTTTGACTTAAGTTCTGTGGAAGATATAGAGATAGATAGTGGTGAGGTAATTTTGGTTTCTACTGGATTAGCTTTTGAATTGCCTAATGGTTTTGAGTTGCAACTTCGTCCAAGAAGTGGACTCGCTTTAAAACATGGTATCACTTTACTAAATTCTCCAGCCACAATTGATAGTGATTATCGTGGAGAGATAAAAGTGATTTTAATAAATCATGGTAAAGAGAGTTTTAAAATTTCAGTTGGAGATAGAATTGCTCAAGGAGTGATATCTAAAGTGGAAAAAGCAGATTTTCAGAAGGTATCTCTACTTTCAGAGAGTGATAGAGGAGATAGTGGATTTGGAAGTACAGGAAAGAGATAATTTTTTGTAAAAGTTCTGAATTTTGTTATTATCCATTTCAAAATTATAGAAAGGAGTTGTTTTGAACTTAAGTGATGCATTAAAAAATAGAGAGTTTTCCATTCCAGAACCACCAAAAAAGAAGAAAAAGATAGGTAGATGGATACTTCTAGCAATAATTCTATTTTGGGTTGGGAACAGTTTTATAAGTTCAGATGCGTTTGACGAAGAGCCTCCTATTGTTGAAATTGAAGATATGGACTATTGGAATTTGCGAGAACCTATTGCATTAAAAATTAGTGATAATATTGCTATTAAATCATATAAGATACTTATAGATAATGGTACTGGAGAGAGGGAAGTTTTTAAAGAGGAGACTTTTGAAGATAGAGTTGTGAAAGAGTTGGAGTTCAATATCACTGCTCCAATTAAAAAATATAAAAGTACTTATACAACAATATTTGTAGAGGTTGAAGACAATTCAATAATGAATTGGCTTTCTGGAAATAGAGTTGAAATTGAAAATATAATCACAGTTGATAAAGAGAGACCTAAAATTTCTATTCTTGCTAATTCTTATGGAATTAGAAAAGCTGGTAGTGCTGTTGCAATTTTTGATGTTGAAGATGTAAACCTTGATGAGGTCTATATTGAAACTCAGAGCGGAAGAAGGTTCTATCCTCAACCATTTTACAATGCTGGTGGAAAGAAAACAAACTACATCTCTCTTGTTGCTTGGCCAATTGAAGATGAAAGATTTAGTGCAAATATTGTTGCTAGAGATAAAGCTGGAAATTTTTCAACTCAATATCTAAATTACTATTTAAAAGGTAAAACCTACAAGATTTCTGAAATGCATTTAAAAGAGAGTTTTTTAACTGGAAAGATACAATCTCTCGCTTCTCAACATGAGCAGAGTTCTTTTGTAGATAATCCTGCTGAACATTTTAGAATTGTGAATGAAGACATTAGAAAGGAGAACGAAGATGTTATTAGAGCATTTACTTCAGTTGTTCATAAAGATAGAGTAATAACAGATTTTGATATTGTTCCATTTATTCCTTTAAAAGGATATCGTTCTGTTGCTAGTTTTGGAGATTTGAGAAAATACTATTTTGAAGGAGAACTTGTTAGTGAGTCAAGACACATGGGATTAGATTTAGCAAGTATTCGAATGGCACCTGTTATCTCTTCAAACAGAGGGCAAGTTGTGGATATTTCAACTAAAGGTATTTACGGTCTTTCTCCAATTGTAGACCACGATTTGGGTCTCTATTCTATCTATTCTCACTGCTCTTCAACTAGAGTAAATGAAGGTGAGATTATAGAGAGAGGAACAATTGTTGCAAATACTGGTAAAAGTGGTTTGGCTTTTGGAGACCATCTCCATTTTGGACTTTATGTTCAAAGTATTCCTGTTCGTCCAGAAGAGTGGATGGATAGTGATTGGATAAGGGTAAACATTACAGATGTAATTGCTAGTGCAAAACAGATAATAGAGAGACAGTAGAGAGAGACTATATTGAAAGTGAAACAGCAGACTCTTCAAAGTTTTGAATTTTTATTAGATGATGGAGATGAAGAGAAGTTTATATCTTATTTTACACAGAATGAACCTCTTTTATCAGGTCATCTTATAATTCTTTCAGGTGTAAAATATGAGAAAGTTGAAGAGTTTTTATCAGAAAGAGGCTTCTGCTACCTTCAAAAAGGTAATTGTAAACTTAATGAACGAAAAAGAGATGTCAGGCAACTACCTAAAATTTCTATTGAAGAGGCGTTAGAAAAACTTGAAGATGGAAAAGAGCCTGAAATAGAGAAAGAGCCAGAGAACAAAGTTAAACTTACTAAAAAGAGAAGTCGAGAAATAATAGAGAAACCTGTTCGTTCAGGAACTTTTATTCAGACTAAAAATGACTTAACTGTTCTATCTCAAATTAATGATGGTTCTGAAATTGAAATTTCTGGAAATCTTGAAGTATTCGGCACAATAAATGGAAAAATTATTTGCAATGGAGTTTACATGCTTTTGAGAGATATCGGAGCAATTGGAAATGTTATCTTTAACGGTATTATTTTAGACAAAGAGAAATTCAAAACGAAAAGAGCTAAAATAGTAAGATTGAATAGTAGTAATATGAAACTTATAATAGAGGAGCTTTAGTTTGAAAACTTTAGAGAAGACAATTAGAAGTGAAATCGAAATCTCTGGAGTATCTCTCCATACAGGACAAGAGAGTTTTATAAAACTCTCTCCACTACCAGAAAATAGTGGAATTATTTTTTTTAAAAATGGTATTGATATCCCTCTTTCTCCAGAAAATGTAATTAGCACAGAGAGAGCAACAACTATTGGAAAAGATGGCGAAGTAATTCATACCATAGAACATTTTATGAGTGCTATTTTCTCATTAGGAATCTCCAATTTAAAAATAGAAGTTGATGGAAATGAACCTCCAATTCTTGATGGTAGTGGAATTGAGTTTTTAAAAATAGTTGATGAGGTTGGAGTTGTAGAACAGAGTGGAGAAAGAGAAGTTTTAGTGATAGAGAGAGAGGTCTCTGTAAATGATGGAGAGAGATTTGTCTCTATATCACCAAATAAAGATATGAAGTTTCGAATAGAATCAAAGATAGATTTTTCAAATCCAGCAATTGGAGTTCAAGAATTTGCATTAGATGTATCTATTAAAACTTATAGAGAAGAGTTGGCAGAAGCTAGAACATTTGGTTTCTTGAAAGATTTTGACTATTTAAAATCAAAAGGTTTAGCACTTGGTGCAACTTATGAAAATGTGATAGTTGTTGGAGAAGATAAAGTTTTAAATGAGGGTGGTTTGCGATTTGAGAACGAATTTGTCCGACACAAAATTTTAGATGTCATAGGAGATTTATCAATTTTGGGAAAAGGAATAGTTGGGACTTATCGCTCTTTTGCCAGTAGTCACGCTCTAAATTATGCTCTAATTAAGAAAATACTTTCAGATAAGAAAAATTATAGTGTACATTGATTTAGTAATTATCGCAATTAAATCTCCCCTATATATCGGTATATATGAAAATGAAGAGCTTGTAGAAACTCTAAAATTTGAGGGAAAAACAAGTGAGACTCTACCAGTAGAATTTCAAAAAGTATATAAGAAGTATAAAATTAGAAGAGTTCTTTTTGCAAATGGTCCGGGCAGTTTCATGGCAATTAAAATCAATTACATATTTTTAAAAACTATCTCCACTGTTTCTGGAATAGAGCTTTTTGGAGTCGATGGTTTCTTTTTCAATTCAAACACCCCAATTGAAGCGATGAATGGAATGGTATTTGTAAAAAGAGATGATGAAATAGTTTTAGAAAAGGGAACAGTAGAAAGTAGTTTCAAGTTACCAAAAAGATTTGAAGTTGAGAACTACTCCAAAGATATTGAACCTCTATACATCATACCTGCAATTTAAAATTATCTGATATAATTCCGAACTTGAAAATTTTCAGAGCTAGGAGTAACTCCTACTCTGGTTTATCTTAGACTTAAGAGAGCTGGAGGCGACTGCCTTAATATATCCCGCTTGAGGTTTTTGAGTCGGAAAGGAGGAAAAATGACAAGAAGTGAAAAACAGGAAATTGTAAGTGGTTTGACATCTGAGTTTCAAAATGCTGCTGCTGTTGTTGTTACAGATTTTAAAGGTATGACAGTTCAAGAGCTTGAGGAATTGAGAAATCAAGCCAGAGAGAGTGGAATTAAAGTTCAAGTTGTAAAAAATACACTTGCAAAACTTGCCCTTGATGGTGCTGAGAAAAATGGTCTCGAGCTTAAAGATAATAACCTTTTTATCTGGGGTGATGATTTAGTTACTCTAGCTAAAGTTGTTACAAAATTTGATGAAAAAAGTTCGGATAAGTTTGTAATTAAGGCTGGACACTTTGAGGGCGAAGCTGTTGAACCAGCTAAAATTGAGGCTTACTCTAAACTCGCATCTCGAGAAGAGTTCCTTGGAATGTTACTTTCTACATGGACTGCTCCATTACGAAACATTATGTATGTTTGGAGTGCAAATGCAAGAGAGTTTGTTACAGTGCTTGATGCTATTAAGCAACAAAAAGAAGAGGCGGGAGCCTAAAATCCAAAATAGAATTTAAAGGAAATAAAAATGGCAATTACAAAAGAAGAAGTTGTTGAGTATATCTCAAATTTAAGTGTTTTAGAGCTTTCAGAGTTAGTTAAAGAGTTTGAAGAGAAATTTGGTGTTTCTGCTACTCCAACTGTTGTAGCTGGTGGTGCTGCTGGTGGTGAAGCTGCTCCTGCTGCTGAAGAGAAAACTGAATTTGATGTAATTCTTAAAGATGCTGGTGCTAAGAAAATCAATGTAATTAAAGTTGTTAGAGCTATCACAGGTCTTGGTCTTAAAGAGGCAAAAGCTGCTGTTGAAGGTGCTCCAACTCCAATCAAAGAAGCTGTTTCTAAAGAAGAAGCTGAAGATATCAAAAAGCAACTTGAAGAAGCTGGTGCTGGAGTTGAAGTTAAATAACTTCACTTCTACACTTTTTGGGGTTCCCCCCACTTTTTTCGAGAGTGACCGAAGAGTATTTTTTAGACTCTTCGCATTCGCTCAGAGAGGAAATCCTACTATTTTGTCACTCCCATTTTCCCAAACAAATCCACTAAAAATTTTTCAATATTTTATTTTTACTATTTCCTTATTTGTTGAATTTCAATTTTTTTCGATAATATAATCGGCAAGAAAAGTTTCCAATAGGTTACTAAAATTTATATAAGGATTTGCGAATGTTGGAAATTCGTTGGCACAGCCGAGCTGGACAAGGTGCGGTAACGGGTGCTAAAGGTTTGGCTGATGTTATTGCCACAACAGGTAAATATGTTCAAGCCTTTGCATTTTATGGTTCAGCAAAAAGGGGAGCAGCTATGACTGCTTATAATAGAGTTGATGATGAAGATATTATCAATCATGAGAAGTTTATGAACCCCGATTTTGTTCTTGTTATCGACCCAGCTCTTACTTATACAGATGATATTACTCTTAATGAGAAAGATGATACAAAATACATCATTACAACTCATTTAAGTAAAGATGACCTCATCAAATCTCAACCAAAACTTGAAGGAAAAGATGTTTATGTTGTTGATTGTATGAGAATTTCTCAAGAGAAGATTGGAAAAGCAATTCCAAATACTCCAATGCTTGGAGCGTTGATGAAGATTTCTGGAATGTATGATATTGACTTCTTTAAAGAGAAGATGCTTGAGGTTCTATCAAAGTTCCCTCAAAAAATCATCGATGCAAATATGGCAGCTATTGAAACTGCTTACAACGAAGTAGAATAGGAGATATAGATGGAAAAAAGAGGTTGGGACGATTTTGACCCTGGTGTAATTCTCTTCTCTTTTGAGAAAGATAAGAAAGTTACTGATATTGCTACAACAGAACCTGAAAATAGACCTTACTCTCAAAGTAACTCTTTCTCATCAGACCAAGCGTCAGGTTGGAGAGTTGAAAAACCTATTTTCAAACAAGATTTATGTATCGATTGTCAATTCTGTTGGATTTACTGTCCAGATATGTCTATCATCTCTCGAGATAAGAAGATGGTTGGTGTCGATTATGACCACTGTAAAGGTTGTGGAATTTGTGTAGAAGTTTGTCCTACAAATCCAAAATCTTTACTAATGTTTGTTGAAGCAAAAGAAGAGGCTGAAGCTCTTGCAGAGTGGCCTGAGAAGAAAAAAGAGGAGAAGTAAAGATGACTGAAAAAATGGAATTGAAAAGTGTTGAGGTTTGGGACGGTAACTTAGCTGCTGCTCACTCACTCCGACAAGCTCAAGTAGATGTTGTTTCCGCTTATCCTATTACTCCATCAACTCCAATTGTTGAGAATTATGCAAAATTCCTTGCAAATGGATATGTTGAGGGTGAGTATATGATGGTTGAGTCTGAACATGCTGCGATGTCAGGTTGTATTGGTGCTTCCGCTGCTGGTGGTAGAGTTGCTACGGCTACCTCATCACAAGGTTTTGCTCTTATGGTTGAGACTCTATACCAAGCGTCTGGAATGAGACTTCCAATTGTATTACATGTTGTAAACAGAGCAATGGCTGCACCACTAAATGTAAATGGTGACCATTCAGATATGTATCTTGGTAGAGACTCTGGTTGGATACAGCTTGACTCTTTCAGACAACAAGAGGCTTATGATTTAGGACTTATGGCTTTCAAAATTGGAGAAGACCATGGAGTTAGATTACCAGTTATGGTTCACCAAGACGGTTTTATCTCTTCTCATACAGCTCAAAATATCTTTCCTCTTTCTGATGAGGTAGCTTACAGTTTCTTAGGAGACCATCAACCATTTAATGCGATGTTAGACTTTGAGAAACCTGCAACTTATGGAGCTCAAACAGAAGAGAATTGGCATTTTGAACATAAAGCACAACAACATCATGACCTTATGACAAAAGTCTTCTCAAAAGTTGAAGAAGTTTTTGCTGAGTATGAGAAGATTTCTGGAAGAAAGTATCGAATTGTTGAAGATTTTATGATGGAAGATGCTGAAGTTGCAATTATTGCAATGGGAACTACTGTAAATAGCGCTAGACTTGCTGCAAAAATCATTCGAGAGAAAGAGGGAATTAAGGCTGGAGTTGTTGGAATTAGACTTCTTCGACCTTTCCCATTTGAGCAAATCAAAGAGGTTCTTAAAGATGTAAAAGCTATTGGAACTCTTGATAGAAGTTCTCCAAATGGTACAGTTGGAATGTTACACAACGAAATTTCTGGAGTTGTAATTGAGAATGAGAAAGTTCCTGCTATGAAAAACTATATCTACGGTCTTGGTGGTAGAGATATTACTATTCAGATGTTACAAGACATCTTTAAAGAGTTAGATGTTAGTGCAAAAGCTGGAAAAAGAGTTGGACCAATCCAGAAATTTATCAATGTTCGAGGTCCTGAACTAAGTTTCTTAGGAAAATAGGAGGAAAGAATGGCTGAACAAAAGAAAATTAAAAACCTAAAAGAGTTTTCTAAATCTGTTGATAGATTTGAGGGTTCAAACCTTCTCTGTCCAGGTTGTGCTCACTCTATCATTGTTAGAGAAGTTTTAAACGCAACAAATGACGATTTAGTTCTCTCTGCTGCAACTGGGTGTCTTGAAGTTTCAACTGCTGTATACCCTTACACTTCTTGGGACGCTTCTTGGATACATATCGGTTTTGAAAATGCAACTACTGCTGTTGCTGGAGCAGAAGCTATGTATAAAGCTCTTAAAAGAAAAGGTAGACTACTTCAACCTGACAGACCTCCAAAATTTGTAGCATTCGCTGGAGATGGTGCAACTTATGACATCGGTTTCCAATGGCTCTCTGGAACTTTTGAAAGAGGACATGATGTTATGCATGTTACACTCGACAATGAGGTTTATGCAAATACAGGTGGACAAAGCTCTAGTTCAACTCCTATCGGTTCTTCAACTACAACTGCTCCAGCTGGACGAGTTTCATATGGAGAGAAGAGAGTTAAGAAAGATATGATGAGTATCATGGCTGCTCACGGTGCTCCTTATGTTGCTCAAGTTGCTCCAAACAAATGGAAAGATATGATTAAGAAAATTCAACACGGTTTTGCTGTTGAAGGTCCTGTTTATATCAATGCTATGAGTGCTTGTACAACTGAGTGGAGATTTGATGTAGCTGATACAATTGCTGTTTCTGATTTAGCAACAGACTCTCTTGTTTTCCCTCTTTATGAAATTATTGATGGTGAAACTTGGAATATCACATATAGACCTAAAAATGTAATTCCAGTTAGAGATTACCTTGCGGCTCAAGGGAGATTTAAACACCTCTTTAAACCTGAAAATGAGTATCTTATCGATGAGTGGCAACAACGAATTGATAAAGAGTGGGTTAGACTTCAAAGAATGGAAGAGAACTCTCCAAGATAGTTCTTTTCTTCCCCTTTTGGGGGAATTTTATATTTCAAAAGTGAGTTGTGCAGAAGAAATTCTATTTTTTGCCAAATGACAATACTCCTCACTTATATCTATTCCAATATAGTTTCTTCCAAGCTCAAAAGCTGTTTTACAAGTTGTACCACTTCCACACATAGGGTCTAAAACTGTATCACCTCTATTTGTCCAAGAGAGGATATGGTCTCTAGCCAAAGCTACTGGAAAAGGTGCAGGGTGTCCTTTTGCTTCTTGGTCTTCTGCTTTTTTGCCAACAACATATTCCCAAATGTTGCCTTTTACTTTTTTATCTTTGACAGGTTTAGCCTCTTTTCCTCTTTTTTGTTCTCCTTTTGAGTAGTTTTTATAAGTAGTCCCTTTAAGTTCCAATCCGCCATGGAGAGTATCTACTAAAATAGGATTGTGGGTTTTCACAATACCTTTGCTAAAAACAAACATATATTCAAATTCATTGTTGTACCTTTTTCTGTAAATTTGAGGAATTGGGTTCTGTTTTTTAAAAATCATCGTATCGTGTAAGTTAAAACCTATCTCTTTAAAGTAGAGTGCTTGTTTAAAACTTGTTCCAGTTTCAGTCCCAGCAACTGTTGCATCAGCAACAACCCAAACTAAAATCCCTCCATCTTTAGTAACTCTAAAAATTTCTTTTGCAATCTCTTCAAAGGGAAATTTATATCCTTTATAGTTTCGTAAATTATCATAAGGCGGAGAAGTTAGAGTAAGGTCGATACTATTTTCTTCTAAGTTTTGAAGAATTTTGGAACAGTCTCCTGTAACTATCGTATTAGAATAGTTCATTTGTTTTTACTTTCTGAATAGTCTCTATTTTAGTATCAATTTTACTTATTTTTAAAAGTTCTGCAATTGCATCATCTCGACTTATTTTCATGATTTTTTCTCTTAAAAGAAGAAATCTCTTTTACTATCTTTTTTTTATTCATTAAAAACTTCCTATTTTAGAGATTTTAAACCCTCTATCAAGATTTGCCAAATCTTTATAAAACTCTATTTCTGCTCTACCATTTAGAAATTTTTCTATCTTCTCTTTTTGGTCATAACCCATTTCACAAAAAAGATAGGGAACTTTAGAATTTAGAAAAGTATCTACTATTTTTTTCAAGACCTCATCACCAATTTCACCACCAAAAAGAGCATTTTCAGGTTCAAAATCCAACTCTTTTTGAAGTTTCCCCTTTTCTCTATCTGAAATATATGGGGGATTTGAAACTATTATCTGAAAATCTAAATTTGGAACTTTTGAAAAGAGATCACTTTGAATAAACTTCACATTTTGAAGCTGACTCTCTTCTAAATTTCTATTTGCTACTTTTAGAGCTTCCAGAGAGATGTCTACTCCTAAGATAGTGGAATTTGGAAGAAGTTCTCCTAAAACTAAAGAGATAATTCCACTACCGACCCCAATTTCTAAAATTTTTGGATTTGAAAAACTCTTTGCAACTTCTAAAACTTTATCAATAAGAATTTCAGTTTCAGGTCTTGGAATTAAAGCACCTTTTTCAATATAAAACTCTTTTGAATAGAAAGAGACTCTGTTTGTAATATACTCTATTGGTTCTCCAGACTCTCTTCTGGAAAGATGTTTTAGAAACAGCTCTTCAGAAATTTCTAAATCTGGATTGGTGATGAGGTAGAGTCTATTTTTAGAAATGGAGTTGGCAAGAAGAATTTCACTCTCTTTTCTTCCAACTCTCTCTTTTCCAATCTCTATCGCTTTAGATATGGTCAAGTATCTTCTCTAAATCTTTCTCTTCAATTACGATGTTTGCCTCTTTTTTCAAAACATCTTTTCCACAAAATGAGACTCTATAATCAGCTTCTGCAAACATACTTAAATCATTTGCTCCATCTCCAACAACAAGTGTATCTTTTCGTGAAACTCCTAAAATAGTTTGAACTCTTTTAATCATATCACCTTTACTGCTATCAAACATCATTTCACCACCAACTTTTCCAGTTAGAAGACCATCTTTCTGATGTAGAGTATTTGAGAAATCAGCATCAAATCCTAAAATATCTTTAGCAAAAGAAGTAGCACATCTAAAACCTCCACTAAAACAGATAACTGTTGCACCTCGATTTTTCAATTCTGAAATCACCTCTTTTGCTCCTTTCATATAAGGTAGATTTTGAGCTATTTTGATAACTTTCTCATGCTCTAATCCTTCTAGTAGAGAAACCCGTTTAGTAATACTTTCAAAAAAACTAAGTTCTCCATTCATCGCTTCTTTTGTAATCTTCTCCACTTCTTCCCAAATTCCCAACTCTTTTGCAAAAAAGTTTATTGTCTCTCCGTCCATTAAAGTTGCATCAAAATCAAAAACTGCTAATTTAATCATCTACTCTCTTTTTTCAAATTCTAACAAAATATTAACCACTCAGGTACTTTCTAGTACTCGGTCATTTCGAGCTACTCGAGAAATCTCTTTTTTGTTTTCCATATTGAGATTTCTCCACTTCCTAACTGTCAGTCGAAATGACATTTTGGGTAAAATAGATTTTTACAATGGAGAAATAATGACAATAAATGAAATTAGAAATAGCATAAGAGTAGTACAAAATTTTCCAAAAGATGGAATAGAATTTAAAGATATCACAACAATATTAAATGACCCAAAAGTATTCAGTGAAGCTATACACATATTTTATGAGAGATATAAAAATATGAATATTCACTATGTTGCTGGAGCAGAGAGTCGAGGTTTTATTTTTGGAGTTCCTCTTGCTTTAAAACTTGGAGTTGGCTTTGTTCCAATTCGGAAAAAAGGGAAACTTCCAGCTGAAACTATCTCTGTAAGTTATGAATTGGAGTATGGTAGCGATACTCTTGAAATCCACAAAGACGCTTTTCATGAAAAAGAGGCAAATGTTCTATTTATAGATGACCTTTTAGCTACTGGTGGAACAGCAGAAGCGTCCATAAAACTTATTGAAAAAAGTGGTTCGAAAGTTGTTGAGAGTGCATTTTTTATAAATCTAAAATTCCTTAAAGGTGAAGAGAAACTATCTTCTCCTATCTTCTCTATTATTGATGAGATATGAAAAACCTAGAGAAAATAAAGGGAATGGCTATTTTGCGTCTTTTGGATATGAGCATAGCGATTGAGAAATCTTGAAAGTTTAGAAGATTTCTCGGTATATGTACCTAAGAAAAATTAATAGTGTTTTCAGTGCAAAACTTTAAGGAGAAAGCCAGAGGATACCTTACGGGACTCTATCTTGTTGCAAATTTGAAAACAGCTTCCTCAAAGAAGTAGGACTATCTTTTACAGGTACATAAAACCTGAATTAGAGTTATAGAGAAATTGTAAAAAGATTGCACTCTTCTTCCATTCTAGAAGAAAGTTTTATATTTCCAGTTTCACCAAAAATCTCTCTTTTAAAACTATTTTGTATCTGTTCTCCTATCTTCTGGGCAAGTTTTGGAGGAACTGCATTTCCAACCATTTTATATCCATCATTTACATTTTTATAAAAGAATTTGAATTCATCAGGAAAAGTTTGAACTCTTGCACATTCTCGAATAGAAAGCCGTCTAATTCCCTCCTCTTTTTCAAACTTCCATTTATCTTTTCCAATTTTTACCATTTTTGGAGAATCTGGGTGAATTGGGGCTTGTCTTCCACTTGCTTGAATTGTAAAACTCGGTTCATCAAAATTTCGAATACGATTTCGAGACATAAAAATAGAAGAGAAACCACTTTCCAAATATTCATGATTCCAGTGATGAGGTTTCTCTTTTTGAAAAGGTTTAGCAGTTTCCAAATTTAGAACATCTCTCAAATTTCTTTTTTGAGAACTCTTTTCTGGAAAACGGAAATCGAGATTCAAATCCTCTCGGAATCCAACTATAAAAACTCTTTCACGAGTTTGAGGAACTTCAAAATCATAGGAATTTAAAACAGAGTAGAAATTTTTGTATCCAGCTTCAGAAAAGAGAGAGAGTATATTTTGAAACTCCTCAATATGAGCTTTACTAACGATTCCCTTTACATTTTCAACTACAAAAAATTTTGGTTTTGTCGCTTTTAAAATTCGGAGATATTCAAAAAATAGTTTCCCTCTCTCATCATTTGAGCCTCTCATTTTTCCTGCTAAGCTCCAACTTTGGCATGGGGGACCTCCAATAATTCCATCTATATCTTTTGGAATTTCAGAAATTTGGAGTTTTCTAATGTCTTTTCGATTTAAAATCCCATCATGATTTTCTTCATAAGTTTCCCAAATAGTTTTATCAAACTCATTTGCCCAAATAACATCAAAACCAGCCCATGTGAAACCTAAATCTAAACCTCCAGCTCCAGCAAAAAGTGATATTACTCTCACTTGAAAACCTTTACAAGATAGGCATCCAAAAGTTCTGCTGGGTTATTTGGATTTCTTACTTTTACCTCATCAGCTTCTATTTCACTCTCAAAATTCTCTTTAGAAATTAGAGCATAGAGAACAGAGCCACTTTTCGGTTTTTCAATTTCCAAATATGAGAATATATCAAAAGGGTTTTCAATTCCCCACATTCCTCGAATACGAAGATATGTAATTCCGAGTGGGTCAATTTTGTTTAATCTTCCAAGCTCTTTTGTGTTTGAAGCTGAACCTAAAGTTTCTCGAACTCTATTTTTAAGGTTTTCATAGATTTTACTATCTGCTGAATATAGAGAACCATCAACTATAAAAAGGGACTCAATTCTGTTTTTATCCATTTTCCCAATGAAGTAGTAGAGGTTCTTTGTCCAATTTCCTCCATCAATCTCTCTACAACTTTTTGTTAGCATTTGGTCTGATGAAGTAATTCTATTTTTTGGAAAAGAGCTATTTAAAGCTACTTGAGAATAGCTATTCATCTTTTTTACTTCAATAGCATCACCATTTCTTAAAATCAAATCTGGTGGATTGTTACTATTTCCAAGCCAAGAAAAAATTTGTGATTCTAGTTCTAAATCATTTTGAAAATTTAGAAAAGAGTTTTTTACAAACTCTTCTAAAGAATCTCCAACTCTATTGATTCTATTTTCACTTTTAAAGTTTTCTTTTATATTCCAACTTTCTAAATTTGAAATATTGTGAATTGCTTCAGTTATATTCATTTTAAGTCCTTGTGGAAAAGGAATTGTAGTAGTTTTGAGAGAAAAGTAGGGAGTTCCCTACTTGTATCGGTAAGTAATTCGTCCCTTATCAAGACTATAAGGTGTAAGTTCCACTTTTACAGTATCTCCCGGAAGAATTCGAATATAGTTCATTCTCATCTTTCCAGCAATATGACAGAGAATTACATGTCCATTTTGCAGTTCTACTCTGAAAGTTGCATTTGGAAGTGCTTCAACAACTTTTCCATCAACTTCAATTACATCAGATTTAGCCATTTGTCTCCTTTTTAAATTTTTGAAAGAATTTCAGCTTTGCCATTTATCATAGCTACGGTGTGTTCGTGGTGGCTTCCCCGTTCTCCATCATTTGAGACGACTGACCACTTATCTTCTAATAGGCTATACTCCATATCTTGACGACAAACCATCGGCTCAATACAGAAAACCATTCCATTTTTGATTTTTGGTCCACTTTTTGGAGAACCTGTAAGAAAGTTTGGAATATCTGGTTCTTCATGAGGTTTTCGACCGATACCATGTCCGCAGAAGTTAGAGAGAGGAACAAAACCACGAGACCTTATAAACTTCTCGATTTCATAAGAGAGTTCTTTAAATCTCATTCCAACTTTTAGAATTGAAATTGCAAATTCCAAAGTATCTTCAGAACATTTCATAAGTTCTCTATCCTCTTCAGAAACTTCTCCAATTCCAACTGTGATTGCAGAGTCTCCAAACCAACCATCAATTTCTACTCCAACATCAAAGCCAACAATATCACCATCTTGTAACTTATACTCTGTTGGAATTCCGTGAATTACAACTTCATTAACAGATGTGCAAACAGTAGATGGAAAATCATAAAGACCTTTGAAAGAGGGGCGACCGCCTTTAGAACGGATATAGTTTTCTGCGAGAGTGTCTAATTCGAGGAGCGAAACTCCAGCTTTACTCTCCTTTCGGAGAAGTTGTAGAGTTTCAGCAACAATTCTATTCGCTTTTCGAAGAGCCTCGACTTCACGAGGCTTTCTAATAGGAATAGCCATTAGTTAGAGTCCAACCGCACTGATTGTTTCATATCTGCTCATGTAAATCTGAGCTTCAATTTTTCTCATTGTGTCAAGAGCGACTTGAACTACAATTAGAACTGCTGTTCCTCCAAAGAAGAATGGAACTCCAATTCCTTTTACAAGAAGCCAAGGTAGAGTTGCTACAAGACCAAGATAGATAGCACCTGTTACAGTAAGTCTACTTGCCACTTCATTTAAGAAATCTTTTGTATGTTCACCTGGTCTAATCCCTGGAATAAAACCGCCTTGTCTTTTCAAGTTGTCGGAAATATCTTTCGAGTTGAAAGTAATTGAGGCATAGAAGAATGCAAAGAATACAACAAATAGGAAAGTTAAGAAGTGGTAAAGATACCCATTTGGTGAAAGCAAGTCAGCTATACTTGTAACGATTGGATTTGTAGATGCTTGAAGTAGAGTTAGAGGGAACATCAAAATAGCTGAAGCAAAGATAACAGGAATAACCCCACTTAAATTTACTTTAACAGGAATGTAGTTCATAATTCTCTTATTCTGATTTTGCATTAAAATCTTTTTAGCATAAGTAACAGGAACTCTTCTCTCTCCAAGTTCAACATAGATGATAACTCCAACTGTAATTAGAATTACAATTAGAACCGCTAAAACAGTAAAGAAGCTCATATGTCCATTTGTAACTAAAGTAACGGTTTCACCAATAGCACTTGGAATTGCCGAAACGATACCAGCAAAGATGATAAGTGAAATTCCATTTCCAATACCTCTTTGAGTAATTCTCTCTCCAATCCACATAAGCAACATTGTTCCTGTAAGCATTGATGCAACTGTTATTAGAATGAAAGTATCCATATCAATCATAATTGCACTTTTCCCTCCAGGACCACTAAGACTCTGAAGACCCATCGCAACACCAACAGCTTGAACAATTGTAATACCAACAGTAGCGTATCTAATGATTTGCATATATTTAGTCATACCATCTCGCTCTTTTTTCATCTGACCCAAACTTGGGAAAGTTGCAGCAAGAAGTTCCATGATAATAGATGCAGTGATGTAAGGCATAATACCAAGAGAGATGATGGAGAGTCGTTCTACTGCATTACCAGAGAACATATTGAAGAGACCAAGAGCATTTGCAGAGTTTTCGTCAAAGAAAGATTTTACGACATCAATGTCGACTCCAGGAACTGGCACATAAGCCAGTAACCTGTAAAGGAGAAGAAATCCTAATGTGATAAGGATTTTATTTACAAGATTTTTATTCATTACTTCTTGTTAGTGTAAGTAACTTTTTCGTCTTTGATTTTCTCTGCTAAATCTTTGGCACTTTTACCAATAAGTTTTACAGATTTTACACTTTTTCCAATTCGGTATACAGATTTGATACTTTCTACCGTGATTTCTTCGAGAGTAGCAATTTTCTCATACTTATCAACATTGATAGCGTAAGGTTTTACAACTCTCGATTTGAAACCAACTTTTGGAAGTCGTCTAGCTAGAGGTTGCTGACCACCCTCGAAGCCTCGTTTAACTTTGTAACCAGTTCGTGATTTCTGCCCTTTGTTCCCTCGAGTGGCAGTTTTTCCCATACCACTACCTTGACCCCGTCCAACAATTTTTCTGGAGTGAGTAGAACCTTCAGCAGGTTTTAAATTGTGTAGAGCCAATTCTTATCCTTTAAGTCTGCCGAGTGCCTCGATTGTTGCTCGAACCACAGTAGCAGGGTTGTTTGAACCAAGAGATTTTGTCAGAATATCTTTTACTCCAGCAAGTTCAAGAACAGGTCTCATAGCACCCCCAGAGATAACTCCTGTCCCCTCACTAGCAGGTTTTAAAAGAACTCTACTAGCATTATATTTATGCTCAATATCGTGAGCAATAGTAGAACCTTTGATTTTCACTTCAACAACATTTTTGAAAGCGTTATCAACAGCTTTTCGGATAGCTTCAGGAACTTCCTTCGCTTTTCCAAAACCAAAGCCTACATGACCGTTTTTATCGCCGATAACAACAAGGGCAGTAAATCTAAATCTTCTACCACCCTTTACAACTTTTGTTACTCGACCAATATTAACGATAGACTCTTCAAACTCTTCTCGATTTATATTTTTAAATTCCATTAACTATCCTAAAACTCTATTCCGCTATCTCGAAGAGCATCAGCAAATGAGGCTACAACACCGTGAAACTGGTATCCATTTCTATCAAAGACAACTTTTGTGATACCTTTCTCTTTCAACTCTGCTCCAAAAGCCTCACCAAGTTTTTTTGCACTCTCTCTATTCGATTTGAGTCCAAGTTTCTTGCCGTGAAGACCAAGTAGAGTGTGTCCAGCTAAATCATCAATAGCTTGAACAGAAAGGAAAGCGTTTGAACGGAAGATAGATACTCTTGGAAGTTCAGGAGTTCCGCTGATTTTAGCTCGTATTCTCTTCTTTCTTTTAGCTCTTAGAAGTTTTTTTCTTTCCAAAACTTTACTATTCATAAACTACCCCTACTTCTTAGCTGTTTTACCAGCTTTTCTGATAATTCTCTCATCAGCATACTTAACACCTTTTCCTTTATATGGCTCAGGTGGTCTGAATGAACGAATATCAGCAGAAACTTGTCCAACTTGTTGTTTATTAGCACCCTTTACAGAAATCGTGTTTTTATCAACAGCTATCTGAATTCCAGCAGGAACAGGGAAAACAATTGGGTGAGAGTGTCCAAGTTGCATCTCAAGGTTTTTACCTTTTATAGCAGCTCTATATCCAACACCATTGATTTCAAGTCTCTTCTCATAACCTTTTGTTACACCAACAACGATATTTTCAGCTAGAGAGCGATAAGTTCCCCAGTAAGCTCGATGTTGTCTCTCTTCAGAAAGAGGAGAGAAGATGAGGTTTCCATCTGAGAGTTCCACTTTTACATTTCCATGAGTGTCGAGAACTTCAGAAAGTTTTCCTTTAGAGAATGTAACCTCATCACCAGAGATTTCAACTTTCAAGTCGCTTGGAATAGCTACTGGTCTTTTACCAATTCTTGACATCTCTATCTCCTACCAAATTGTGCAGAGGACTTCGCCTCCAACACCAAGTTCATGAGCTTTATCGTTGTCAATAACACCTTTAGAAGTAGAAACGATAATAGTTCCATAACCGTTTTTAAATCTCTTGATGTCGCCACTCTTTTTATAAACTCGTCTTCCTGGTTTTGAGACTCTCTTGATTTCGTTGATTACAGTGAAGCCTTTGTCATCATATTTCAAGATAACATTTACAAACTTCTTATTTCCCTCTTCAACTACTGAATAACTCTCAACATAACCTTTCTCTTGAAGAATTTTTACAATCGCCTCAACAGAGTTGGAGAAGAGAAGTCTTGCTGACTCCATTCTTCTCATTGAAGCATTTCTAATTCTTGCTAGAGAGTCGGAAATTACATCATTTACCATTCCTACCCTTTACCAACTCGATTTTCTAACACCAGGAATAAGTCCCTCGTTAGCCATTTTTCGGAAACATACTCGGCAGATACCAAAGTCTCTCATTACAGAGTGAGGTCTACCGCAAATTTTACATCTTGTGTAAGCTCGGCTAGAAAATTTAGGTTTTCTGTTAGCCTTTGCAATCATCGATTTCTTAGCCATTATTTCTTGCCTTTACAAACGGAAGTCCTATCTTTGTAAGAAGAGCTAAAGCCTCTTTATCATTCTCAGTAGTTGTAACAACTGTAATGTTCATTCCGTGAATTTGCATGATGTCATCATATTTAATTTCAGGGAAAATAAGTTGCTCTGTTAAACCAAAGTTATAGTTTCCTCGACCATCAAATCCGTTTCTTGGAATTCCTCGGAAGTCCTTAACTCTTGGTAGAGAGATGTTGATAAGTTTATCTAGGAAGTGATACATATTCTCACCTCGAAGTGTAACTTTAACTCCCGTAGCCATTCCCTCTCGAACTTTAAATCCAGCAACTGATTTCTTTGCCGTTACAGCAACAGCTTTCTGTCCAGCAATTGTTGAAACTGTCTCCACAATAGAGTCAAGAAGTTTCTTATCTTTCATTGCAAAACCAGTTCCAACAGAAATTACAACTTTCTCAACCGCAGGAATGTTCATCACATTTGCAATTTCTAGCTCTTTCTGAAGCTCCGCTTTGATTTCACTATTGTATCGCTCTTTTAGTCTTGAAGCCATCTACTACTCCTCAACTTTTTTAACATTTGAAATATCGATAGGCATCTCTTTCATGTCGAAACCGCCCTCTTTATTCTCATCTGTTGGTTTAATAGCTTTTTTTACTACTTTTACACCTTCAACGATAAGTTTTCGAGTTTTAGGCATAGCTTTAATCACTACTCCCTCTTTACCCTTATCATCTCCAGCAATTACGAGGACCTTATCCCCTTTTTTAATTTTTAATTTATTCTTCATTACAACACCTCTGGAGCAAGAGAGACTATTTTCATAAAGTTAGCGTATCGAACTTCTCTACCAACAGGTCCAAAAATACGAGTTCCAATAGGCTCATCCTTACCATCTAAGATAACTCCAGCGTTATCATCAAATCGGATAAGAGAGCCATTTTCTCGTTGAACCTCTTTGTGAGTTCGGACAACTACCGCTTTTACAACTTGCCCTTTTTTAACTTTTCCATTTGGTATCGCTTTCTTAACAGAAGCTACAATTACATCTCCAAGAGAAGCATATCTTCGCTTACTACCGCCAAGAACTTTGATACACATTATCTCTTTAGCACCGCTGTTATCAGCAACATTCAATCTTGTAAATGCTTGAACCATCTCTATTCACCCTTGCTAATAACTTCTTTGAGTTGGAAGCTCTTTCTCTTTGAGTATGGAGCACACTCTTCAGCAGAAACAAAATCACCGATATTTAAGATATTCTCTTCATCGTGAATGATATATTTCTTGAACTTCTTAACGATTTTGTGGTATCTTTTGTGAAGAACTGTTCTCTCTACTGAAATAGTAGCACTCTTATCTCCAGCTTTAGAAACCACATTTCCCTGTATCACTCTACGGTGAGGAACTTTTTCTTCCACTAGGCTTCCTTTTTAGTAATTGCTGTGCTGATACGAGCTATATCTTTTCGAGTAACTCTAATTTCAGCCGTATTTTGAAGTTGAGACATCTGCTTTTTTACTCGCAGTTGGAAAAGCTCTAACTTCTTCTCATCGAGAAGTGTATTGAGTTCCTCAAGAGATTTATCTTGTAAATCAGTATATCTCATGACTCATCTCCTTTGTAACGATTTTTGTTTTGAAAGCTAGTTTGCTCATTCCAAGAGCAAGAGCCTCTCGAGCAGTAGTCTCATCAATTCCAGCCATCTCGAAAATTACTCGTCCAGGTTTAATGTTCATAACCCATTTGTCAATCGCACCCTTACCTTTACCCATTCTTGTTTCGAGTGGTTTAGCTGTTAGTGGCTTATCTGGGAATACTCTAATCCAAACTTTCGCTTGTCTCTTAACATGTCGAGTCATTGCAACCCTTGCTGCCTCGATTTGTCTTGAGTCAATTCTTCCAGCCTCAACTGCTTTGAAACCTATTGTTCCGAAGTGGAGCTTATTTCCTCTAAAAGCCTTACCTCGATTCCGTCCCTTCATATACTTTCGGAACTTCATTCTTTTAGGCATTAACATCTAGTCTCTCCTCTCTCTTCTTCTCGAAGGTCTTCGACCCTTCTTCTTCTTATCAGAAGTATCTACCTCATCAGATTGGATACCTTTTGTAAGAACCTCACCTTTGAAGAACCAAACTTTCACACCGATGATTCCATAAGTTGTGTTCGCTTCAGCAAAACCGTAATCGATTTTTGCTCTCAAAGTATGTAACGGAACTCTACCTTCAATATACCATTCCGTTCGAGCCATCTCAGCACCACCCAGTCTTCCAGCAACAGAAACCTTAACACCTTTAACACCAGCTTTTTGAGCATTCTGAATCATCTTCTTCATTGCTCTACGGAAAGCCACCCGTCTCTCAAGTTGAGTTGCAACATTCTCCGCAGCCAGTTGTGCTGACGCTTGAGACCGCTTCTCTTCCTTGATATTTACAGCTACCTCTCTCTTGATAAACTTCTGAAGAGAAACTTTTAATTTCTCAATATCAGCCCCTTTTTTACCAATAATGATTCCAGGTCTCGCTGCAACAAGTGTTACTCGGAGTTTTTTAGCAGTTCTTTCAATAATGATATTGGAAATTCCTGCATAATAGAGTTGTTTCTTAAGAAACTTTCTAATTCTATGGTCTTCAGCCACAAATTCAGAAGCCTTTTTTCTTGTTGGAAACCATCGAGAATCCCAGTTTCTGTTGATTCCTAATCGGAGTCCAATTGGATTAACTTTTTGACCCATATACTATTCTCCCGCCTCTATAACTTCTACAAATATGTGAGATGTTGGTTTTCGGATACCCGATGCACTACCTCTAGCTCTTGGTTTGAATCTTTTAAGTTCAGGACCTTTATCAACTCTACAAGAGTGCACAATGAGGTCTTCAGCCTCAATATCACTATTTGCAACAGCAGAAGCAATTACTTTAGAGATAACACCAGCAGCTTTGTTAGGAGTGAATTGTAGAGATGCGAGAGCATGTTCTGCATTCATTCCTTGAACTTCTTTAGCGATAAGTCTAGCTTTGATTGGAGACAGTCTTACAAATTTTAATGTTGCTGTTGCCATCTACTTACCTATCTTCTTTTGAACGGAACCTTTATGTCCCTTGAAAGTTCGAGATGGAGCAAATTCGCCAAGTTTATATCCAACATGGTTTTCTGTAATATAAACAGGAATAAATTTTCTACCATCATGAACATTTAGAGTTAAACCTATCATATCTGGAACGATAGTGCTTCTTCGACTCCAAGTTTTGATTGGCTTTTTGTTTTTCTCCTCTTTAGCTTTCACAACTTTCTTAAGGAGATGTCCATCTATAAAAGGACCTTTTTTAACTGAACGAGCCATTAGTTACCTTTTTTCGATTTTCTTCTTGAGATGATGAGTTTATCACTAGCTTTCTTTCGTCTAGTTTTTCCACCTTTAGTTGGGAAGCCCCATGGAGTAACAGGATTTCTACCAGAGTTAGTTTTACCTTCACCTCCCCCGTGTGGGTGGTCAATCGGGTTCATCGCAGAACCTCTTGTTTGTGGTCTAATACCTCTGTGTCTGTTTGTTCCAGCTTTTCCAATTACAATGTTTGAATACTCTTCATTTCCAACAGTTCCGATAGTTGCAAAACACTCACCAAGAACTTTTCTCATCTCACCACTTGGAAGTCGGAGAATTACATACTTCTCTTCTCTACCCATGATTTGAGCTGAACCACCTGCACTTCGCACCATCTGACCACCTTTTCCAGGCTTCAATTCGATGTTATGAACAAGTGTCCCCACTGGAATACTCTTCATTTTCATAGCATTTCCAGGTTTAATATCAAGTCCCTCAACAGCACTCGATACCTCATCACCAACAGAAAGACCACTTGGCTGTAAGATATATCTCTTCTCACCATCAGAGTAATTTACAAGAGCAATTCGACAGTTTCTGTATGGGTCATACTCGATAGTTGCAACTTTTCCAACTACATCTAACTTATTTCTTTTGAAATCAATAATTCGATATAGCTTTTTAGCTCCAGCCTCTTTATGTCGAGAAGTAATTCGCCCTCTATTGTTTCTTCCAGCTTTTGCAGGAATTCTCTTTAAAAGACTTCTAACCGTAGGTTTGCTTGTAATATCATTACTACTAATGTTTGTGATATATCTTCTACTTGGAGTAGTCGGTTTGTAAGTTTTTATTGCCATACTATACCTCTAAACCTTTTATTGTTGTTCCTTCAGGAACCCAAACATAGAACTTTTTAAAGTCTGGTTGTTTTCCCTCTCGACCTCTAAACTTCTTTACTTTACCACCCTGATTTAGAGAATTAACTCTAACAGGTGTAACATCAAAGTATTTTTTGAAAACCTCTTTAAGAGAGTTTTTTGTAACTCTTTTAGATGTCTTTACTGTATAAACACCATGCTCTTGAAGAGAAAATGTCTTATCTGTATAGATGATAGCTTTAATATCTGTAATATCTGCTGCCATTCTTAACCCTCTTTTGTTAGATTTTCCCAAACAGCTTTTTCAATTACTACTGCTTGATACTTACTCGCTGTAAATCCATTTAGCTCGTCGCTTTCAACATATTCACATTTTGGTAAATTTCTAAAAGCTAAAATCTCTTTTTCACCAAACGCTTCAGCAACTACTAATGCACTTTTCGACTCTAAATTTTGGAATTTAGAATTTGCATCTTTTGTCTTTCCAGACTCCACTGCAACTTTCTCAACTACAAAAAGTTTTCCAGCTTCTGAAAGTGTGCTAAGTGCAAGTTTTGTAGCAAGTGCTTGTTGCTTCTTATTCACTTTCTGAACATAGTTTCTCTTTGTTGGACCAAAAGCTGTTCCACCACCTACAAAAACAGGACTTCTTCGAGAACCAGCTCTAGCTCCACCTCGACCTTTTTGACTCCAAGGCTTTTTACCACCTCCGCTAACTTCAGTTCGAGTTTTCGATTTAGCAGTGTTTGCTCTCATAGAAGCGTGGAATGCTTTTACAAAAAGATATAAATTGTGAGGATTTATCTCTTTCCAATCTGCTGGAAGCTCTAAAGTTTCAGCCGTCTTCTCAAAATTCTCATTTAAAACTACAACTGCCATTATTTGATTACCTTTAATCTACCAAATCTACCATTTGAACCAGACACAGACCCTTTTAAAACTAAAATATTCTGCTCTGTATCAAAAGAGATAACTTCATTTTTTACCGAGTTTCGTGTATTTCCATACTGACCTGGCATTTTTTGTCCTGGTTGAACTCGTCCTGGCCATTCAGCATTACCGATTGAACCTGTTCTTCTATGGAAACGGCTACCGTGAGATTTTGGACCACCAGCAAAACCGTGTCTCTTAATTCCCCCAGAGAAACCTCGTCCCTTTGTGTTGAAAGAAGTTTGAACCTCTTTTGCTTCTCCAAGAGAAGATAAGTCTAAATCTCCAGCTTCACTATTCGCAACTTTTGAAAGAGTTGTAAATCTGTTGAAATCTTCTGGTAAAGCAAATTTCTTCTGCTGACCTTTAATAGGCTTGTTTGCTTTCTTTCCTTGTGCATAGGAGACAAGAGCAGAACCATTTTCATTAATTTCACAAACTTTTGTTTCAACAACTCTTAATAGGGTTACGGGAATACTTGGAACTCCAACTGTTCGGCTCATACCGATTTTTTCTACAATAAATTCCACCTGTTACTCCTTACTTATCCATTGAGCGAACTTCAACGTCCACTTCTGGAGCTAAATCGAGTTTCATAAGTGAGTCTACTGTTTCTGGAGTAGCGGATACTATATCAACCATTCGAGCGTGGCTTCGGATTTCGAACTGCTCTCGGGAGTCTTTATTTACATGCGGAGACTTTAAAACAGTATATTTTCTTATCTTCGTTGGGAGAAGAATTGGACCTCTGATAGAGGCACCTGTTCGTTTAACTGCCTCAACTATGGCGGCGACTGACCTATCTAAAATTCGATGGTCGTAAGCCTTCAACTTTAATCTTATTTTTTCCATAGAGACTTTTACCTTAAAAAGAACTCGTTGGTAGTATTTAAACTCCAACAGAAATTTGGCTGGAATTGTAGTAGAAAAGGAGATTTAATGCAAATATTACTAGATAGTTTATCCTTTTAAAAAGGATAAAATCAAGAAATAGTTTTCAAATTTAAATGAGGTTGTACATGAATTTAAGAACAGTTTTAAAAATTCCAGAAGAGTTAGCTTCAGAAGAGGTTTATGGAGTTGGGATAGGAACTTTTATAGAGGAGAAAGAGAACTATTTCTCAACTCATAAAAGTAATTTCTCTTTAGAAGAGATAGAACAATTTACAAATTTGAGAGAATTGGAAATTTGGAGTGATGAAATTCCAGATTCTCTTTTCAATTTAAAAAAATTAGAGAGATTAGCTATTGGGAATAGAGTAGTTTCAGAAAATATTGGGAAATTGCAAACTCTTATAGATTTAGAGCTTGGATATGTCGAAACAGTTTCAGCGGAAATTGGAAAGTTGGTAAATTTGAAATATCTCTACTTATGGGGTTTTGAAAAAAGTAGCTTTCAAGAAATTCCAAAAGAGATAGGAAAACTAAAAAATTTGGAAGTTTTAAGTTTAGATGGTTCATTTAAGGAGTTTCCAAAAGAGATAGGAAAACTAAGAAATTTAGAAGAGTTAGAAATTTCTGGAAATTTGAAAAGAGTAGAGATAGAGAAACTTTCAAAATTGAGAAAGCTGGAAATTGTTGAAGTAGAAGAGTTTCCTAGAGAGATAGGAAATTTGAAAGAGTTAGAAGAGTTACGAATTTATGGAAGATTTGAGAAAGTTCCAAAGGAGATAGAGAAACTTTCCAAATTAAGAAAGTTGGATATTTCTGGAAATTTTAGAGAGTTTCCAAAAGAGATAGAAAATCTAAGAAATTTAGAAGAGTTAGAAATTTCTGGAAACTTTGAAACTGTTTTAGGAATTCAAAATATCTTGAAATTTGGAGTTCATTTTAAAAGAGAGATAACAGAAATTACAATTTCAGATTTTGAGAATTTAAGAGAACTTGTTGTTGGTGATGAGGTGGAATTTGTAAAACTTTCCAATTTGCCAAATTTGAAACAGCTCTATCTTGAAAGTGATTTTGAAATCTCAGAAGATAGTTCTAAAAATCTGGAAATACTATACTTAAGATATTTTGCAAAAGAGTTTGATTTATCACATTTCCCAAACTTGCAAAAATTGGATTTAGATACTCCTACTCTTTCTAAAATTTCTGGAAAAACAGATTTGAAATCTCTGAAAATTCAACATGGTGGTTCTATCACTTTACCAAAAATAGATAGTTTAGAAGAGTTGTATCTTTATGATACAAAAGTGGATTTTGAATTTCCAAAAAGATTGAAAGTATTGAGTTTATGTAGAAACATAGATGAGTTTCCACATTTTGATTTAGAAGAGTTATATCTTGAAGGTCTCTTTTCTAAAGAACTTCCAGATTGGATAGAAAATCAGAAAAAACTTCGAGTTTTAGATATTCAATGGTCAAGTTTAGAAAAAGTTTCTGAAGCTATAACAGATTTTGAAAATTTGGAAAAATTAAATCTTTTCAAAAACCATATTGAGTTTTTTCCAAAAGGAATTGGAAAATTAAAAAATTTAAAAGAGTTCTTTTTTGAAGAGGAGAAGATTAGTTTTAATGAATATAACAGAATTAGAAAAGCACTGCCAAATACAGAAATTCCAGATAAAGAGATTGAGGTTTTTGTTTATGGAACTTTGAAAAAAGGTTTCTATTATCAGATTTTAAAAGATGCACAATTTCTTGGAAAGGCAACAACTGAAGAGAGCTATCCAATGATTTCAGAAAATGGAACTTTTCCTTACCTCATCGACAAAGAGGGGTGTGGAAAGAAAATAGCAGGTGAACTCTATCGTATAGATAAAGATATTTTAAAAGAGTTAGATTTTGTAGAAGGATATCCAAAATACTACTACCGAAAAGATATAAAAGTCCGAGTTCATGATGAACCTAAAGCGTATTGGAGATACGCAATCACCTATTTTAAAATAGACTATTTTAGGATTTAAGTAAAATTCATAATTGAAGTTCATTTACAGGAGAGAAGTTGCTAGTTCATAAGATGTTGAACTCACAACCAAGTTTATGCTGTACTGTTACAGATGGAAAAGTGAGTTCCACAAATCAGAAGTTTAGAAGTTTTTTTGAGATAGAAGAGAATGAAATTCTCAGAAAAAAACTTGAATTACGAGATTTTGTTTCTACATTTAAAGAAGAGTGGATTGATGCAAGAATAAAATATCCAGATACTCCTTATAAAGTAGAACTCTATAAAAATGGAAAGAACTACATCTTTGATACTTATCTCTCCTTAAGCTACTATGACACTTCATACATTTATGTAGTAACAATGTTAGATGTTTCAGAAATTGAAGAGTTGAAAAAGAGAGAATTGGCTCAAGCAAAAACTATATCCATTGGAGAACTATCGATGGGACTGACTCATGAAGTAAATACGCCTCTAACATATATTAAGGGAAATATTGACCTCATCGAAATGGATATCTCATTTTTAGAGGATAAAAAACTTGTAGAGACTTTACAAGAGAATATAGATGCTGTTCGAGATGGTGTTGATAGAATAAATTCAATTGTAGAACTTTTAAAAGAGTACTCTTCAAACAGTCTTGATTTGAATAGTAACTGCAATATTTATGAAGCGATAATCAATGGATATAAACTAATTTCTGGAACTGCTCAATACATCTCTCCAATTTACTTAAATGGTGAGAGACTTTCTATGAACTACAAATCAAAAGAGACTCTTTTCAAATGCATTGAGAAGAGAAAGTTAGAACAGGTTATTCTTATACTTTTTCAAAACTCTCTTGATGAATTGAAGAACTCATCTATACCGTACAATAAAAGGTATATAGAAGTTACTATTGAAAATTATAAAGATGGAAAAACTTTGATAGAGGTAAAAGATAATGGTGGTGGTATTGAAGAGAAGTTGCTTCCAAAAATCTTTGAACCATTTGTTAGTGGAAAGCCTCAATCTGGAATGGGACTTGGACTAAATATTGCAAAAAAGATAATTAATGAACATGCGGGAGAAATTTATGCTGAAAATTTTGAAGCTGGAGCTTCGGTAAAGATACTGTTTTGATAGATGTTTTAGATATAAAAGATTTTTATCTCTCAATAGGAGAGAAAGAGATATTGAAAAATATCTCAATTTCATTAAGAGATGGTGAAATTTTTGCATTTATTGGAGAGAGTGGCTCTGGAAAATCTCTGTTGGCTCACTCTATTTTAAAACTGCTACCAAGAAATTCTGATTTCAAAGGTGAAATTATCTTTGAAGAGAGAAATATTCTCTGGCTCTCCAAACCAGAACTTAGAGATATTCGAGGTGATAGAATTTCTTATATTTTTCAAGAACCGATGCAGAGCTTAAATCCACTACACAAAGTTGGAAAACAGATTGAAGAGATGATTGAAAATCACCAACTAATTTTTAAAAAAGATATGAAAATAGCTTTAAAAGAGTTGATGAAAAAAGTATCTCTACCAATAGAATTACTCTCAAAATATCCACACCAACTATCTGGAGGAGAGAGACAGAGAGTTCTAATTGCAATTGCAATTGCAAATTCTCCAAATATTTTAATTGCAGATGAACCAACAACTGCTCTTGATAAAGAGTTGCAAAAAGATATTTTAGAACTTATAAAATTCCTAGATAGAACAACTATTCTGATTTCTCACAATTTAGAAGCTGTAAAAGATATTGCTGATAGAGTCGCAATTTTTAAAGATGGCGAAATTTTAGAGATTGGTAAAACAGAAGATATCTTCTCCTCTCCAAAAAGTGAATACACAAAACAGTTGCTCTATCTACCAGATTGGAAAGAGCCAACTCCAGCTTTGGGAAATAGAGATATTTTAAAAATAGAGAATTTAAATATTGAGTATGATAGTGGAGTAAAGATAGAAGATATCTCTTTCTCTCTAAAAGTTGGTGAGTCAATTGGAATTATTGGACGAAGTGGTTCTGGAAAGTCATCAATTGCAAAAGCAATTGTTGGTCTTGTAAAATCTGAAGGAGAGATAAAAAACTACTCTTTCCAATCAATTCAGATGATTTTTCAAGACCCTTATGGTAGCCTAAATCCAAAAATGAGCATTTTTGAAATTATAGTT
Organism: Candidatus Thiovulum imperiosus; assembly: GCA_024281175.1. GTDB lineage: Bacteria > Campylobacterota > Campylobacteria > Campylobacterales > Thiovulaceae > Thiovulum_A > Thiovulum_A imperiosus. Next base: position 195,108 of record JAMJTW010000014.1, read on the forward strand.
GAAGGGCTTAAAATTCATTTTCCAGATAAAGATAATTTTAAATCACAAGTTCACAACATTGCTGAAAGAGTCCACCTTCCTTATGAACTTCTCTACAAATATCCTCATCAACTCTCTGGAGGTGAAAGACAGCGAGTCTCTATTGCAAGAGCATTAATTTTAAAACCGAAAATTCTAATTTTAGATGAACCAACTTCAGCATTAGATAGAAGAATTGAAATTGAGATAGTAGAACTTCTTTTAGAACTTCAAAGAGAGTTAAAACTCTCCTACATTTTTATTTCACACGATTTGGAAATTTTAAAACCTCTTGTTCACAAAATTATCAAAATTGAGAATGGCAAAATAGTTGATTAAACGAGTTTTTGCAGATGGTAGAGGAAAGTTTCAAATTTTCCTTTTTCCATTCTACTTTTTAGTCTATATGATGCTGTTTTATGACCACGATAGCGATGCTTGGAGTATGGAAGATTTTAATAAAAGTGTAAAGTATAAAACTTTAGAAGAGATTTTTACAACTCATGGAGAACCGAGTAACTTTGAAATAAGAGGAAAATTTCTAGTTCTCGATTATGAAGCCCTTGTTCATAAAAAGATGAAGAGTGATAGATATCCCATTGTTCGTCTTATGATATTGAATAGTAAAGATGCTGTTCTACTACCATCACATATCTACTATAAAAAAAAGTGACTGAAGAGTCTTTTTTCGGGAGTGACCAAATAGAGCATTTTTGTATTTCAACAATTTATATGTCATTTCGAACCCTTTAGGGTGAGAAATCTTTTCTGTTACTTCGAACAAAACGATAAGTTGCTAAGATTTCTCAATCGCTTTGCTCATTTTGAAAACGAAGTTTCACTAAATGACAAGAGAGGCAGAAGCCTATTTGGTCACCCCCCTTTTTTTCATTGGATAAATATATACTTTAAGATAAAATTGTTCAAAACTTAGGAGAAGAGAGATGCAGGGAGGATTTTATTCTGGAAATGGTGGAATGGTCGCTCAGTTCAATAAGCTCAATACTGTTACAAACAATTTGGCGAATTTAAATAGTGCTGGATTTAAAAGAGACTCTGATATTTTTGGAGACTATCTTAGAATAGCAAAAGAGGAGCGAGATGAATTACCAATTGATAACCAAACCAAAGATGGTGCTGAGTTTTATCATAGAGCTACAGTTAGAGTTCCTCATCTTGTAGACCAATATTCAGATTTCTCATTGGGGGCGATGAAGCAGACAGGAAATAAACTCGATTTAGCTCTCTCTGAACCAGACCTCTTTTTTGTTGTTGAGTCACCAAGTGGTTTTAACTTAACTAGAAATGGAACTTTTACAACAAATAGCGATGGTGAACTTGTTACAAAAGATGGTTTTAGAGTTTTGAATACAAACTTAGAACCTATAACTATCGATATGAACCAAGATATACAAGTTGATAAATCTGGAACTTATGTAAATGGAAACAATGATGGAACTCTACTTGTTGTTCGTCCAGAAAATTTGAGAACTTTAGAAAAAGAGGGTAGTGGACTTTTTAAAATTGGAGATGAGAATGAACTTATCTCAGCAGAAGACCAGATGGCAGTTCGACAAGGCTATTTAGAAGCGAGTAATGTAAATGCTGTTCTTGAGATGACATCTATGATTGAGGCGAATAGAATGGTTGGAATGTATCAGAAAGTTATGGATACACATATGAACCAGCTGAATAGAGATGCTATCGAGAAATTGGCTAGAAATAACTAATTATGAAATTTCACTATGTAATAATAGCTTTAGTTTTAAGCGGTATTGCTTATTTCTACTTTAATCCCTCTTATAAACTCTCTATGGAGGCAAAACTTCTCTACTCTATGGAGGAGTATGAAGAGGCGAAAGAAGCAGCTGAAAAGGCTATTGAGTTGGACAAATATAACAACATGGCATTTTTTGTAAAAAACAGAAGTACTCTAACTTTAGAGACGATTGAATTTAACAGAGAGGCTCAAAAGTATAAAGAAGAGATAGTTGAGATGTTAAAGAGAGAAAAAGGGGCATTCTCAAAAGCAGATAGAGCCAGAGCAAAGATAATGTCTGAAATAGTAGTTGCTGAATATGAGAAACTCTCTCTAAATTTAGTAGACAACTTGGAAGTGAAATCGGAAGCTGAAGAGTATTACAAAACATTTTTAGAATTTAAAGAGAGACTTGAAGAAAATTGATACTTATGGGACACAATGGAGCTGGAAAAAGTACATTTATAAACTACCTCATCAACTTCTACTCTACTGAAAAACAGCACCCTTTTTTAAAAGAGCTTTCTAAACATCAAACTCCTTTGGAGATAGGGAGTTTTGGATATTCTCCAGAAATAGCGATGTTTGATACAAATTTGAGAAGCATCGACTATTTAGAACTAGTTTCCAAAATTCGAAAAGTGGAAATAGATGTGGAAGAAGTTTTAAAATCTGTCTCTCTAAATGTATCTCCAAAACAGAGAATAGGTGAATTTTCAAAAGGAATGAGACAACGACTTAGCTTAGCTTTAGCAATGGTTGGAAATCCAAAATATCTCGTTCTTGATGAGCCAACAAGTGGACTTGATATCTTTGGAGAGAGAGTCGTTTTAAAGCTCTTAAAAGAGAGAAAAGATGACTTTCACTATATTATCTCTACACACTCTACAAAACTTGCTCTGGAGTTGGGTGATGAGGTTTGGCTTTTTAAAGATGGCAATATCTTTCATAAGTTCTATCCAGATAGTGAAGAGGAGATTTTGGAACTGCTTTGAGAAAGGCTCTCTTTTTAGCTCTTTTAACAATACCTCTTTTTTGTGACGACTTCGGAAAGATGTCTTCTAAACTATTCTCATCTTTTTTTTCTCATAAAGAGATAGGAGTCGATTACGCCTATTTCCAATCAGCAAAAATTGGTAGTGATGAGGTTCTTTACGATTTCCAAAATAGTGGTGTCTCTCCTTACTTCTCTTTCAAATCTGACGCTTTCTCTTTTGGAGAAACTCCCATCGGCTTCTATATAAATTCAACTCTAAGATATAACTCTTTAAATCGACAAAGAGGTCGTTTTACAAATGGTGCTGTTTATAACAAAAGCGAAAACTTGGGTTCTGAAATATCTATTTTAAATCTTACAACAGTTCCTTCTCTCTTTATATTTCAGAAATTTGGAAATAGTGGAAGAGGAGTTTTTGAACTCTTTTCAGGTGGTGGTCTCACAACCTACTTTGGAAATAGTTCTGTTTTTAAATATCCAACTGCTGAAGAGTATGCTGAAACAAATAGCACTATTTTTAAAACATTTTCAGACGGTCGAGTCGTCTATATTGAACCTCCCGTAGATTTAGGATTTCTCTTTGGTTTCAACTACTTATTTGGATTTAGAGTAAAATATATCTACGATTCTGTAAATCTCCATTTTGCTTATGAAAATTTAAATAGCATCTCTTTTGGTGGAGAGAATCTCACTTTTGAAACTCTCTCTTTTGGAGTTGGATTCTCTTTTTAATTTACACTTCTCTATATTTAAAAGAGATGATATATAGGGAGAGAAATAGAGCTACTGCAAATTCTCGAAGTTCACTACTACCTAAAGTTTTTGAAAGTGCTGGTATCCAATCGGCAATTCGAACAGTTACAAAAAGTCCTCCAGCAACAATTAGAGATTTTGGAGCATAAATCCATCTTCTCCAACCAAAAACTTCTCTATTTTGGAAATATAGAGTTAAAGGTAAAATAAAACCAGCTATAAATATGAAAAGTTCAACTAAAATACGGGGTTTCTGGTCTAACCAAGAACTCATATTGTGTAGATTTGTCTCTCCTTGGTCGTTTAATTCCATAATAACTTCAGGAGTATCCCAATGAAAATACCAATATCCCCAACTAGCCTCTTCTCCTGCAAAATATAAAATTGCTAAAGTCCAAATAAGAACCCAGTAAGCTGGATTTGGAATCACAGAACTTTTTTTAAATTTCCAAAAAGAGATAAAACCTAAAAATATTGCAGGAAGTAGAACAATAACAGTCAATTCCTCAACTAAACCTCCAGAAGCAGAACCATCTTTTGCTAAGAAAAGTTTAAAGTCTTCAGGATTGATAAGTAGAAAAGCAAATAGAAAAAGAGAGATAAAGAGTGAAAGCCAAAATGCAATTTTATTAAAAAGAGACATTTTAAATCCTTTTTTAAGATATTGTTTTAAACTTATAGCAGAAAAGTCTCAAAAAGAGACCTCTCTATATTTAAGTTGTAAATTTATTTAAAGAGTCACTTAAATTATTTGTAGTATCTATAAGTTTTTCAAAAACATCTTTTATCTCTTCGACGCTTTCAACATTCTTTTTTGATAGTTTATACATATCATAGACTTTATTCATCATATCCGTAGACTCTGAAGCAATTTTAGAAGTTGTGGAAGAACTTGTTTCAGCAGTTACAGTAACTTTTGTCATAATAGTTTCCATTCTATTCATATGGATTTCAGCTTCATTAGAGATTTTAACCAACTTATTGATATCATTAGAGTCTCTGTTTATCTCTTGACTAGAGTAGTCTATCGCTTTTAAAATCATGTTGATACTGGAGTCTATTTTTTTGAGGTCATCTCGAGTTTTATCAGCAAGTTTTCCAATTTTATCAGCAACAACTCCAAAACCGATACCATGTTTTCCAGCATGAGAGGCTTCAATTGAGGCATTAATTGCTAATAGATTTGTTTCATCAGCAATATCTGCAATAGCAACTAGAACTTCTTGAGTTTTCTGAGCATCTCTATCTAATTTGTTAAGTTCTTCAGAGAGTTTCTGTTCAGCTTTTGCATTAATTTCTAATTTCTCCATCATATTGAAGATACCATTTTTAGCAACTTTTAAATTACTGTTTGCATCATTTAACTCTTCTTGGAGTGAGTCAAGTTTTAGAGAAGTTTCAAGAAGCTGTTTCTCCATACGGTTCCAGCTACCTATCGCAATTTGAACAATTTTTGCTTCATTTCTCACATTGTCCAAAATGGTTGATGAGGTTTCCAGTAGAGTTTTTGAAACTTCATTACTCTCTTCTGCATTCTGTTTAGATTTTATAACAATATCATGAACCATATCGATAAAAATATTTATATAGAAACTAACTTTACCAACCTCATCAAGCCTAGCAACACTAACTCCCTCTTTTGAAGGCAATCTCTTTGTTAAATCTCCTTCTCCAGAACTAAGCTCTTTTGCAAGCTCTATAAGTTTTATTAGTGGTCTGAAATTTATCTCAACAAAAATCCAAAGAGTTATTATCATTGAAACTATTAAACCTACAACTAAAATTATAAAGTAGTATGAGATGTCATAAAACTTTTCTACATTTTTATTGAAAACAGATAGAGGCTCACCAACTATAAAATAACCTATTACCTTTCCACTAATATCTTTCACTTCTTGATAAGTTGCAAAAAACTTTCTAGTTATAAAATGACCCTCTTCAAAAAGTTTTGTATAATCAACATTCCAAGCAAAATTTACTGTATTACTATCAAACCACTTATCATTTGAAACAATGTAATTTCCAATATGTTCGTTATTCTGAAGTTTTGGAGCTATCTGTTTCGCCTCTTCATTTAAAAGAAGAATAAATCTATTTCCCTCTTTTAGAAAATCTCTACTTACACTACCCACACCTTGCAAAAATTCAATAGAACCAATATAGTTTCTCTCTTCATCAAAAATAGGAGAGATACCTCGTATCATAAATCCACCAATTCCAGTTTCTAAAACAACTAAAGCTCTTCTAAATTCCATAACTTCTTGTATAGATTTTCTAAATTTTAAATCTTCACCAAATTTATTGTTCCAACTTCTTACAAAAGAGTAGCCATCTTTTGTGTGAACATGAATTTTTATTCCTTTAAAATTGGAATTCTCTTTATAAAACTGTCCAATCTTCTTCAATTCATTGAATGCTAAATCTCTATTTCCACTTTTTAGAGCTTCTATAATTTTCCCATTTGAAGCAAATCCCAAAACATTTGTAATTCCAATATCTTTCTTTTTGGAAATTCGTCCATCTACACTACTCAAGAGTCTTGTTTTTGCTTCTTCAATAGCTGAATTTTGCATTTTAACATTTAAAAATGAGATGTAAATCGATGCAAGTACAATTCCTAAAAAACCTATTGTAAATACGGCAAAAACTATCTTTCCTCTTATTGTTGTAATTCTCAATTTTCTCCTTTTTTCAAATTATACTCCACAGATATTTCCTAAATCTAAGTGAGTCCTATTTTACAGTTTGAACCATATTGGCAATTAGTAAATTCCAACCATCTATCATTACAAAGACGAGAATTTTAAAGGGCAAACTTATCATAACAGGTGGTAACATCATCATACCCATACTCATCAAAATAGAAGAGACAACCATATCAATTACAAGAAAGGGAAGAAAGAGTAGAAAGCCTATCTCAAAAGCTGTTTTCAATTCACTAATTACAAAAGCTGGAATAACAATAGTTAAAGATAAATCATCAACTGTATTTGGATTTTCCATTCCTCTCATTCTAATAAAGAGAGCCAAATCTTTCTCTCTTGTGTTTCTAATCATAAAAAGTTTAAAGGGTTCTGTTGCTTTTTCAAAAGCCTCTTCATATCCTATCTCCTTTTCCATATAAGGAACAATACCAACTTTATAAGCCTCTTTTCCAACAGGTTCCATAATAAACATTGTCATAATCAGAGCTAATGAGACAAGAACTTGGGTCGGAGGCATCTGCTGAGTTCCGAGAGCTTGGCGAAGTAGACCAAAAACTATTAGAAATCTAGTAAAAACAGTTGTAACAAGCAGTAGAGATGGAGCTAAAAAGAGTAGAGTTAGTAGAGCTACAACATTAAGTGTAGATACTAAATCTTCTGGTTTTTCAGGTGCTGTTAAACTTAAATCGACTGTTGGAATTTGAGGTGCTTCACCAAAAAGAAGAGGTGACAAAATCAGAAGTAATACTATCTTTTTCAAAATATAAAAACTTTTTCTGAATTATACAAATATAGAGTTTCCATAGAAACTCTATTTCTTTTTAAAATATTTTGCTTTTATCTCCTCCCAATAGTCACCCATTGCCATTTTGTAAGCAAGTTTTATATTTGCGGATTTTCCAGCATTTGAAAAGAGCATCCAGAGACTGGAAAATGGAGAACGAGGGTCTTCTTGGTAATCCATTTCATGCCATCGACTCTTTCCACCATAAATCATCTCAACAAGTCTAGCTCTCAAATCCATATTTGTTTCAGCATCTTGAAACCTCATCGTGAAACGGTTTCCAAAGAGAAAACGGAGAAAACTACCATAAACTGTAAAGAGTCGTCCTTCCATATCATACATAAGAATTCTGACCTCTTTTCCAGCATAAAGTTTCGGTTTCATCTCTCCAACAACTTTTTCAGGTAATTTGATAGCCAATCCACTCATCGACATATCAACTATCTTTCCAACAAAAGTTTCACCATCAACTTTGATAACAACTCTCTCATTTGAGGGAACTCGAACATAATCCCTTAACTGTTTTCTCTCAGAAGCGATTGCAAGGGAAGTAACTACGAAAATGGAATTGAAAGTTAGCCAACCCATTGTCATTGCAAGAGCTGCTTTCAATTCAGGATAGGCAAACCATTTGTAAATCCCCATTACAAAACCAAAAATAAAAAGATAGGAGAACCAGACAAATGGTATTGCAAGGTTACTAACTCGGTCTTTTGAAGAGTCTTCCCCTTTTGGTGTAACCTCAAATTCAGGGTCAGTTGGGTTCATCATCACCTCTATCGCTGCGGGTAGTGTAAAGAGTGCTAGAGAACTTTCGTATACATCTGAAAAGTATCCCCATCGAACATTTCCATAAATAAATTGGGAAATGAAAATTGCAACCATGAGGTGAGGAGTTGTGTAAGCGAGTAGTTCAAAATCGGAAGCCTTATAGACCTCAAGACCAAACAAGATATAGAAAAGTGGTGCAGTAAGAAATAGAACTCTTGCAAAAGGGAAAAACCAGAAGAAAGATGCTGAAGTGTAACTCATTTTTTGAAACCAAGAGAGTCCACCATATTTCCACGCATTTTTCAAAATGAAGATTTGTATCATTCCTTGAGTCCATCGAATTCTCTGAAGAACCAGACCATCGAAACTTTCAGCCTGAAGACCCCGAACCATTGGAATAGCAATATAGGCAGATTTGAGTCCAGCAGCGTGTAGAGTTAGAGCAGTTTCAGCATCTTCTGTAATTGTATCTCCCGCAATACCTCCAATGATAGTTAGATACTTTCTTCTAATAATTGCAGCTGAACCGCAGAAAAAAGAGCTATCCCAAAAGTCATGACCTCTCTGGATATATTTGTAAAACATATCATTCTCAGCTGGAGCAAAACCGAAGATATCTAAGTTCTTTTCAACAGGGTCGGGGTTATAGAATGCGTGAGGAGTCTGAACCAAGAAAATCTTTGGAACTTTCATAAACCAACCAACTGTATTTTGAAGAAAGTCTCGAGTTGGAATGTGGTCACAATCCAAAATCAAGATGAGGTCTCCATTTGTAACTTTTAAAGCTGAGTTCATATTTCCAGCTTTTGCGTGAAGGTTTTTTGCTCGAGTTAGGTAGTCCGACTCAGACGCCTCTGCAAACTCCAAGAACATCTGTCTTCGCTCTTTTGCCTCGGCTGCCTTATTTGGATTATCATCATTACACTTCTGGTCTGTTCCACCATCGTCCAAAACATGCACGGAAAGGGAAGTTGGCGGATACTCAAACATCTTCGCGGCGAGAACAGTATCGGCAACCATCTGATAAGGTTCGTTGTAAGAGGGAACGAAAACATCAACTGTTGGCAACTCTTCTGAAGGAACTCCCTCCAGATTTACAATTCTTCTACTCAAAATCATGATAGAAGTAAAAAGTCCAAGAGAGAAGAGAAGAGTTGAATAGGTTTCGGAAAGAAAGATAAGAACAGTTCCTAAAAAGTCGAAGAAACCGACATATCCAATCGACTCTGTAACCCGCCAATAGAGATACCTATAAACCATGTAGATAGCAGAGAGTTTTATAAACATATCTATAACTTGACTCTCATTTTTTATTTGCATAATAAAGAACATAAAGAAGATTGTGAAATATGCAAAAAACATATGAGAATAGACATCTTGGTGAGCTGTCCAGAGAGACATGTAAAATAGAAAAGTGATAGTTAGTAGAAAGTAGAGAAGTGGTTCATGACGATAGAGAAAATGAACAATTGTTCTATCCCAAATAAAGAACTTGTGCCGAAACCACTCTTTTGTAAATCTCTTTCCCTCATAAGTTTCTCTAGGGTCATCTCTATATTTTGTATTTTTTCGGAGAAAGTCGGCAGGTCGTCGATAGAAACAGTCGTTGTTTAAATCGGGACAGTCGCCCATTGGACGCTTATTGCCGACTGTGATACCAGTTCTACTCATTTAAAATATCCTTATACATAAATCTTAGAAATGAGATAAAAGCAAAATTTTCTTTTGAAAGAAGATGTTTTATTATAAATTGTTTTGATTTCCCACTTTTCTCAGACTTTTCTTTTACTGATTTTTGAAATCTTTGTAGAGATTTCTTTCTCTCTTCTGGAAGATAGTTGTTGGGTGAGTCTAAATTCAAAACTTTTAAAGTATGAGTTGCTCTATCTTTTCCAAAAGTTGAAGCTCCAATAAGACCAGCTGGAGTATATTTGAAGTATTTTCTTATATTGTCAGTTTTAGTTGGATTTAGAAATCTTTTATCTGGCTTAAAACCTTTTGTATCTTTTCGATGTCCGCAAGTAAAACCTTGCTGTTCCTGAAAACAGATACCATCACAAGAGACTATGATATTTGAGTAGTCAAAAGTAAATTTTTCTAAATCTTTGTGTTTTGCAACAACATGTTCAAGATGTGTTTTTGCAACATCTCTAATTTTTGCCTCACAATATCCACAAAGAGAATTTTGCTCATTTTCTAAAATATGTTTTGTCAATTCTCTTTTAAATTCTGAACTAACTTCGTCCCAACTTTTCAAAGTAGAAACCTCATCGTTAAAGAATTTTGGAGCTTCTCCTTTTTTTATATATCTCATATATCTCTAAGCTCTCTATCAAAATCTATACTTTGCCAAAAAGAACTATTTGGAGCTTCCCACTCTAAAATCTTCTTTTCTAGCTCTTTTCCTCTTTGACTACTTTCTTGCTCTTTATCAAAAAGTCCTCGATACTCATTTTGTAAATCTTCTAACTCTTTCGGAAAATAGCTTCCTCCCATAATAGTTTTTACAAGGGTATTTATATCTCGATGAGGTGGAGTCTCGTTTTCGTGAAACTGCTTAGCTACTATTTTTTCATTCTCTTTCACTAAGAAAATCAGACTTTTATAGTGAGTTTGAGAAATTATAAAAGGTGAGTGAGTTGTAACAATAAACTGGTTGTTCCTTCCAATATTTGCATAAATCTTCATGATTTCAGTTTGCCATTTTGGGTGAAGTGCAATTTCTGGTTCATCGATGAGAATTATTGAGTTTTGCGGATTTAAAATCATTAAACTTACAACTCGACCATAAAGCTGTTGCTCTCCACTACTTAATTTTTCAATCGTAACTCTCTCTCCAGTAATAGTTTGGAAAATAGGTCTTCTATTATTATCCCTATCTAAATCTATAAGTTTTGTAACAAACTCACTGTTTTCAAAAATGGAATTGAATTCATTTACAGCTTCTTCTTTTAATTCTTTATTTGACCTGTTTTCGTCATTAAAAAATATCTTATCTTCGATGAATTTTTTAATAAAAAACTCAGCATTTCCAAGAATTTCAGATGGGTCGATGAGGTTTACAAATTTGTAAGAAGTATCTAGCTGTTGGGTCGGTCTATACTCAAAACTCATTTTTGAAGGGAGGAAAATAATTCTTGAATTTTTTGTCAATTCTTTAAAGTCTAATTTAAAAGTTTCTAGCTTTTCGAGAAAAATATCGTGTTTAATATATTTTGGTGAGACTTTTTTGTAGTTGAGCTGTTTGTTATTTATAACTATGCGGAGTTCTTCATTTACAATAGGATTTCTCAAAACATCAAAAAGGTATTCCAATAAACTTGTTTTTCCGCTTCCATTTACTCCAGCAACAACATTTACAATATTTCCATTTTCCAATTTGCTATTTTCAGGAATCTGAAACTCAATTTTGAGATTCTCAAAAATTTTATATTTCTCAATTTCAACAGAATTTATATACATCTAAATTTTCTCTATTGCATTCTTCAATTCTTCATAAGACTTGATAAGTCCAATATTTATTGCAAAACTCAAACTTTTCAGCCACTCTGCTCTGGTCTCTTGAATTAGAGAGTGATGCTCTTTTTCGTTATAGCCTCTGCTTTTCAAAATCTCAAGTTTCTTCCGAATTTGTAGAGCTATATGAATGTAAATTCCACTATTCTCTTTTTCTTTTCGGTCTGGAAGAGTATCAACAAGGGAATTGAACTCTTTGAAGTTATCGCCACCCAAATCTCTCCAAAAGAGAATTTTCTGGTCTATGAAAACCTTATACATTTCAAGTTTCAAAGTTGGTGAAAGATGACTAGCAAGGTCTAGCATAATATACAAGTTTGCCCAATATCCTCGATTTTCAGGTTTTCCACCTCTTTGAGATTTTATTACGGAAAATTGTTTCAGGAGTTTTGAAAAATCAATTTGACCAGAACTATTTTTATAGTCTGAAAAGCAAACTCTGGAATCCAGAGTTTGGAATTTAGTCCCAAATTCTCGCTCTACTTCAAGGATAAATTCCCAAGTTGTTTCTTTAACTAACCACTCTCTCATCTCAATTTCTCGAAGACCTTTTTTCTTTCGATACTCATTTCCAATTGCTAAAACATCATTGAGTTTTCCCATTTCTGTTTTATGTCCAATTTGAACTGTGTAATCTTTTCCAATTTGAACATTCATCATTTGATTAGTTTTCATGGTAGAATTGTGTCGCCTTTCTATTTGTTTGTGCAATTACAATTTTATCAGAAAGGCACTTTTCTTAAGAGTATGTTTCTACTAACTTTTTAAAATTTTTTGTAAATTCTTTCTCTTCTGAAGAGAGCTTCTCTTCTATTTTAAAATAGGCTTCATTATCATCTAAAGCGTGATTTTCAATCTCTTTACAATTTGTTAAGTTATGAAGTTTGAAAGCTATAAATTGCAAATTTGGGTGATTATATTTTTTTTCAACAATACGGTTTCCAACTATCTGAAATAGGTGAACTTTTCCATTTTTGGAGAGAGATAGTATAGTATCTTTTTCAGTTTCAAAATAGGTTTTAATATCTCTATTTCCTTGAACTAAATTTATCATTTTTGAGAAAATTATATAAGCAATTATGCTATGCCAAATTCCAATTACAACAGCAGAGATATACTCAACATAGACTCTAAAAGAGTTGCTAACAACAACTCTTCTAAGAATAATTTTTACAACTGTATTTGTAAGAACTATTTTCAATTTATATAGAATTTTTACAAAAAACTCTTTTTTCCGTGATAGATTTTTTCTGCTATCTATATTGAAAATATCAACATGGGGTTCTCTCATTTCAAGAGCAACTCGAGTAGCAACACTTTTAAATGAACTTATATAATTTTCATCATCTAAATCGACATCATACTTTTCTATAAGATATTTGACAACTCGGAAAGATAATTTATACATAATATAGAGTTCGACTCCAGAGAAAAATCCTATGATTGGAAGCAGTATTGCATATTTTTCAACTAAAGGAAGATGTTCAAAGAAGTTACTAAAAGCGATTACAGGAATAGAGAAGAAGAGACCAATTGAAAAAGCTATGAGGAGATATAAAATTTTTACTCTCTTTTCACTAGATTTTACATCTATACTCTTATCATAATTTTTTCTATTCGCCCATCTCTCTAAAAACTTCTCTTTATACATTACTCTACTAATCTTCTGATATCGTTATAGAGACCAATAGCCATGAGAGAAATTAGAATTGCCCAACCGACCATAGTTAATTTATACATAATATCTTCATTTGCAACTCTACCTGTAATCAGTTCATAAAGAGTAAAAATTATGTGACCACCATCTAAAGCTGGAATTGGAAGAAGATTTAAAACTCCAAGATTTACAGAGAGTAGAGCAACAAGGAGAAATAGTGATACTAGACCAGTTTCTGACGCTTTTGCAGTAAATTCAAAAATCGAAACAACACCACCAAGCTGGTCTAAAGAGAGAACTCCAATTATAAGTTTTTCAACACTTTGAAAAATTAGATTTGCCGACTCAAGAGTCTTTTCAAAACCGTAAGAGATAGAGTTTAGTAAATCTAATTTATATAAAACTGTTTCACCATTTGGGGCTATACCGACCATTCTTTTCTCTATTTTCTCTCCAAATATGTTTTGAGCTTCGTGAATTTGAGGATTGATAAGCAGTGCTATTTGAGAACCATTTCGTTCAACAAGAAATTGCAATGATTTTTCAGAAGAGACAATTTTTTCAGCCAACTCTTTCCAAGTTTTAACCTCATCACCATCTATCTGAAGAACTCTATCTCCACTTTTTATACCACCAATTTCACCAGCCATACTCTCTTTAACTTCACCAATTGTTGGTGCAAGAGTCTGAAAACCGATGTTTCCAACAGCCATAAATAGGAAAACTGCTAAAATAAAATTGAAAAGAGGACCTCCAAAAAGAATTAAAATTCTCTGAATAGGGTGTTTTGAGTTGTAACTATCACTATCTGATGAGGTCAGTTTCGGATTTAAATCATCTTGACCTTTCATTCGAACATATCCACCAAGTGGAATTAAGCTAAGTCTATAATCAGTATCTCCAACTTTTCGACTAAATATAGTAGTTCCAAAACCGATGCTGAACACTTCAACTGTTACTCCAAAAAGTCTTGCAAATAGAAAATGACCCAATTCATGAAAGAAAATAAGGAATGAGAGAACCAGTAGAGCTATTAAAATATCCAAATAGAAACTCCAAATTTAAATTTCTGAATTCTACCAATTTACAATATCTTATGGAATAGAAAAGAGAACACCTCTCTTTTCTGGAAGTTTATGATAAATATTGAACTATTTTCGGTTCTGAGAAGTTTGGAACATTATCATAGGTAAAAACAGCATAAAATTTATCTTTATCAAGAGAGCCGAAGTTATCGTAAGTGTAACTATCTGTTCCACCATACAATTTGACTCCATCTGAGAAATTTTTAGGAGGGTGAAAAGAGTTTCTAATAACATAGCACCCTTTAAAATCTTTATCTTTTGGATTATCCCAACTAAGTTTTATCATACTGTTTTCGACAGAAACTTGTAAATTTTCTACTGGAGAGACAGGCTCTTTTCTCTTCTCAATATACTTTACAACAAACTTTGGTTCAATCCATTTTAAAGTAAGCTCTTTTGTCTGAAATTCTGATGAGGTAGCTCTAATTGCAACTCGAATAGGAGAGTTTTGAGTGTGAAGCTCTTCAAGTGTTTTTTTCAAATTGGAGTCAAAGATAAAAAATCTCTTTCCCTCATTAACTAAATCTGTATGTGAAACTTCATAACCGATAAAATCTAGTCGAGTTCGACATCGAATAGCTTCATAATCATCAACATCATCAACATCGATAAGTTCTAAATAGAAACGGATATCATCATTTCCTTTTTGAGTTCCCTTTCCATCAATTTCGATATACGCTTCTGTAATTACAGTTTTGTCAGGAGCTGGTAGAGTCTCTATATCAAATTCAAGTAGTCCATAAACTCTATCTCCATTTTCGTCAAAACCAGAAGAGAGAGAACTTTCAACAATTTTCTCTTTTCCAATAGTAGAAATTTTAGTAGGTTCAAAAAACATCTCTTCTGATGGAATTCGATATTTCAAATCTAAATAGGGTCTATACTCCAAACCACCACCAAAATTTCCATATCCAATATCAAACTGCATCATTTGGGAGTCCTCACCAAGAGGTAGAGTTTTTGGACCATCAACTCTAAAAAGAATTTTTCCTTTATGCAACTCTTCCTCTAAAATCTTCGCTTCAAAATTTGAAAATTCCCAACTATTCCAGATACCTTGAGTAAGATTTTCAGAACGAAGAGAATTTCCAACTCTACCTAGAATGTCGCAATGTTCTACCTCATCAAAGTTGTAAATATCACCTAGGTTCTCTTGATTTAGAATAGAGATTGTCCACTCTCCATATTTCTCAATTTTTGCTCCAACTCTATTCATTGGATAGAGGAAAAGTTGAGCTGAAACTATCTGTGCATGTTTTGGAAGATTTTGTAGAGAGAACGAGAGAAGAGCGTTTGAAATACCATTTTTTGTAACTCCTGTAAAAAGTGAGTTGTATCCAAAATGTTTTCTATTATCATCACTATTCTCACCAAGATATCCTATCTCACTCTTTATTGGAAATATCTTCTTTGAAAACATATCTCTCTCAAGTTTAGTTGTAACTCGAACAACAGGTGCAAATGGAGATTTGATTTTTGTCTTCATATTTACAGCTCGAATTGTGTAGAAATAGAGAGTTCCAGTTTTGAGTTGAACATCTATAAACTTGTTGCTTTTTGTCATTCCAACTCTATTCTCTTCACCAGTTGCTGACTTATCTCTTCTATTCCTATATATCTCAAAATAGATATCATCTCGCAATTCATAATCCCAAGTTAGCTCTATCTCTTTCTCTTCAACACAACTTATTGTAAAGTTATCAACTCTTTTTGGTGCTAAAGGTGAGTAGTTTACTGTTTCTGAAAATGCTCTAATGAGTGCGGGAATATTCTCATTTATACTCTCTGTCATACTTTTTGCATAATCTGGAATATTTTTAGTTCCAACTTCAACTACCGTAGCAACAATCCCTTTTGAGTAGTAAAACTCTCTACCACTACCAGAAATAAGTTTACTTGGTGGTTTTCCTCTATGAATTCCATAAGTTCTACCAGAAACTTTCTCTATCTCATGGTTCATATTTGCACATAAGATATTCATGTCTGTACCATCAATTTCAGCTTCATGTTTAAACTTATGAGCTGGAAAGAAAACATTACCTTGGGAGTGATAATCTAATGCAATTGTAATATTTCCATGACTCTCTACAAAATCTCGAATTGCTGAAGTTTCAGGTTCAGAAAAAGGTGCTTCTCCACCATAAATATTTGACTTTTTATCTTTAATTTTTGTAAAACCAATTGGAAAGTTTCGATTTAAATCAACTCCATAACTTCCATCAGAATTCTTTCTTCGATTTTTTCTCCAAAATGAGAAATGTTTTCGAGAATACTCAAAACCGTCTGGATTTAAAGTTGGAACAATATATAAAGTTGCATTTTTTAAAGTGTTCTCAAGTCTTGGGTCAAACTGATAGTTTTGTAAAATGTAATCTACAAACTTTATAGATAACTCATTTCCAATCCACTCTCTGGCGTGTATTGTTCCAGTATAGAGAAGTGCAGGTTTTGAGTCGGCATTTTCCACATCAAGAGAGAGAGTAATAAGAATTATATCTCTCTCTTCATGAGTTTTACCTATAACAGAAACTTTTAGAAGTTCTGGAAACTCTTCTGCTTTTCCACGAAAAAATTGGAGTGTCTCGTCATAAGAGTGATACTGTCTCTTCACACTTCACCTTTTAAAATAAGATATTGCCTCTATTATAATCTATTCCAAGAAGTTTCTCTAAATGGAGAAGTCTCTTTTTCGAGACCTCTCCACTATCTTCAAATTACCAATTTATTGGTCTATGAATGTGACAGTACGGTTTCTTTCCCGTTTTATTGTAATAGTTTTGATGGTACTCTTCAGCTTTATAAAAGACTTTTCCCTCAATAAGCATAGTGGCAACTTGAAAACCTCTATTTTTGAGAAGTTCAATAATTTCAGTAGCATCTTCTCTCTCTTTAGAGTTTTGGTAGAAAATTCCAGAGAGATATTGGTATCCGATATCAGGACCTTGACCATTTTGCTGAGTGAAATCGTGTATTTCAAAAAAGAATTTGACTAATTCCAGATAGGAGACTTCTTCAGAGTTGTACTCAATTTCAACAGTTTCAAGATGACCTGTGTTTCTATAAATTACATCTTCATAACTTGGATTAGTTTGAGTTCCGCCCATATATCCACTTGTAACTTTTTTAACTCCATGAACTTGTTGAAAGAGATACTCAACACCCCAAAAACAGCCACATGCAAAAAATACTTTTTCCATAAATACTTGCCTTAAAATGGTTTTAGATGACATGATACAATAGAGTAAAAAGAGAGTTTTTGAGAGTTGCTGATATTGGAAATACAAATGTGAAGTTGTGGGAAGATGGAAAGATTTCGAGAGTTAGAATAGAGGAATTTAGACCATCTGGAAAAGCATTTTACATATCTGTAAATAGGAAGTTTGTAGAGATAGAAGATTGGGTAAATTTGGAAGAGTTTGTAAAGGTGGATACAATTTACAAGGGTCTTGGAGTAGATAGAAAAGTGGCTATTTTAGGGGAGAGCAATAGAGTTGTTGTTGATATGGGAAGTGCGATTACAGTTGATATTGTAAAAGATGGTCTTCACATTGGAGGATATATTCTTTTGGGAAAAAAGAGTATTGTTGAGAAATTTAGAGAAAATATACCTCATCTCCAATTTGGAAAAGAGAAATTTGGTGATGAGGTTCCACAAAATACAGAAGATGCACTCTATTTTGGATATCTTCACCCAATTGTCTCACTACTTCAAAGATTGCAAAAAGAGTTTCAGCTTCCTATCTTAATTACAGGCGGAGATTGTGAAGATTTAAAAAAGTTTTTTCCAGAAGCTCAATTCTCTCCAAACCTTATTTTTGAAAAGATATTTAAGTTGTTGCCAGAGTTAAGCAGAATAGAGGAGTAAATCCCTCTTCTATCACCTTTTCAGACGCCTCTGTTAAAGTTGTTCCTGTTGTAATAACATCATCTACAAGAATTACGACTCTAAATTTCAAAAATGATTTTTTAAACTCAAAATCTCTACGATTCTCTTTTCGAAATTTCAGAGATTTTCCAGCATATTTTACATCGGATTTTGCTTGTAGAGACCCGAAAATTGGAGTGATATTCTCTGTCTGAAGAGATTTTGAAAGTATGGCAGTTTGTGAGTATCCAACATCTCTAACTTTGTCATCAATTGGTAGAGCATGAACCTTTTTTCTATATCTCAACTCTTTTGCAAATCTTTTGAAAGAGTTTTTAGCAAGAGTTCTAAAAATATAAAAACCTGAGTAGGAATTTTTAGAGAGAATTAGTTCTGAAATATCATCATAGTTGTAAAAACTAAAAACTTCAACACCATTTTCCAACTTTCTACTATGCAAATCTGGTTTCAAAAACTCCACTTCACACTTTTTACAAATTATCTGAAAAGAGAACTTTTCACAAAGTGTACATCTCAAACTACTCTTTTCCGAACTCTTCTAAATTTATAGATAGAGCGTCTGTAATATCGAACTCAAAAGCGTCAGCAATATTAGAGTTTTTCATTTTCTCAACTTCTTCAATCACTTCGATTGCAAGAGGTTTGTTTTCTGTTGCAGATTTTAGTTTAATTTCATTGCAATCTAAAAGACCTTGCTGAAAAGCGTAAATTACAATTTTTAGTTTTGAAACTGTTGATGCATCAAGAGGCTCTTTGAAAATAGGTGTGTAAGTACTTCTCTCTTCTCGATAAACAGCGTACTCTCTATCTTTTCTCCAAATTTTAGCAAACTCTTCCAGAGGTTCTTCACGCGTTTCAAGTTTTCGAAGAATATCCTCTTTTCCGCCTTTTTTCTTGATAAATGCCATGGTAAGACCTGAATTCTTAGAAATTTTTTCAAATTTTGACATTTCTTTATCGTGACTTTCCCTCCCATATTTTTTAATATATAGAAATCTAAAAATATCAATATACATCAAATCCTCATCTCTTGGTAAATATTTGTTTTGTGGGTTAAGATAAGCCAATTCTCGCTGTTTTTCTCTTTCAGCTTTTTCAGATTTGTAAGCTATAAACTCATTTATTGAAGCCTCAAAATGGAAAGGTGCAAACATATTTTCAACATTTGCAATTATCGATTTATCATATTTATTAATAGATTTATCAATTAGGATATCCAATCCTCCAAAAATATCATCTTTCTCATATTTTAATCCAATTCGAGACCTTAGAAATTTATTGGTAAACCACTCTCCAGAGATGTCGATGAGCATCTCTTTTTTAATATATTCTGTAATTTGGTAACCAATTTCTGCCACTGGCTCAGGTATTTTCTTGACAACTTCGGTTTTCGCTTTAGGCTTTTGGAGAGTCTTTTCAGAAATTTCACTTTTCACTTCAGCTTTTGGAATTTCACTTTTCACTTCAGGCTTTTGGAGAGTCTCTTCAGAAATTTCACTTTTCACTTCAGGCTTTTGGAGAGTCTCTTTTGGAACTTCACTTTTCGCTTCAGCTTTTGGAACAACTTTTTTACTTTTATCACCATCTTTGAAAAGTTCGGAACCCTTTTCAGTAATGTAATATGTTGTTTTTCGGCACATATTGATAGTTGTTTTTATAAAGCCTTTCTCTATAAGATACTTTTTCGCTTTTCTCACTTTGTGTTCACTAATTCCGAGGAGTTCAGTCCAGCTATCACCCTCCCTGTACTCTTCAGTTTTCTCTGCTGGAGCAGTAAATTTGTAGAATGAATTCCCTTTTCTGCTGTAATAAGCGATTTGTGAAAGAAGAAATCTCGCCTCTAACGACGGTATTACATTTAGTGATAATGGTATGAATATTCCATGCATAACTGTTTCCTTAAAAATAAAAATTGCTTTTAAGAG
>JAMJTW010000015.1 GCA_024281175.1 Candidatus Thiovulum imperiosus
GTCGTGAGTATATGTATTGGAACAATGTTGAAACTTATCCAGGTGCTGGATATCCAAAAAATTGGATGGAACTTGGTGGAGGTTTCAATGAAGCTGGAGAACTTCAAGAGGGTGTAATTCCAAATCTTGAGTCTGATTATGGTGTGCCTTGGGATTATAACTATGACTCTCTAGCACTCGGTGAAACTATGACTCCAGATGTAGAGCCAACTTGGGGTCCAAACTGGGACGAAGATGAGGGAGCTGGTGCTTTTCCAGAAGATAACTACTTCTTCTATATTCCAAGAATTTGTAACCACTGTACAAATCCAGGATGTCTTTCAGCTTGTCCAAGAGATGCAATTTTCAAAAGAGACCAAGATGGTGTTGTTCTTGTAGACCTTGATAGATGTCAGGGATACAGATACTGTATTGCTGGGTGTCCTTACAAAAAAGTATATTTCAACCCAAAAATCTCTAAATCTGAAAAGTGTATTCTCTGCTTCCCAAGAGTTGAACAAGGTCTTCCTCCAGCTTGTGCTCAACAGTGTGTTGGAAGAATTAGATTTGTTGGTTTCTTAGATGATGTAGAGTCTCAAGTTCACAAACTTGTTCATAAATATAAAGTTGCGTTACCACTTCGAGAAGATTATGGAACTCAACCAAATGTTTACTATGTTCCTCCAACAGAAGCTCCTCCAAAGTTTGATGCTGACGGAAATATCATCGAGGGTTCAGACAGAATTCCAGTAGAAGAGTTAGAAAAACTATTTGGACCAGAAGTTCATAGAGTAATTAAAACTCTTAAAGATGAGAGAGTAAAGAGAAGAGAGAGTGGTGAGTCTGAACTATTAGACCTACTTATCGCTTATCAACACTCTGATATGTTCCGACTTGATACTGCTTACTATCAGCAACATGGAAGTAATAAATTAGCTCCAGTTGATGAGAGATATGTGAAAGGTGCTCACACTAAATCTATTTCTCACTTCTCAGTAGGAGGACACCACTAATGAAAAAAATCGTTTTAGCGGGGCTTTTCGCCTCCACTTCTCTCTGGAGTGCAAATATTATTGCTACAAAAGTTCACCACTCTATTTCAGAAGTTGCAACAGGTTCTCCACTTTGGGCTGGAGTAAAAGAGAGTAAAGTAACACTTTATCCTCAAACAACTGTTAAGATGAATGACAAAATAGCAAACCAGATGAATGCTGACAACGGTAGCAAAGTTGCAAAAGTAAAAGCTATCTATACAGATACAGAAATCGCTTTTCTTATCAAATGGCAAGATGAGACTTTAAGTATCCAAAAAGGGTATAAAAGCGACTCTTATGGAGATGGTTTTGCTGTTCAATTAGCAACAGACTATTCTAATCCTGAAGCTCTACCATATATCGGAATGGGTTCAAAGGGTAGAGAAGTTTTTGTTCATCTTCAAAAAGCCAATCCAAATGTGTTTGAGCCAAATGGAAATGGCGATGTTGAAATGCAAGTTGGAAGAAAAAATACTCCTTACTTTGGTACTGAATTAGAGGCTTATGACTCAGCTGTAAAAGACCTTGGTGTTGTAGATTACGAAAGAAACTTTGTTTCAGCAGGTTTCCGAAGTATGACTCAAGTTAGAGATGGTGTCAATTCAAATATGAATATGATTTACAACTTGAACAAACACTGCTGGGCTGGAACTCTTTCTCGAGATTTAAAAGATGAGTATTTAAATTTAGAGGGAACAGTTCCAGTAGCATTTGCTGTTTGGGACGGTTCTAGAAACAATAGAGATGGTTTAAAACTTCTTTCTGGTTGGAATTCAGTAGTTTTAGAAGATGAGACAGAACTTGTTGAAGCTCTAAATGGTGAAGTTTCTGGAGATGTTGCCAACGGTAAAGCTCAATATGATATGAACTGTGCTGCTTGTCACAATACTCCATTTATGGCTCCTAGCCTTGCAAACATTGGAGGATACGCTTCTGCTGGATATTTAAAAGAGTCTATCTCTGACCCAAGTGCAGTAGTTGTTCCTGGATACAATAGAAATGCTCATAAAAACACTCCTTGGTACAATGTAGAAAACGGCAAAAGAGTCTCTACAATGCCAAGTTTTAGTTGGATGGGAGAAAAAGATATGAAAGACCTCATCGCCTATCTAAAAACTTTAAAAGCAGAGGAGGAGTAGATGAAAATCTTATTTGCAATTGCATTCCTTTTTGGAACTCATCTTTTTGCTATTCAAGATATGAATGATGCTGATGCTCACAATGAAGTTGTTCCTGAAGGATTAGCTTCTGAGACAACTGAAGCTCTAGCTTCTGCTGAACTTTGCGAAGATGATTTTGAAATCGAAGATGAAGAAGAGGAAGAACTTTTTGAAAAAGTTGGTTTTCTTACAGTTGAAGATTGTGCCTTAAAAGGAACTTTTACAAGCTGTTATGCTGAAGCTTATGTTTGTGGTTTTGAAGGCTGTTTCCATGAAGCGAAAGCTGGGACAATACGACCTGTTCAATTTGTTCTTTTTGTTCATGATGATGGAAAATACTATAAACTTCAATTAGATGGTGTAAAACAGTACCAACTTGACGAAGGTCTCGGTAGAAACGAAGTAACAATTATTGGAAATTATGACGAAAGTACTAATACAATTTCTGTTACAGAGTATGAAGCTCCTCCACCACCTAAAAAATCTTTCTTCAAGGGTTGTTTATAAAACCCTTTCCCCATTTTGGGGATTCTTTCATGAAATACTTACTCATATTTTCTATTTTTAATCTGCTTTCTTTTGCCAATTATGAAAAAACAGCAATTGGAATTGGATACGAAGATTTCTTGAAAAATCCATATTTTATTGAAGATATTGATGATGAAGAAAACAGGTTTCTAAAAAGATCTTATTTGTCTATGAAATATGAACTCATAAGCACTTGCAAATAATTAACACAGCATAAAATTAGTACCATAATGTATAAGTATTTCTTCTATATTGGCAAATAGAGTTTCAAAAGAAGTATATGCAGATATACTAAGCCAATGTTCTTTCATCTGTTTCCATAAAAGTTCTATCTTGTTTAAATGAGGAGAGTATGGAGAAAGATAGAGTAAGTGTAATCCTAAATCACGCCATTCTTGTAATTTTCCTTTAAAAACATTGCTAGTATGGATAGGAGCATTGTCAAGAATAACAAAACTTTTCTTTTCTATTTTAGAAGCAAAGTCGTCAAAAGTGGCAATAGCCATATCACTATCTAAAGTATCTGTTGTCATATTGTATCTCTTGAGATAACTTCTCTTTTCTACCCCTCCCTTTTTTCATTGCAATTTTTTTGCTTTGTTCTCACTCTTTTCTCCAACCTCCAAGAGTATTTCTATTGACTTTAAATATTTCAACAAGCTCTTTAATCATTTTACCCTCATGCAATAATAATAGAGATTTGGCTTTTTGTCTTATAAAATAGCTATTACTGTTTTTTACCATTCCATCAAGAATAGATATATCTTCCTTAGTTAATTCTAACTTTTTCTTCTTCATAAATGTAATTTTATGCTAATTTTAATACAAGTAAGTGCTTAAAAGTAGGAAATCCTTTTAAAAAAGTAGATTTTTATGAAGAAATGTCTGAGGATAAAATCGTCATTTCGAACCCTTTTGGGTGAGAAATCTTTTCTTTAGTAAAACGATAAATTTCCAAGATTTCTCAATCGCTACGCTCATATCGAAAACGAAGTTTCACTAAATGACAAGAGAGGCTGAAGCTCCAGTCGAGATAACAGGAACAGCCCTTTTTATAATAAATTCAAAACTTTAGAATTCAGCTGTATTTAAAAGGTCGTAT
Organism: Candidatus Thiovulum imperiosus; assembly: GCA_024281175.1. Classification (GTDB taxonomy): domain Bacteria; phylum Campylobacterota; class Campylobacteria; order Campylobacterales; family Thiovulaceae; genus Thiovulum_A; species Thiovulum_A imperiosus. Next base: position 3,804 of record JAMJTW010000015.1, read on the forward strand.
CTTGGAAAGACAAAGATAGCTTCTCGTTTTACAACAATATTTTCTCTATCATCTTTAGCATAAGCTGTAATTGTGATATGAGTTATTACATCTTTTCTCTCATCAAGTTGAAGAACCTCATCAGTATAGAGAACAACTATTTTCTTAAGTTTCTCTCCAGCACCAATTTTGAAACTTTTTGTAGGTCTAAGAATTTGAATTCGAGTATCATTTGTTTCAAAGTAGTACTCATGTTCTACGCTATCTGTATTTTGGAAAAGAAATGTGTACCCATTTGTAACTCTATTATTCTCTTTAATTGAGTAAAGTCTTGTCTCTTTATTTATATTCAATAGCATATGTTCTTTTTCACTACCCATTTTTACTAAAGCAACAAGCATAATTAGAAGAATTGCGATATATCCAATAACTTTCTGTCTAAAATATTTTGTTTTCCCATCTTTCTTATCAATCTCTCGAACACTAGACCAGTTTACAAGAGTAGGTTTATCAAGTTTCCCCATAACAGTAGTACAAGCATCAACACACTCAAGACAATTTATACACTCAAGTTGAAGACCTTTTCTAATATCAATATGGGTTGGACAAACTGTTACACACTTTTCGCAAGTTGTACACTCTGCATTTTCTGGAAGCTCTTTCTGTTTTGAAACTATCTTATTTTTATCTTCATCATAAATATTTCCACCTCTATCTGTATCATAGATAGCCATGATAGTATCATCATCATAAAGAACTGATTGAACTCGAGAGTAAGGACAGATATAAACACAGAAATCCTCTTTTAACCAGATAACATCATAAATTAGAAAGAGAGCTACAATTATCCAGAAGCCCATAAGAACAGTGTGTTCAGCTGGATTTTGAATATACTCAAAGAATGTTTCTGGTGGAACAAAAAACCATAAAAAATCTGCTGCTGCTAAAAATGCTAATGCTGACCAAAGTAGAATTGCTACAACTTTCTTAATTTTATTTTCAGTCTTTGAGTAGTCTGGCTCTTTCTGTTTATTAGAAATTTTCTTTCGTAATCCTAAAATCTTAGTTTCGATGAGGTCTCGATACACAACTCGAAATATAGTTTGTGGACATGCCCAACCACAAAATACTCTACCTCCTAAAACTGTTGTTAGAAAAATTCCTAAAAAAAGCATAATTAGTAAAAATGGCATTAAATATAACTCTTGCATATCAAACTTTGTAAAGAGTAGATGTAACTGCTTCTGGTCAAAGTTTAATAAGAAAAAGTGATTACCATCAACCGTTATAAATGGAATTGATACCGATATTATCGTTGCTATTAGATACATAATATATCGTTTTTTTGAATAAGGCAAACTTTATCCTTTCACTTAAATTGTAATTTTATCTTATAAAAGTATATAACGACTATTTTTATAATAAATTTATATTATGATATTAATAATTTGAAGTAATTTTTAATTCTGATTTAGAATTTGAGTTTGAAGCTATTCAATTATCTTTTTCAAATAAAGTACGGAAGATTTCTACGATAAGAGAGGCAGAAGCCTATTTGGTCACTCCCGTTTTTTAAAGAATTTACTTATTGAAAAATTTTTAAATATGTATTTGAATTTAAGGGACTTAGAAGTCCCAGAATTTAAGCGAAAGTTGTTCCACCATCAACTATAAAAGTTTGACCAGTTATCCAACTTGCTTTTTCAGTTGTAAGAAAGTATGTAATTCCAGAAAGGTCATCAGGAAGCCCCATTCTTGAAAGAGGGGACCTCTTTACAACTTCACCTTTAACCTCTTCATAATTTGGGAATTTCTTAAGAGCATCTGTATCGATTGGACCACCAGAAACAGCATTAACTCTAATTCCTTTTTCACCCAACTCTTGAGAAGCGTATTTAACAACAGTTTCAACAGCAGCTTTAGAGTTTCCATGTCCAGTATAGTTTGGAGTGAAAACAAGATTTCCAGTTGAAGAGAGAGATATAATTGAACCGCCTCCAACTTTCTCCATTCTCTTTGCAGCCTCTTGAGCTCCAGTTATAAAAGAGACAACAGTAGCAGTGTAGATGTTTAGTAACCCTTTTGGCTTAAGTCTCATAAATGGTCCAAAACCACCAACTACACTTCTACCAGAAATGATAGCATTTGAGACAAAGTAGTCTACTCTCTCAAAATCTTCATCTATCTTCTTGAATAGCTCTTTATAAGTTTCAGGTTGAAGGATATCAAATTGGTAAGCCTTATATTTTCCACCAAATTTTTCCGAGAGTTCAGCAACTATATTTTCAGCAATTTCACTATTACTGTTATAAGTAAAAGCTATATCAACTCCGTTACTTGCAAACTCTTCAACAATCGCTTTTCCAATACCTCGTGTTCCACCACTAATTACAAGTGTTTTTCTCATTTTTTTACCTCATAAAGTTCTAAAATTTTCTCTAATTTTTTCATACTATCATGACTTGGAGGTGTGAGAGGAAGTCTATACTCCAAGCTAGGAATTAGTCCAGCAATATGCATAATTGCTTTTATTGGAATTGGATTTGACTCTATAAAAAGAGTTTCGTTAAGAGGATATAGTTCTTCATTTATCTTATTTGCTTCTAAAAAGTTCTCATTTTGCACTGCTTTTACAAGAGCTGAAATTCTATCTGGAAGTAGATTTGCTGTTACAGAAATCACCCCTTTTCCTCCAGAAGCTAAAAGAGGATAATTTATTGCATCATCACCGCTGATGAGGTCTAAATTCTCATTTTCAGAAAGAAGTTTTACAGCTCTACTTAAAGAACCTGTTGCCTCTTTAATACTAAAAATATTTGAAACTTTTGAAAGTAATCTTTTTACTGTTTCTGGTTCTATATCAACTCCAGTTCGTCCTGGAACATTGTAAAGCATAACAGGAATTTCTACTGAACTTGCTACTGCCTTATAGTGTAGATAGAGTCCCTCTTGAGATGGTTTATTGTAATATGGTGCTACTGAAAGAATAGCATCTGCTCCAGCTTCTGCTGAAAATTTTGCAAGATTTATCGCTTCAATTGTGCTATTACTTCCAGCTCCAGCTAAAACTTTTGTCTCTGTTCCTTTTGCTACGGCAATTGCAATTTCTATACATTTTTTATGTTCATCATGAGAGAGAGTTGCACTTTCACCCGTAGTTCCAACTGGAACTATCCAGTCTGTTCCTAATCTTATCTGTCTATCTATTAGATTTGCATAACTCTCTACATCAACCTCCCCACCTTTAAAAGGTGTAACAAGTGCTGTCATTGAACCCACTGGTCTAATCAACTTCCAATCCTCTTTAAAATAATCTGAATTATAACTTACTTCCAATACCTTGAAATAGAAGAGTTCAAAATCAAGGAGTTTTTTAGAATTTAAGAAGAACATACTTTGGGAGTAAAATTACCGAGGAGTTGGTGACTTGAAAAAAGTGGTGTTTTGCCACTACTAGGTAGATCTCATAATTTGCTACTATTGAAATAAATTTCAAGGATAGTGATGACTTTAAACCTTGCTGGAAAACTTGCAGATAATTTTTTAAACAATATCTTAACTTTTCCACTCGCCATATTTTTTGTAATTCTTGGAGTTGTAGCAGTGTTACTAACTCCTCGAGAAGAGAACCCACAAATAAATGTTATTTCTGCTTCAGTTATAGTTCCATACTCTGGAGCAACAAGTTCAGAAGTCGAAGAGCAGATAGTAAAACCTCTTTCTGAAAAGCTCCATGAGATGAGCAATATCGAACACATCTACGGAACTTCTCAAAATGGAAAGGGAACTGTAATGGTGATGTTTGAGATTGGTTCAGATAGGGAGCAGTCTCTTTTAGATTTACATGATAGAGTCATTCAAAATTCTAATATCTTTCCGAGTGGAGCTTCTAAACCGATAGTTAAACCCCTCGATGTAAATGAAATTCCAATTGTGAGTGTTGCAATTCATAGCGATACTTTAGATGAGAAAGGGCTTTACCAAAGAGCTTTAGATTTGATACACCCTCTCTCAATTCACGATGATATTTCAATTGTTGGAATTAAGGGAGGACACTCAAGAGAGATAAGAGTAGAGGTAGAACCGCAACTTCTTCAAAGTTATGGAGTCTCTTTTGGAGATGTTCTGAAAACTCTTCAAAACAGCTCAAAATCGATTGGACTTGGAGAGTTTTCCAAAACCTCATCAGTAAATGAGATTGAGTTTCGAGGTTTTATTGAGAACATTTCAGAAATTGAGAATTTGAGGATTTCCACTTCTGATGGAAGAAAGATAAAACTTGGAGAAGTAGCCACAGTTTCAGACTCAATTTCAAATACTCACAAAAGGAGTGAAAGCTATATCTTAGAGGGAAACTCTTCCAAATATCAAGTAACACTTCACATCGCTAAAAAATCTGGAACAAATGCAGTTGTTGTCTCAAATATTGTTAAAGAGAGGTTTTTTGAACTTCAAGCAAGATATGGAGATTTTGATTACACTGTTACAAAAGATGATGGTGCAAAGGCAAACTCTTCTGTAAATCTTCTAATTGAGCATGTCTTTCTTGCGATTGGGATAATAGTAATTCTTCTTCTATTCTCTCTCGGTTGGCGAGAAGGACTTATTGTAGCTTTTACAGTCCCAATCATTTTAGGAATTACTCTTTTTATAGGTTTAATGGCAGATCAGACTATAAATAGAATTACACTTTTTGCCCTTATCGTTGCTCTTGGACTTTTAGTTGATGATACTATTGTTGTAATTGAGAATATTCATCGCCACTTCTCTATGAAAGAGCGGTCAAAACGAGATGCAATTATCTTTGCTACAAATGAGATAGGAAATCCAACAATTCTTGCAACTTTTGCCGTAATTGCAACTTTTATCCCAATGGGATTTGTAACAGGAATGATGGGACCATATATGGCTCCAATACCATTTAATGTTCCTGTTTCAATGTTGGCTTCTCTTATCATTGCATTTATCTTTGGACCTTGGTTAGCTTTCCGATTTCTCCCTTATAAAAGAGAGTTAGGAGGAGATGAACACCACTTTGATATAAAAGAGACTTCGATGTATAAGTTTCTAAATTGGCTATTTGGTTTCTTGCTCTCAGCAATTTGGAAAAGATGGCTATTTTTAGGAGTTCTTGTAAATTTCCTCCTAATTTCAATAGCTCTAATTGTTACAACTGTTGTTCCATTTAAAATGCTTCCAGATGGAAATCAGAATGCTTTCTCTATCGATGTGGAACTTCCTTACGATGCTACAAAAGAGGAGACTCGAAAAGTTGTCTCATGTATTCAAGAGAGACTTCTTGCAGAACCTGAAGTTAGAGATATTGAGATATTTTATGGAGAGAGTGGGGTAATAAATTTTCCAGCAATTCTTAGGGCAAAGGAGTTTAAACAGGGAGACTATATCGCTCAAGTTGATGTGAACCTCATCGACAAACATCACCGAAAAGAGCAATCTCATGAGATAGTTTCTCGAATTCGTTCAGATATTCAGAGTTGTGGAGGTGAGAGAGACATAATTAAGATGATACAAGAACCTGCTGGACCTCCAGTTCCTGCAACTGTTGTAGCTGAAATTTATGGTGAAACAGCTTCTGGTAGAGAAGCCTTAGCTGATGATGTTTATAAAAAGATGTTGGAAATTGAGGGAGTTGTTGATACAACTATCTGGAATGAGACAAATGCTGATAAATTTACAATTACTCCTTATGAAGAGATGTTGGAACAGTTTGGAATTTCCAGAGGTGAACTTATGGAGTTGGTCTATCCAGCAATTTATGGACAAGGAATTTCAACAATTCATGATGGAAGTAGAGAGGAAACCCCTATTTTTGTGAGATACAAGGAGAACTATCTGGAAACTCCTGAAACTCTTGAAAGGCTTCTAATCACACTTGGAGATATGGTATTTCACTTAGGAGATGTTGCAAAAATAGAGAGAGTTCAGAGAGAGAAAACCATTTACAGTAAAGACCTTCAAGAGATGATAATGGTTTCAGCCGAGATGAACCATCGAGGTTCTATCTATGCACTTTTTGATTTGTGGAGCAAACTGGAAAGTTTGGAAGGGTATGCACTTGAGAGTGTAGAAAACTTGAGACAAGATATAGTTCTCAAAAGTGAAACAGGAGAGAAACTTCATATAAAGTGGACTGGAGAGTGGAAACTAACTTTTGATGTTTTCCGAGATTTAGGAGGAGCATTTATTGGAGCAGTGGCTATCATATTTCTACTCCTAATGCTCTACTACAAAGATTTCAAAATGTCTATTCTTGTCGTAGCTTTAGTTCCTCCTGTTCTAATAGGAGTAATTTTTGGACACTGGTTTATGGGGCTTTTTGGAGAGACATACTTTACAGCAACAAGCATGATTGGATTTATTGCACTTGCTGGAATTGTGGTGAGGAACAACAACTTACTTGTAGACTACACAACAGAACTAATTCACGCTGGACACTCAATAAATGAGGCTGTGGTTTTAGGTTCAGCTACAAGAAGTAGACCTATCATACTCACCGCTCTTGCAATCATATTTGGTTCTGTAATTATTTTAACTGACCCAATTTGGCAAGGTTTGGCTATCTCTCTTGTCTTCGGAACTGTTGGAGCAACTATTTTAACTATCTTTGTTACACCTCTGCTCTATTGGGGAATGAATAAGAAATTTGTTGCTGGACTCGACCTTACAGAACTTGAAAGTAAAATAGAACTTCTCTCAAAAGTTAGAATTCTGAATTTCATGGATAGAAAATCTCTCTTCCAATTAGCAAAACAGGCTGAGCAGAGAGTGTTTAAAAAAGGTGAAGCTGTAATTCGACAATATGAAAGCGGAAATTCTATGTTTCTTCTTGTAGATGGTTCTTTATCTGTTTTTATCCAAAACTCAAGAAAAGAGGCTTTATCTAATAGAGTTGCCGAACTCTCAACTGGTAGCTTTTTTGGTGAAGGTTCTCTTTTAACTGGAGATGAACGAAGTGCAACAATTGTTGCTGATACAGATATTATCACTTTTGAAATTACGGAAACACACTTGAAAGAGCTTAGCACTACTCACTCTCATCTTCTTGAGCAATTAGCTTATGTTGTCGTAGAGAGAAAAATGGAGACAAGGGAGTTTAAAAGTGAAGAAGAGAAAAGTAAGGCTATGTTAGAAGAGACGACAAGAATTCTCAAAATGGCTAGAATTAAATACTTTCCAAATAAATAGGAGGTTATTGAGAAATCCATTTTTAAGATTTCTCAAACTCTTTAGAAAACTTCAAATAAGGTATAATTTGTGAAAAAATTGGATGTAAATGTTAGAGCAGATATCTGAGCTAAAAAGAGAAATTCACAAAGTTGTGATTGGTCAGGAGAAGATGATAGAGTCGCTCTTGATAGGGCTTTTTTCTAATGGACATATTTTAGTAGAGGGTGTTCCTGGACTTGCAAAAACAACAGCAATAAACACTCTTGCCAAAGTTTTAGGATTAAACTTCAAAAGAACTCAATTTACTCCAGATTTACTACCTACTGATATTTTGGGAGCAGAGATATATGACCCTAAAACATCAGATTTCAAATTGAAAAAAGGGCCAATATTTACAAATCTTCTTTTGGCTGATGAGATAAATAGAGCATCAGCAAAAGTACAGTCAGCTCTACTAGAGGTTATGCAAGAGAAACAGGTTACACTTGGAGACCACACATTTAAATTAGAGACTCCATTTTTAGTTCTTGCAACTCAAAATCCGTTAGAGCAAGAGGGTGTCTATCCATTACCAGAAGCACAACTGGATAGATTTATGATGAAAGTTGTTGTTGATTACAACTCACCAGAAGAGGAGTTAGAGATTTTAAATCGTTTCACCTCATCAACAAACCTTGAAGTTTCAAAACTTTTTGGAGTAGAAGAGATTAGTAAAGTTAGGAGTGAAATTGAGAAAATCCATATTGATGATGAGGTTAAAAAATATATCATAAATCTCATTTTTGCAACCCGTTTCCCTGAAAACTTTGGTCTTGGTGAACTTAAAAGATATATTCACTCTGGAGGTAGTCCTAGAGCCACAATAGATTTAACAAAAGTTGCTAAAGCTAAAGCCTATTTAAATGGTAAAAATTTTCTCTCTCCAACTGATATCGCTTCTGTTATATACGAAGTTCTTCGTCATAGAATTGTGATGAGTTATGAAGCTGAAGCTGAAAATATCTCTTCAGACAATATTTTGGAACAGATAATTAAAGCCGTAGATATTCCATAGTGAAATTAAAACTCATATTTTTCACCCTGTTTCTTTTTTTAGAGATAGTTGGATACCTATTTACAGCTAGAATTAAAAATATAGAGACTGGAAAGATTGTTGAAAATAGTGTTGAAATTAATAGAATTCTTTTAAATTCTATTCTGAAATCTTTTCAAACTGATGGGGAGCTAATAGCTTCTCATATTAAAGATACTCTTCATGAAAAAAATAGAGCAGAGAGCATAAATTACTTTGATAATAACTTTCTCTATTACTTTGTAAAATATGGCATTTCATCTATAAAACTTGAATTAGAAAATGGTGAAATTTTGCAATTTGGAGAAAAAGAGGAGAATAGTTTTAAAACAACTTATAAAGGAGTTGAAATAGACTTCTCTCTACAAGCTATTAGAAGTCGTGCTATGGAACTTCTACCTCATCACTATCAATTTATTATAAAAGGTGAAAAAAGAGAGGGGTATACTCAAACGCATCTTTCAGAAAAGTTCTATATCGATACTCACTCAGATAATGAGTGTTACAATCCAAAATATGGTGAGAATATCTCAAAAATAGATAGAGTAAATTCAACTTTAGATGTTAAAACAAGTTTAAATAGATTTGAAGAGTTTGGAGTCTATTTAGAATTGAATGATACATACTTCAATATCTCCTTTATTCCTATGGGTCAAAATGTCTATTTTATAGCTTATGAAGAAGATAGTAAAACTATCGCTAAAGAGTACAGCATAATGTACAACAGAATTCTTCTTCTAACTTTCTTTCTCGCTATTATTGTATCTTTAGCTTATCTCTACTTTTCAAAAGAGCTAAAAATTCGAAAACTGAATCAAGAGCTTCAAATTAGAATAGATGAAGAGATAAAAAAGAGTAGAAAAAAAGATAGGTTGATTCTTCAACAGTCAAAACTTTCAGCAATTGGTGAAATGATGAATTCAATTGCTCATCAGTGGCGACAACCATTAAATAGAATCTCTCTTGGAATGATAAATATTGAAGAGGATTTTATGTACGATGAACTTACACATGAAGCTCTACTTCAATATAGTGAGACTATAAATAGTAGTATTCAATACCTCTCAAGAGTGATAGATGATTTTAGGGAATTTTACAAACCTATTGCGGAACAGGAAGCTGTTGATGTCTCAAAATTGGTGAGAGATTTAGTTGATGATTTACAAGATGAGTATAAAGAGAAGATAGATATTAAATTGAGAGTTGGTTTTAAATGCAACCATATGGTGGATTATGGTAGAGAGTTAAAACAGGTACTTTTAAATCTTGTGAACAATTCAATAGATGCAATTTTAAATAGCAGTATAGATGGGAAAATAGAGATGGAGATGTTTGAATTGGAAGAGAATAGAATTCTTATCTCTATTTTAGACAATGGTGGAGGAATTCCGAAAGAGATACAGGAGAGAATTTTTGAACCCTATTTCACAACAAAATTTGAGAGTGAAGGGACTGGAATGGGACTCTATGTTTCAAAGATAACTATTGAAGTAAATATGGGTGGAAAACTTATTTATACTCCAAAAGAGAGTGGTTCAAAATTTGAGATAGAGCTATTTTCACATTAGGAGTAGAGTTGAAAGATATAAAGAAGTTTTTAGATGATGAGGTTAGAAAAAGAGATATTGTAGAAGAACTCTCTCTTTCAAAACCTGACCCACTGCTTATTGCGAGAGAGTATAAAGATGAAAAAGTAGCTTTGGTTTCAGCACTTTTTGCATATGGTAGAGCAGACCAGATTGTGAAATTTCTTAAAACTCTCAATTTTTCAAAACTGCAAGGGGGAGATTTAAAGGAGTTGGAAGAGAGATATTATCGATTTCAAAATGGCAAAGATATCATAGCTCTCTTTTCAGCTCTTCAGAAAATTGGAAGTTTGGAAGAGATTTTTTATGAGGGATATAAAAAAGAGAGTTCAGTTTTAGATGGTCTCTCAAATCTTATTACGGAAATCCAAAATATCTCGACTCACTCCTCAAAAGGATACTCCTTTCTGATTGGAAAACCTCCAAAAAAAATATCTGGAACTTCACCATTAAAAAGATGGAACTTATTTCTAAGATGGATGGTTCGAAAAGATAATTTAGATATGGGACTTTGGGAAAAAGTCTCTAAAAAAGATTTGCTAATTCCTCTTGATACCCACACATTTAATATCTCTCAAAAACTTGGTTTACTGAATAGAAAAACCTATGATTTAAAATCTGTTATAGAACTTACAAAAAAGCTAAAAGAGTTTGACCCTGAAGACCCTATAAAATATGATTTCGCGATATATCGAGTTGGACAAGAGAAATTAATATAGAGAGTCTCAATAGACTTATGCCTCTTTTGTCATTTCGATATGAGCGTAGTGATTGAGAAATCTCATAAACTCATTGTTTTACTTAAAGTGATATAAAAGATTTCTCACCCGAAAGGGTTCGAAATGACATATAGGTTGTTAAGGTGTAAGAATACTCTATTTGGTTAGTTTCCTGTTACTTTCCAGTAAGAACTTTAACAATACCCTCTCTTTCAACTAACTTCACAAACTTGTCAGTTTTTCGAATAGCATCACTATAATTTATTTTTGAAACATTCATCATTTTAGTACTATTTTCTCCAACAAGTTTTCCGCTATATTTTAGTTTTGAATTTAAGACAACATTCGAAAAATGTGCATTTTGAAGTTTCAAACTTGTCGATTTCATATCCAGTTTCTCATGGGAAATATCTAGTTTTAAATGTAATTTTGTACTCTGCTCTCTTGAAATTTGAACTCCAAGTTGTGTCAAATACTTTTTAATTTCAGAAGAGTAACTCTCTGTTAAACTATCATCATCTACAAAAATTGTTACCTTAGAAACCAAACTTCTAACTTCCTCAAGCATAAAATTATACTTCTCTATATAGAACTTTCTATTGAAACTATTTGATAAAGTTCCTAAAAAGTAGACATCTGGTTGAGCTTGGAATATCTTCTCCTCTAAAATTTTCAAATTGAAGAGAGCTTGATATTTCTCTTTACTCTTTACAAAATCGAATAGAGAGTCTATCTGAACATCTTTTTTTAGAAAGTTGTTTTTATGAATTTCTATAAATTTTCTCTTATCTACTTTTACAAATGCGTAATAGGTGTTTCCTACACTCTCTTTCTTCTCTACTGAAGCACCATGAAAAGTAACTCCATCTACAAGTGTTTTAATATTCTGTTCAACTCTTTTAGAAAGACCAATATCTGAGTCATATTTTGTATTGGATTTAAAAGTGGAGCTAACAGAGATAGATATTTCTGAAGCGATACGACTCAATGCCGAAGATTTGGCATCTTCTTCACTATCCCCACTACCAACACCATAAAAAAAATCTTCATTACTTATTAGAGGTGTCGTATACCAACTAGGAACTTTTTGAAAAGAGTGTTTTATCTCCTTGCCTCCAAAACAGCCATTCAAGAGTAAAGCAGAAACCAGAAAAGTTGTAAACTTCATTTAGTTCTCCAAAATATTTATTTTTACAATACTATCTAAAAATCTATTTCAGGTAAATTTAAGGAACTCTTCCCTATACTTCCACTCACGAAACGAAAGTGGGTTTCCCAAATTCGTTAGTTCTTTTAAAAAGATGTTGTTAAATTTTTATAGCTGAATTAAATAGATTCACCAGAGAGGTAGCGTTGAAAAAGT
>JAMJTW010000016.1 GCA_024281175.1 Candidatus Thiovulum imperiosus
TAAAATATGATTGAAATTACTTTCACAAAATCTGTTTTCTGAGAAAATAGTAGCGGTAGAACCATGCTTTTCAAAATTTCGCATTCTTAAGTTTCTTAAAATCTTCAAGAATATAATTTAAGAAAATATTTCTCTGTTTTCTATTTTGAAAACAAATTCTGTTAAAGTATTTTCATACTTTAAAAACTTATATTTGAACCCTTAAACCTCTCATAAAATTTAGGTAGAGTCTACAAAAATATTGTTATAATTTATATAAATAAGGAGTTGTATGAAATATATTTTTCCAATACTAATTTTAGTTTTTGTTGGCTGTTCTAGTAAACAGAATGAGAAACAGACAGATGAGCAAGTTTATCAAGAGATAATCAAATTTATAAATCACAGCAATTTAGACAAAGCTGATGAGTTGTATATGACTTTAAAGAGTGAACATTTTAATTCACCTCTACTTGAAACAGCTACGATGTTGATGATACAGTCTCACTCTAAAAGAGAGAACTATCTTTTAGCAGAACACTATATTGAGAATTATGAAAGAGTTTACGGAACAGCAGAAAACCGACCATATTTCAAATATTTAAGAATAAAGTCTAAATATTTTGCATTTCAAAATCCGAGAAGAGATCAGAAACTTCTCAACGATACTCTTGAGCTAATTGAGGATTACATTTACGACTATAAGAGTTCTCCATATATCCCATATGTAAAGACGATGAAAACAAATCTTACTCTCTCAAAATTTGATTTGAATTTAGAAATTATAAGTCTTTATGATAGATTGGATAAACCAAAAGCGGTAGAGTTTTATAAAAGAAAAGAGGATATGAGCTGGTTTAATGCAGATGAGATAGTTAGACCTGATATATCTTTTATTAGAGCAGTTTTCGAATGAATTTAGAATTTAGAGATAGATTTGATGAAATTCTGAACAGAGTGGAGAGACGCCGAAAAGAGGTCTCTCTACACCATATTGTTCAGATAGTTGCTGTTACAAAATATGTTGATAGTGATGCAATAGAAAAGCTCTACTCAATAGGGCAGAGAGCTGTTGGAGAGAACAAAATTCAAGATTTTGAGAAGAAGTCTAAAGAACTATCTAACTTGCCAATTCAGTGGCATTTTATAGGAAACTTACAGAAAAATAAGATAAATAAGATGTTAGAACTCAAACCATCTCTTTTTCAAAGTTTAGACTCTTTAGAACTTGCAGAAGCGATAAGTTTAAGACTTGGAGATAGGAAACTGAAAGCTCTACTTCAAATCAACACTGGAGATAGTAAAAAATCTGGAGTAGATTTTGAAAAGGCAAAAGATACCTATTCTGAAATTTCAGAAAGATTTCCAAATATAGAGTTACAAGGTGTAATGAGTATAGGTGAAAAGGGAGATATAAGCTCTTTTTCAAAAACTAGAAAAGTTTTCGACTCTATATCAGAAGCGAAAATATGTTCAATGGGAATGAGTGGAGACTTTGAAGAGGCGATTTCTGAAGGTTCAAATATGATTAGAATAGGTAGTGTACTATTCAAGTAGAAGTTGAAGTTAGTGGAGAGAGATTAGATAAATATCTCTCAAAAGTTTTAAATGTCTCTCGAAATCAAGTTGAGAACCTCATCAAGATGGGAAATGTAAAAGTCTCTGGAAATAGAGTTTCGAAAACTGGTTTTAAATTGGAAAGAGGAAATGAAATAGAAGTCTTCTTTCCAGAAAAGAGAGAAAAGGAGAGAGTAGAAGTAGATTTTGATATCGACATTCTCTATGAAGATGAGTATCTACTTGTTCTAAATAAACCTGCAAATCTTGTTGTTCACTCTGCACCATCTGTAAAAGATGCAACTCTTGTTGATTGGCTTAAATCTAAAAACTACTCTCTTTCAACTCTTTCAGGTGAAGAGAGACACGGCATAGTTCATAGACTCGATAAAGGAACTACTGGAGCCATGGTAGTTGCAAAAGATAATAGGACTCATGCACATCTTTCAGAACAGCTGAAAACTCGAACAATGGGTCGTATCTATTTAGCAATTATAAATTCACCTCTAAAAGAAGATAGAAGTGTTGAAGCTCCAATTGGGAGAAATCCAAAAGATAGATTGAAAATGGGAATTGTTCAAAATGGAAAGTACGCAAAAACAGAATTTCAGAAGTTGCAAATTTCTAAAAATGGAAAAGAGGAACTAATCCGTTGCCATCTATTTACTGGACGAACACATCAAATTCGAGTTCATCTAAATCATATTCAGAGATATATTTTAGGTGATGAGGTTTATAAAATTGGAAAAGATAAAAGAGAGTTCCCAAATATATTTCTTCATGCTCACAAACTATATTTTGAACACCCAGAAATTGGAAAGAGGTTGGAAATTGAAGCTCCAATTAGTCAAAATATGAGCAACTATTTTCACAAAAATTTTTAGAAGCAGAGCCAGAAGGCTCTGTAAATTTTATTGGTCTCGAACACACCTTACAAAATTTGTTGAATTTGTCTCTTCCCAGCTATCAAGCCCGAAAGCAAATGAGACAACAGCTCTTGAATTTTCTGCAAAAGTCAAATCATAATTAGAATTTGTAAAATCTGTGCCTAAAGTTGAGCTACTCCAATACTCTTCAGGAACTTCTTCTCCATCTTTTAGTGTAGTGATTTCTGTATTTTGGAATGCACCATTTACTGTTGGAGAAACTTCTGTTCTCTGATTTGTAATTGAGTAGAGTTCTTCGATTGTTGGAAGCCTCCAATCATATTCAGGAAGATTTGCACAGTAGGAAGTAGCCTCTTCAAAAGTGTAAGTCTCATTGTTTTCTATATCTTGCCAAATCAAACCATGGGTTGTATCTGATACAGTTCCAGTATCTCTTGAGAAAGAGACTCTCTCATATCTTGAAACTCCAGAAACACATCTAGTTGAAACATTGTAATCCTCTTGGATATTAAGAATACTACTAGAACCATCAATAAAGTTTGTTACAAAATTTGAAGACTCTTCAAAGTTACTATAAACATATTTCTGATTTGTCCAGAACCAATTGTATATATTTCCATTTTGAAAAGTAGGATTTAAAAAGAATGTAGTTTGGTTTCTATCTGCTAAATACCAAAGCTCTTTATTTGTAGGCAATCTCCAGTTTGTAATTCCACCAAGTTCTAAATCTTGACAATATTGGTAAGCCTCAGAGAAGTTTCCTTCAAAGATTTCACCATCTTCCCATTTCAGTCCAGAAACATGGTCTGTAACAATATCTCCACTTTTTGTGAAGTTTGCATCAAGATTTAGGAATTTGCTTAAGACTGTTCTAGTTCCTCTCTGGTTTGAAACGGAATAGCTAGTTGGAACTATATTTCTGTCTCTAAAGTTTTCTGTAATTACAGAGATATTGTCTTCTGAAATTACATTATTTCTTAAATCGAGAGTTCCCAACTTATGTGAAATCTCTTCAAATCCAGAAGCATTTGTAATAGAGTTATAGTAGAAATTTGCAGTATAGAGATTTGAAAGTTCTTCCATTTTAGGAGCTTCTACTATTTTATAATTTTTCTGAACATCAGCATATTTCAAATTTGTAAGTTCCGAAATAGAAGAGATATCCGAAAGTTCATCATTGTAGTAAATCTCCAGTTTGTACATAGAAGTAGCTAGAGTTGGTAGTGTCTCTATTGAGTCTGTGTTATAAAGAGTCAAATATTGTAATTTCTCTAAATCCTCAAGCGGTGAAAAATCTGTAACAGAATTTAAATATCTTAAGTAGAGAGTAGATAAATTTTCTAAATTTGAGAGAACTGAAATATCTGAAACAGTACTGCTTGAAAGATTTAAAGTTGTAAGAGTTTTTACATTTCCAATTGGAGAAATATCAGAAATATTATTGTCATGAAGAGAGAGATAATCTAGTTTTTTCAAGTTTCCAATTGGAGAAATATCTGAAATAGGATTATTTGAAATAGTGAGCGAAGTGATATTTAAATCTGAAATTGGAGAAATATCTGAAATAGGATTGTCTGAAAGTGTTAAAGAGTTTAGTTTCTCCAAACTTGCTAAAGCTGAAATATCAGAAAGAGAGTCATTATTGTGAATTTTTAGAGATGGTAAATTATAGAGATATGCCAATTCAGAAATATCTACTAAACTTCCATTTGAAACTAGCTCTAAATATGTTAGTTTCTCCAAATCACTCACATCTGGAATTTTCTTCAAAGAACCGTTTCCAGAAATATAGAGATTTTGAAGATTTTTAAGAGTTCCAATAGAAGCTATGTTTTCTAACTTTGAATTGTTGAAAAGTTCAAAGTATGTGATATTTAAATTTTCCAAACCAGAAACATCAACTAAATTGCTATGCCCATACAGGTAGAGTGTTTGAAGTTTCTCTTTTCCTTTCATGAAATCTAAGTTTTCTGTTTTTGAGTATCGCAAATCTAAAGTTTGTAAGTTCGCTAGATGTTTTATATCAGAAACCTCATCAACATTGTAGAGAGTTAGAGAAGTGATAGCAGTCAAATTCTTTAAAATAGATACTTCACTCACTTTTGTATTTCTCAAATTTAGGTTTGTAATTCCTGTACTTTTTCCCAAAGAAGAGATTTCTGTAATTTGAGCATTTTCGATACTCACACTTTTTAGTGTAGAGACATTTTCAAAACCTGAAATATCAGAAAGTGTAGAAACATTTGAGTAGAAACTTGTTGGATTTTTGAGAACTGGAAGTTTTGTAAATCTACCAGAATAGAAAGAGATGCTTGTAAGATAAGGCATTTTCCCAAGTGCTGAAATATCTTCTAAATAGTAGTTTCGAGAATTAACATATAAAGTTTTCAAACTCTTAACTTCTGGAATTGCTTTTAAACCGTTGTTGTAATAGAAAGAGAGAGACTCCAAATTCTCCAATTCAGCAACTTCTGAAAAATCTGAAACTTTTGAATAAGAGAAATATAGACTTTTGAGATTTTTTAGTCTCTCAATTCCTGAAATATCTGAAATTTTAGAATTTACTGTAAGAGATGTAATTCTGTTGTAATCCTCTTGAGTGATTGTTTCACCATGAGATTTGCCTAAAGTATTTCTAATTAGAGCTTCAAAAGGTTCTTCAACTGGTGGGTGTTCTTTCATTGAACCTAAATCTACAACTAACACTTTTTTAAGAGCTGGAAGACTTTGCAAATGTTGAACATACTGTACAGGTATGTAGTTGCCACCTATTTTAAGAAATTGTAATAGAGATACTCCGTTTGTCTTAACAGCATCAGAGTGTAAAGCTCGAATAGAAGCTGTTGCTCTACTGCTTTCAAACTCTGCAAAAAGGTCAAAAAGCAAATCCAACTCTTCTAAAGAGTTGTCCTCTAAATCTAAACTTTCAACACTTCTTGGAACTGCCGTAATTTTGTAAATCTCATTGTCCGAAACATCTAAGATTTTCAAATTGTCAAGTCCAGAGAGAGAATCGATGTTTTCAATTTCATTGTTTTTCAAATAGAGAGTTTCCAATTTTCCTAAATTTGCAAGAAGAGAGATATCAGAAATTCCATTTCCAGAAAGGTCTAACTCTGTAAGATTTGAGAGTTTCTCAATTCCATCAAGTGTCTCAATTCCAGAAGAGGCACAAGAGAGTTTTGTAATGCTTGAAAGCATCTCCTCAGAAGCATTCTCATCTTCAGAAATTCCAAGTTGTGCATTTATACAAGATTTGAGTCCTTGAAAAGAGCCGATTACAAGTTCTACCTCATCAGCACTATTTCCATCTGAGTCTGTAACAACAACAGTAAGAACTCCTCTTCTTCCCTCGAGAGTTGCCATGTTGCTACCGTTTTGGTCAATTAGGAAATTTGGAGAATAGAAACTATAAGTCAAATCTGAATTGTCCCCGTCTGGGTCATTTCCAATAACAGTGATTTCATGACGACTCTCATTACTCTCAAAAGTCTCATCATAGAAAGTTTCGATATATGGAGCAAATTGGAATTCAAAAACAAGATTTTTCCCATTTACAGAAATATCAAAATTGTAAGTTTGATTCTCAATTTTCAGAGCAAAACTAGATTTTCCCTCAATCCATTGAGAGATGTTTCTATCCAAATCTAAACGAATTCCTAAAATAGATTTATACGAAATATCAGTTTCATCGGAAATCTTACCTACAATAGCATTTTCATCTTCCGAATACATAGAGAAATGTAGAAGTAAAATTTCTGCATTCTCATTTGTCGCCTCAACTCTGAAATCTGGAACTGCATCTAAGTTTTCGAAACTTCGAGTTCTGAAAACATTGTCAAAAGTTATATCAACAATAGTTTTATTGAAGCCATTTTGAAGTTGGAAATCTTCAATTACTGTTACAGCTGGAGGATTTTCGATATTGAGTCTTTTTACAGTAAAAAGAATTGTATCTTTTAAAAGTGTTCCATCACTATCAACAATTCCGTTACTTATAAATTCTCCATAAAACTTCTCATCTGCATATTCAAAAGCAATTTCAAACTTTGTAGGATTTTTCAAATCTACATCAGAACCATCGATGAACTTATCTAAATAGAAGAAGTGTGAGTCCGTCTCTTCGTCAAAACCTTTTGTAAGGTTTGCGTCAAAACGGAGGATATTTCCATCAATTGTAATTTCAGAAATATATAGAGAGATTGTTACATTCTGCTCTGCAAGAGTTTCAGTAGTCAAATTGAAATCTTTAGGTAGAGCTTTTGTTACACGAGAGAGTTGAGAAATTGCTTCGCCGTCAGGGTTGATTTTGAATTTCAAATCATACTTTTGAGCCGATGAGGTTGGGGAACTTCCAGAAGAACCTCCGCTTGAACAAGCTGTGAAAAAAACGAGTGTAAAACTAAAAAATAGTTGCCATAAATACATAATTGCCTCCTGAAAAATTCAGAAAGGTGAAAAGATTCTTTTTATCCGCCAAGATATTTGTGTAGAGCCTTCAACTTTTCACTTTTCTTTTACGGCACAATTATTTCGAAATCTTTTCTAAAATCGCGACTCTTTTTTTATAACATGTGTTACAAAAATTCTAACATGGAGATTTTTACTTTTTTAAAAGGATGAAAAGAGTAGAAATTCTACTTTGAACAAAATCACAAAATCGTAAGAAAAAGACTCTTCAGTTACTTTGTTCATTTTTAAATGACAAGACAAATAAAGATTTAAAACCTCAAGTTTCGCTATTCTTACGCCATTTTAAAAAAGGTAGTCTTTTGTATAAAATTTTGATATCTATTTTACTCTTTCTATTTGTAATATTTCTACTTCTAAAACCAAAAGAGAGTGTAGAGATAGAAACTCTAAAAAAGATAGAAAAGTCTGAAAGTTTAAATATTCCAGAAAAAAGTTACTTTTCACCTATCTCAAATCACAATTTTGAAAAAGAGAGAGAAGTTCAAAAAAAGAGTGATTTTAGAGAAATTAAAAGAGGTAGAGATTTAACCCGAAATAGTACTATAAAGTTCCAAGTTGAAAATAGAAATAGATTTTTTAAAATGGATAAAGAGCGAGAGTATCGCAAAAAAATGGTTGAAAGAATGATAAAAAGGATAGAAGATGATGAGAAATAGATTTGCAATTTTTCTACTACTAATTCCACTATTTGGATTTTCAGTAGAGATAGAAATTCCTCCAACAGCACCCACCGTAAATGAGTCAAATGTTTCCGAAACTCCTGAAGTTGAAGATAATAACTCACTTGACTCACCACCCACATTTTTAGATTTAGGAGATTTCTGGAACGATATCTCTATTCCACCCCTTATTTTAGAGATTTTAAATAGTATCTCTTTTGATGCACCTCCAGAAATTCCTGAAGTTTTAGAAAATGATTCCGAACTCGAATCTGCTCCAGAAATTCCTGAAGTTTCCGAAAACGATTCCGAACTTGAATCTGCTCCAGAAATTCCTGAAGTTTTAGAAAACGATTCTGAACTCGAATCTGCTCCAGAAATTCCTGAAGTTTTAGAAAATGATTCCGAACTCGAATCTGCTCCAGAGATTCCTGAAGTTTCCGAAAACAGTTCCGAACTTGAATCTGCTCCAGAGATTCCTGAAGTTTCCGAAAACAGTTCCGAACTTGAATCTGCTCCAGAAATTCCTGAAGTTTCCGAAAACAGTTCCGAAATCGAATCTGCTCCAGAAATTCCTGAAGTTTCCGAAAACAGTTCCGAACTTGAATCTGCTCCAGAAATTCCTGAAGTCTCTGAAAATATCGCTGAAATCGTGTCTGCTCCAGAAATTCCTGAAGTCTCTGAAAATATCGCTGAAATCGTGTCTGCTCCAGAGTTTTATACTGTAATTAGTAGTGATGATTATTATGTTGCAGGTGGTTTTTTTGCAGAAAGCGAGAGTTGGAAAAGTTTAAAGCTCTCTTTTGAAAATATAAGTAAGAGCAGAGTTTTAGAAGCTGAAATAGATGTGGAAGAGAGTGCTTGGTTTATAAAATTTCCAAAAATTGAGGAGAGATATATTATCTCTTTAGAGTATATAGATGTAGATGATGTAAAAACAACTTTTTATATTGATAGTGAAACTTTTGAGTTAGTTCCTTTAAGTAGAATTACTTATATCCAAGATGAGCAAACAGGACAATATATTCCAGATGTGGCACTTTTTACAATTTCTGAAGATAATAGTTTTGCTGGAGATATAAATTTTACAGAGTTAGAAAGTTCTTTAGAAACAGTGTATGGAAGAATAGAGAGTCGAGAAGGTAGAGAGTTCCAATTTGAAGCGATAGATACAGTTTCAAAAGAGGTTTTTGTTTTGAGAGAAGCACAAATAAGTGGCGATGAATTTGGTTTCAAACTGCCAAAAGATAGAGAGTATGCTTTAGTTTTAAATCTTCTCTCTGATAGTGGAGTAGTAACAACTAACTTCTATCTAACTTATGACGGAAACTCTTCTACTACGGTTCTATACTCAGCAAATGAGGTCTCTCTAAATAGTAATGATATTCCAATTTTTGATAGATACTATGATACTTCAGAGAAGATATATATCTCAACTGATATCGAAGCGTATTACACTTCTCAATACTATTTTAATGGAACTATCTCTTGGGAGGGAAGTAGTAATATTATTATGAACCTCATCAGCTCAGATGGTAGATTTATCGGTGAAGAGCTTCTTTTAAAAGAGGAAAATTACACCTTTTCAACTAGAATTGGACGAGATATGGCTGGTGAAGAGCTATTCATAATTTTAAAAGTTGAGAATGAGACTATTGAGTACTGTTATGATGCAAATAGTTTAAGTATTAAAATGCTTAGAAGTGAAGATTGGAGTGGTCAAGTTCCAAATAGAGAGAAATTTGAACCTGTTCTAATCACTTCTAACAACCAATCTATCACCTTAGATTTAGACAATATCAAAATATACAAGATATTTGGAAATATCATAATTCCCGTAGAGCTTCAAGAAGAGGTAATCACCCTAGAATTTAAAGATGAAAATGGAACTATCTACACAAAAAAAGTTGAAGAGAATGGTAGTTATCAGATAGAGTTTGATGATGAGGTCACTCTAATTCAAAATAGGTTAGAAGTTGATAGCAAAATATTCTCTTTAGAAGAGTTTTTAGATAGAAATTCTATGACTTTTGGAGAGAGCAACTCAACTCTTTTTATAAGTGATGAACTTAGCGAAAGAGCTGTTGATATGAACCTTACTCACATCTGGAAAAAGAGAAATTTTATTTATGGTGATATCTATCTTCCATCAAATATATCGGGATTTGAACTCTTTGTTCTTGACAAACATGGAGATAGTCTTGGTAGCAAATATATCTCTGCTTCAGATGAGTACACTCTATACTTAGATAGTTTTGGAGATGAAACTATCGATGTTATCTTTAAAGTTGAATATTTTAAAGATGGAGAGAACTTCTCCTATTTCATTGAAAATAGTGAATTTATAAAAAATGTTGATAGAGTTGATGGTGTCATAGATAGTTCTGGAATTTTCCAAATCACTGGAAATAAAGAGTACCATTTAGATATCTCTTCAATGGTAGATATAGTTGATAGTCGTAGAGTTTTCTTTTCTGGAAATATACTTTCGGATAGTAAAACTCTATCAATTGAGATAATTGATGCTGAAGAGCAGAGAGTAAAAAGTACTACTTATATTACAGATGTTACAAAAATTCAACCTTTTGAAATGACTCTTTACGATTATGGAAACTATATTTTCAAGATATATCAAGAAACTTTAGATGGTGAACAGAGAGGTTGGTTCTACAATCCAGATACTGAAACTATTGTAGATGAAAGTTCCGTAGATTTTGTAAAGTTTGATGGAGTTTGGGTTCTAAATACAATTCAGACTGGAGTTTTTGAAGTAGATGGCAATGATAGAAATTTCACTCTTGAGTTAGACCTAATTACAGCTTCTAGTCAGAAGATATATTTTGAGGGGAATTTCTCAAACTTAGGAAGTTCAGATTTAGAAATCTATATCTATAAAACAGATGGAGAGACTCTATTGGGTAGCGATGAGGTAAATAGTAGTGGAAATTTTAAAGTTGAACTTTCAAAATCGGCATTAGGTGAAAGTGTAATTTTAAAAGTTGTTGATTTATCTTCAGGTGAAAGTTACTACTTAGGTTCAAATCCAGCAATGTTAGGTAGTGAGTTTGTGGATTTGGAAAATAAAACTTGGTCAGATATGGGGATAAATCCAATTCTTATAACTTACACTTCAAGAAGAGATATTGGGAATTGGAGTGAGTTTTTAAGTAGTTTTCAATCTATTCGTTACTCTGTTTCAGGAACTGTAAATAGTAGTGAGGATTTAGAAGTCACTCTTATAGATTTAGAGAATGGTGAAACTTTCAAAGAGAAAGCTACAACAGATTTTAAAATCTATACGAACAGTGCTGGAGAGTATGCTGTAATTGTAAAAGTTGGTAGTGAACTCTATCTCTACAATCCTGATAGCAGAACTTATATTCTCTTTTCAACAATAGATTGGGAAGAGATTTCTACAAATATTTGGGTTCCAAAAAAGAGCAAAATTGAGACTGTTCAGATAGAAAGTACTAGTGCTGAAATAAGTATAGATAGTTCTGATATTTCAAACTCTATCTACTCATTTTCTGGTGAAATAATTATTCCTCCAAAATTACAAATTCTTGAAAATCAGACTCTATCAGTGGAAGTGGTTGGTGATAGCAGGGAAGTTGTTGGTACTTTTGAAGTAGATACTTCTGCTGGAGAGTATATTGATGATAGTAAAATCAGATATAGATTTGAAGCGAATTTGAATAGAGATAGTAGCGATAGCTGGAACTTTATAGTAACAATTTCAGATGAGTTGAATTCTGAGAGTGAGACAGTTCTAATCTCTTCGCTCTCTTACCCAATTTTAGATTTGTACAGTTGGGGAGATTTGGATAAAAGAGTTTATGGAGATTTTAAAGCTCCAGTAGATTTTGATTTTGATAGTGGTAGAGCTTTAATTTCACTATACAGTGCAGTAGATGGAGAGTTTTTTAAATATTATGAGATTGGAGATGATAGAAATTACACTTTAAATGTTGGGGAGAGTGGAGGAAACTTTATAGTTGGAGTATCGCTACTTTCAGATGAGCTAGATAGAGAGTTCTTTTTAGATTTTGAAGACGACAACTTTACAGTTAATAGAGCTGATGAGGTCTCATATAAAAAAGTAGATGATATTTGGGTTCCTGCTGTAAATTTCATTACGATAGTTTCTGATATGGAATTAGATATTGAAATTGAAGATAGGATAGCAAATAGATTAGCGGGAACTGTGCAACTTCCATCTGGCTCTTCAAATGGATATATCCGTTTTAAAAACTACTCAAATGGTATAGAGTATAAAGGTTCTATTTCTGAAAATAGTTTTGAGATTTTAGATGTTCAGAGTGGAACTTATAGAGTTGATATGGGATTTGAGAAAGATGATATCTTCTACTCCTATTTTGTGGTTAGTAGCAGTAGTTTTGTTTCAGCAAACTCTGTATCTTGGATTTATAGCAATGGTAGATACTATCCAGATGATACATTTAGTTACTCTCTTGGTGGAGATAAGACAAATTTCAATTTTGACCTATCTTCAGTAATTGAAGATAGAGAGACTTACTCTCTATCAGTAAAAATTGAAGATGCTAATTTCAGTTATGCTGAACTATTTTCTCCAGGAACTTCTATCAATTATAGAGTTGAAGGACCTGAAAATAATTTCACAATTTCTGGACTTACAAGTCGAGACGACTACTATCTACTTTTCTATTTAGAGAATAGAGAATATTTTTATGATGGATATTTCACTCTTGTTACAAATGTTGATTGGTACGCTTTTGATAAAGATGAGAATAGAGTCTGTCCAACCTCATCAATGAGTTGGGATTGTAGCTGGAGTGAAGCGGATAGCTGGATTTGGAAACCGCAAGTAGAAACACTAGATTTATTTATGGATAGCAACTACACATTTAATATGCCATCTCAAAATAGAGTTTCAGCAAATTTGAAACTTGGCGACAATTTTGAAAACAGTACAGTAGATATCTCTCTATCTCAATTCAAAGGAGAGTTTGAGAATTATAAATCTCTTCAGAGTGATAGCAATGGTGAAGTTGATGTCTATTTCTTAACAGAGTCTGGAGAAGATTTTAGATTAGAAGTTTTAGGTACAAATTTCCACTTTGTGACAGCAGATGATAGCGGTGTCATGACTCTAATATCACAAGAGAATTCATGGAGTGGTATTACTCCAAAAGAGAATACTCTTTTTGATATATCTGGAGATTATGATTTTGGAGATGTAAAAGTTGGAGATATGAATTTAGTTGAATTTGTAGTAGCAAATCTTCAGAGTGGAGAGACAATTCTAATTCAACTTAAAGATGAAGATGGTAATGTTTTTGAAGATGATAATCTTGTTTACATCTCTGGAGATATTGGATATGAAGCAAAATTATCTATCTTTGTTCCAAATGGAACTTATAGTGGAATTATCTATCCATCAAAACACTCTGCTGGATATATTTTAGGAGATGAAGGGAATTTATCAAGATTTGCTTGGAGTGGAACTCCATTTGAGTTTGATATAAATAGTGCTGAAAAGCATCTTGTTACTTTAGCAAAAAGCAGTAATTTGAAATCTATTTCTGGAGTTGTAAATCTTGGTAGTGGAGATATAGAGAGTGGTTGGATTGAGATTTCAGATGGTGAGACAATAAGAGGTGAAGCTGTAAGTGATAATGGGGTTTTTAAAATTTCTGGAATTGAACCAAACAATAACTACACATTAACATATTACTCTTGGGAATTTCCAAATTTGAAGATTTCAAAATCTGTTGGAATGTGGTTTTCTGGTACAGACTATACAGGATTTGAGATATCTCAAAGTAGTAGTTTTAAAGTTTATGGAGATATAACTGTTTCTGAAGATGCTGAAGTTAAAGCGATGCTGATTGATTATAGTAGTGATGAGGATTGGAGTGTTGTTGGAATTGGAGTTTTAGATAGTGATGGAAGCTACAATTTTGAAGATTTATCAAAAGCAGAGGGGAAATATATTATTGGAGCAGGAGTGAAATCAACAACTTCAACAGGTGGTTCAAAATATAAGATATTTGGAGCAACAGATGGTAGTGTGTACTATCAAGAAGTCGGTGAAATCAACGGCTCTATCATTATTTCTGTCTCAAGGGAAGAGATTTGAAAAGAGTAGAAGAGTTTCTAAACAGTAAACCTCTTGCTTACAAAGAGATAGATTTAAAAAGAATGCCAAAGGCTTTTGAGTATGTGCAGAACCATTTTAAAATTCCAGAAATAGTTCATATTGTTGGAACAAATGGGAAAGGGACGACTGGTCGTTTTCTTGCTCAACTATTGGGAGAAAAGTTTAGAGTAGGACACTACTCTTCTCCTCACATTTTTAAAATAGTAGAGAGATTTTGGAGAGATGGAGATGATATTGGTGATGAGGTTTTAGAAGAGGCTCATCAAAGAATTTGGAAATTGCTTCCAGAAGATATTTCTGAAAAACTCTCCTATTTTGAGTATACAACTCTACTAAATCTTCCAATTTTTGAAAATTGTGACTTTCTTATTTTAGAAGCTGGTCTTGGTGGCGAATTTGACGCAACTGCTGTTTTTCCAAAAAAGTTCTCAATTGTAACCCCTATCGGTTTTGACCATCAAAGTTATTTAGGAAATAGCATCTCTGAAATTGCTGGAACAAAACTTAGAGCAATGGGCAAAAGAGTCTTAATTTCAAAACAGAAGTTTCCTGAAGTTTATGATATTGCTGAAAAGATAGGAGATGAGAAAAAAGCAGAAATTACCAAAATTTCAGCATCTCACAACAATTTTCTGAAAGACAATTTTGAAACTGCAAAAAAAATGGCTCAAATTTTAGGTGTCGATTCCAAAAAAGAGTTTTATGAATTCAAATTACCAAAAGGCAGAGTTGAAAGAGTAGCTGAAAATATCATTGTAGATGTTGGTCACAATCTCCTTTCAGCTGAAAGAGTTCTTGAACAGATAGAGTGGAAAAAATTTGTTCTTGTCTACAACTCTTTTGAAGATAAACCATATCAAGAAATTTTAGCTCTTTTCAAAAATAGAGTTTCCAGAGTTGAGATTCTTGAAATTGAAGATGACAGAATTATAAAAATTTCAGAACTAGAATCAGTTTTAGAAAAACTTGGAATCAAATTTAAGAAATTTGAGAAATTTGAAGAAAATGAGAACTATCTTCTTTTCGGCTCTTTTAGAGTAGTAGAAAACTTCTACTCTAAAAGAAGAAAAGAGTCTATTTAGTTTCTAAGATTTTAATAGATAGGATTTTATCCTGTTGTCGAACAGAGTCTAAAACTTCAAAAGAAGCCGAGTCACCATCTTCGATTTTACCAAAAACTGTGTGAACACCGTCAAGATGAGGACAATCTACAAAACAGATAAAAAATTGGCTTCCACCTGTATTTGGACCAGCATGAGCCATTGATAAGACACCTCTTTTATGTCGAGTTTTATTTAGTGCAGTTTCACAAGGAATTCTCCAGCCTGGTCCACCAGTTCCAGTACCGTGAGGACAACCACCTTGAGCCATAAAACCTGAAATTACTCTATGAAAATTTAAACCATTGTAAAAACCATCTTTTGCTAATGATGCAAAGTTTGCAACTGTATTTGGAGTCTCATCATTCAGTAATTTTAACCAGATAACACCTTTATCTGTTGTAACTTTTGCATAGTTCAGAGTCTCAATACCAACTTCTGCTAAATCATAAGTTTTCAATTAGTGCCTTTTTTAAAGAATTGTAACCTATTCTATTACTTGAACTGGATTTATATGATAATTCTTATCCATTACTTCAAAATAGAGTTCATCTTTTACTCTTCCAATAATCGCACCTTTTTTTACTCTTTTTCCAGTTCTAATATTTGGAGCAAAGCTATCTAAATGGGCATAGATTGTTTGTAAATTGTTGTAATGCTCTATAACAACAAATTTTCCTAAAATTTTGTCATCTTTTACTAAAGATATCTTTCCATTAAATATACTTCTAACTTTTGCATTTGAACTTTTTGGTTTTAGAGAGATAGATGAATTGAATAGTTGAATATTGTAGATTGGGTCTTTATAGTTTCCAAACTGTCTGGTAACAATATAATTTTCAATTGGAGAGATAGTTTTAGTTCCTCGATATCTTTTAACTTGCTCTTTTTTA
>JAMJTW010000017.1 GCA_024281175.1 Candidatus Thiovulum imperiosus
GTAACAAGGTAACCGTAGGAGAACCTGCGGTTGGATTACCTCCTTTCAGAGTATTTGGTGGAGAGTCTCACAACTCACCCACCTCATTTTTTCCTGACCCAAACTTGCTTAGATTTCAGTAATTCAAAAGTTTCAAATTTTCTAACAAAAATAATATTAAGATTAGTTATAAAACTCTTACAGTTCTCCTAAACAAGAATAATTCCGATTTCCAGCCATTCCATATTTTTCAACCTTTTAGACATTTCCAAAACTCCCGTAACGGGAGTTTTAAAAGAGTTATTGGTCTCGAACACAGCGAACGAAAAAGAGTGAGTTTGAGTCTGATGTGTAAGAGTTTTGTGTATTGTCAAAATTCATATACCAGAAGTTACTTCCACCATATTTACTTTTTGACCAGAATGAGCCAATTGAAGTATTTTCGAAAGAGGCATTACGAATGGAAAAAAGCTCTTCAATAGTTGGAAGTCTCCAGCTACTATATCCAGCAAATGTTGAAGTTGAGCAGTAGGTTTTTGCCTCTTCTAAACTCATCTCTCCCGGAAGTCCACTATCTTGCCACATTAAATTGTTGCCTTTGTCAATAACAGTATCTGAAATCTCGTCTCTTTGAGTATTTAGAGTGTAATCACTCTCTCCAGAAACACATTTTGTAACCTGTTTGTGATACCAACTATTATTTTTGTAATATGGAGTTGTCTTTTGTTCATACATTTCTCCAGTGCTTAAATAAACTGACCAGTTATTACCACTGCTACTTTCAGTTTGGGTTCTATAATTGCCTAAATAGTCAAAAGTGTTATAAAGATTTGAGTTTTGTCTATTTGCATTTATAAAATACCAGAGTTCAGTAAGAGTTGGAAGTCTCCAGTTCTCAATTCCTCCAGTTGTAAGGTTTTCACAATATGTTTTTGCTTCAGCCATACTTCCATATTTTCCAACTCTATCTTCCCATTTCAAACTTGTAACATCATCTATTACAACATCTCCAGTTTTCTTGAAAGTTCGACAGCGATTTAAGAAGTTATCTGGGAAAGTTGCTTCACCTCTAACAGGGTTTGCATCTCTAATACATCTAACTCGTTTTGGGTTAGTATTTGCACTATGACCATTTGTATCTGTTGAAAAGTTTACAAACCAAGAGTTGCTACTATCTTTTTTAGTTTCTGACCAATACTCTCCAACTAAAGTACTTGCAAAAGGGTTCTCTTTAAGATTTGCAATTGAGAAGAGTTGTGAAATAGTTGGAAGTTGCCAATCGGTATGTCCAGCAAACTTGAGATTTAAGCAGTGTTCTTTTGCATCATTTCGACTTAGCGGAGTGCTAAGATTTGCATCTTGCCATATCAAATCGTTCTCTTTATCAACTACAACTTTATTTTCTCTCTCAAAGTTTTCAAAATCACTTATCTCTCCAGAAACACATCTCACATAAGAAGTATCACCACTATCAAGAAGTAGATTTGTTTTAGAGTTGAAATTTACTCCCCACACTTCGCTTCCACTCTTATCACTTGTCCAGTAATTTCCATCAGTTTTCTGCTCAAAAACTTCTGAAAATAGGTAATCTTTACTTTCAGCTAAATACCAAAGCTCTTTCAAAGTTGGCATTCTCCACGAGAGTCCATCAAGTTTAAGTTCTGAACAGTGTGCTTGAGCTTCTACAAAAGTGTAGTAAGTTATACTTTTATCTGTATCTTCCCATTTCAAACCTGTCAAATCATCTATTACAACACTTCCATCTTTCACATAATCTTTACAGTTGCTTAAATGGGTCCGACTTAATTCTTTCCAAGGAAGTTCTAAATTTAAATTGTAAGGTTCAAACTTTTCTATTTCAACTCTTCTACTATCTTTCTTACCATCTTTGATAGCTTCTATCACATAGGATTTTCCTAGTTCTAAATAGATAACAGTAAAATAGTCATCTGAAACATCGTTTCCATAAGGTATTCCATTTGCATAGATAGATGCATTTTTGATAAGGTCTCCATTCTCCTGGAAAACATTTATCCCAACAGGAATTAGAATTCGAACATATCTGGTATCATAAATTGTGAAGTCAAACACCAAATCTTCGCTTAAAGAGATATTGGTTTCATTGCTTTCTGCTAAAAGCTCTTTGCTTGAGCTGTTTCCATCATATATCTGAACTCCTATATCAAGAACACTATTTTCAGCAACACCATCAACATCAAAATTTATAGAATTTTCAAAGATAGTTCCATAAGATTTTTTACTATCGTAATAGAGAATTGCAGAGAGTTCTCTCTTTTGAAGCTCAAAAACCTCTTCTGGTATCTCAATATTTAGAGCTGAAACAGTTCCATTTTCCTCTATTTTGAAACTAGCATCAAAACCTAATATTCCATAGATAACTCGCATTGTTTGTATTCTTTCATCTTTCTTATAAAATCCATCTGCTTTCAACTTTTCACCATTAAAGAATTCTAAAAGAGTGTTCTGCTCTACCTCATCGATATATAAATCTATTGAGCGACTCTTTCTATTTATAACATAAGCATCATCTCCTATGTGAAGTCTTGGGTCTTCCATAGATGATAAATCAACATCTGTTGTAAAGTTAAAAGAGATTTTTCTTAAAACATCACCAACTACTCCTCCCTTTTTAGCTTGAACAGGAATGAACTCCAAATATAGTTCTGTCTCTTTATTCTCTGTAATTCTAAACTCATCAGCTTCTGCTCGTAAGTTTCCAAGTGAACCATTTACATCAACTACAAAATCTTCATATTCTCCAGGAAAGAGTGCAAGAGACATATTTATATCAATGATTGAGAAACCGTCTGATTGGAGAGTAATGTTAGCTTCATACTCTACATTCTCTTTGTAAAATATAGCTTTCCCCTTGAAAACATCGAGAGATGATTTGAGACTCCTCGTCTCTTCAGGAATTTTAAGAGCTGTAATAAGTCCTGAAAACTTTACTTCTCTTTGAGAAACTTGTGGTTCTTCACCACTTGAGCTATCTCCTCCACAACCTATAAAAAAGAGAGGAAGAGCAAAAAGTAGAAAGTAAGGTAATACCTTTTTCATAAAGAAACCCTTTAAAGAAAATTTGGAAAGGGTTCGATTTTTCATTTCGAAGATATTTAAATTTGCCCCGCCAAGGTATTTTTATATCTTCCCCCTTTCCAAACATAATTATCTCAAAAAAGAAAAAATATCACGACCAAAAAGTTCTAACACATGTTCAAATTTTTCTAACATGTGTTAGAAAAAAAGAGTCGTGATTTTGAGAGAAGTTTTGAAATAATTCTAAAAGAAAAGTGAAAAAGTTGAAGGCTCTACAAAAGTATCTTGGCGGATAAATTGAAAAGAAACTTTTCACCTTTCTGAATTTTTCAGGAGGCAATTATGTATTTATGGCAACTACTCTTTAGTTTTATTCTAATATTTTTTACAGCTTGTAGCAGTTCTAGTGGTGGAAGTTCTTCTCAAGCAGAAATTCCAAATGTAGAGATGGGAAAAATTGTTTTTCCACTAATCAAAAGTGATACAGAAACAAGAGCTGTAAAGAGTATCGATAAAAAGTTTGAGGCACAAGTTACTTTTGAGAGAATAGATGGGAAATACTCAAAAGATATTTCATTCAATATCTATATAGATGAAAACAATGAAGTTACTTCAAATGGAAAATTTCTACTCTTAAATGGAGATTATGAAGCTGGAAGTATTGTTGTTACACGAATTGGTTCAGATGATAGGTATATAGCCTATTTCGATAGTTTCTCTATTTCAGCTGGAGAGGTTTTTCAATTTCAAGATTTAGAATTCAACATAGTAATTTCAAAAAGAGTAGATATAAGAAATGCAGTGTTTCTTAAACTTCTTTTAGATTTTGAAGAGCTGTTAGAAGAGGAAAGTATTCAAAATCCTGTATTGAAATCTTTCACTTTAGATAAAAATGAGAGTTTTGATATTGTAGAAAATGTAAACTCATCTTTCTACCTTGAAGAAAATCAAACAGCTTATTTTGAAATTTGGGACGGAAACTATCTTATTGCAAGTTCAAACAGAGGGAATTCAAAAGAGAAAATCACAATTTCAGAAGATATGACTTTGAGCTTTTATGCAAAATTTGTAGAAGTAGTATTTGGAGAATGCAATGTTTCAGAAACAGCTGATGAACTCAACCTATTCTTTCCTGTTCCACAAGAGGTAATAGATGAACTTGGAGAAGATTTGGAAGCAAAATTTGAGTCTGATAATGGAGGAGATGAAACTGTAAAAGTTTCAAAAGAAGATGAAAAATACTTTTTTGAAATTCCAACTCAACCTGTTCCAGCAAAAAAAGTAGATGTTTTGCTAACTATCTCAAATGGAGATGAAGAGATATCTGGTTATGCTAATGATGTAAATTTAAGTGAAAGTTTTGAGTTTACGTATGAGATAGAGAAATTTTTAAAAATGGAATATCTCTCCTATTTGGAAATTCTAACTACACCAAGTAGTGGCATCCGTATAAATGGAGTTTACAAAGGAAATAGTGATGAGAATGGTAAAAAAGAGTTTTGGTTACCAAAAGGAGAATATGAGATAGAAGTGAAAAACAACGGTGGTTTGTATGGTTTTGAAACCGTAGACTTAGGTTTTCTTGACGCTGAATTTGTCGAAGTAGAGTTAGTACCTCCTTTGAAAGTGAAGAATTTAACTTTTGATGATGAAGAGGTAACTATTTCAGATAGTGGATATTTTGGAGATATTTCAAATTTCTCTTCCATCTACTTTGAACTTCAAACTCCTGTTTTTGAAACTAATGTAACTTTTATTTTAAAAGCTAAACAACTAAATTCAAAAAGAAACGCTGTAATTCTAATTCCAAACTTGTATCTAACCCGAGATGGATTTCTATATACTGAAAATGCTACGAAGGTTCATATTTACGGAATTAGAAGTACAGGAAAAGAAGTGCGTTCAACAAAAACCATTTCAGATTTAAATTTGATTTCAAGTTCTGATGGAGTTATACAATTTAATTTCGATGAGGTTGCTAACCTATTTGATTATGATTTGACAATTCAAAATGATACAAGACTCTTTTTAGGCATTAGCGGTATTCCAAAATTTAAAAATGGTAGAGATATATATGAAAATCTTCTAAGTGGATTTGGTTCAGAGTATCGAAACTTCATTTCCAATAGGATTGAGAAAGATAGAACTTTTGGTTTCTCTGGGCGAATAGTGAAATAGATTTGAAGAGTCTAATTTTAGACTCTTCTTCAGAGAGTTTTTATGCTGTTCCAATAGCTAGAAACAGAAAAGATGCAAGAAGCAGATATATACCGAAAGGTAGAAAGCCATATTTAGAAACTATATGCAGAAATGTTTTAATTGCAAGAGTTCCAAAAATAAAAGAGATAAGAAATCCGATACCTAAAAGTTCCCAATTTTCAAAAAGAATTGCTTCACTTTTAAAGATAGTAAAAAGAGTTGCAATACCGATTGTTGGGATAGCTAACAGAAAAGAGAACCTCATCGCCAACTCTTTTGAGAGACCAATCCAGATACCACCTAAAATTGTAATTCCAGAACGAGAAACTCCAGGTATTAGAGATAGTGCTTGAAAGAGTCCTACATAAAATGCTTGAGTATATGTCATCTCAAACTCACTTTCAAGTTTATATCGATTATCAGAGTGGAATATCTCAAATAGTAGAAATATAATTCCCATTATCACCATCCAAGTTACCGTGGCAACTATTGAAAACATCGAAGAGATAAAACTATATAGTAAAAGTCCCATAATTCCCGTTGGAGCAAATGCGATAAATAGCTTTATCCATATATCTTTTGAGTTGAAAAGCCGACTCCAAAATATGAGTATGACTGAGAAAATAGGAGCCATCTGAATTACTATTTCAAAACTCTTCATAAACTCATCTTGCTCTAAATTTAAGAGCTGAGAAGTTAAAACCAAATGAGCAGTGCTTGAGACTGGAAGAAATTCTGTAATTCCCTCAACAACTCCCAAGATAATTGAATCTAATATATCCAATTACTTTTCTCCTTAATAACGATTTTTTATATAGAGTTTGATTTTATCAAAAAGGTAGAATTTATACTAAAGATTCTAAAATCAAAAAATGAGAAAAATTTACTATTATGTTCATACAGGACATCGGTTTGGTTTAAATAGATTTAGAAAAGCGGTGGCAATTCTTGAAGCAGTGCCAGAGTTAGAGATAACTCTATTAACAAGTGATTATAGAATTGCCAGTGCAAGTAGAGATTTCGGAGTGAAGAGAGCAGTTGGTATCGATGTTCTTCGAAACATAGCAAATGTTACAGAGCATGGAGATATTCTAATTTACGACTCAACAGAGCATCATGAACAGCAACTTCACGATATGATTGATTACTTTTCAGCTTTTATTAGAGTGAGTGACAATCCAGAAGAGAAGCCCGTAGAGAAAGAGTTTATGATAAATCCATATTTAGAGAGTTCTGAAAAAGTGTGTAATGCGATACCAGTTTCAGAAAGTTTTATTGGGGATTTTGAAAAGAGTATTGAGACAACTCTCTTTTTTGGAGATGATGATTATGATAAGAGACTTTTAGAAGCGAATTTAAAATCGAAATATGATTTGCTGTTAGGTTTCTACTTCTTCATGGGTTATGAAGATGAGTTGAATGAGAAATTTGGAAATATTTATGAAAGTGAAGAGTATGATGATATCGTAAGAAGTAGTAAAAATTTGATAACCTCATCAACTCAAACAGCATTGAATTCTTTGGCTTCAGGTGGTAAACCTATTTTTGTAGAGAGAGATGATAGAGACTCAAATGGTGTAAATCTATTGAAAAGATATGGAGTTCCAACTTTAGAAAACTTCGAAAATGTTGATGAGG
The DNA here is from genome assembly GCA_024281175.1 of Candidatus Thiovulum imperiosus. Taxonomy (GTDB): domain Bacteria; phylum Campylobacterota; class Campylobacteria; order Campylobacterales; family Thiovulaceae; genus Thiovulum_A; species Thiovulum_A imperiosus. The sequence goes on from JAMJTW010000017.1 coordinate 6,874, forward strand.
TTCTAAAGTCTGAAAGAGACTATAAGAGTTTTGAGAATAGCAACTCAGAGTTACGAGATTTCTTACTAAAAATTGCAAAAGGAGTTTAATGACAAATAGAGAACAGAGAGTCTATATTTACGCTCTTCTTTCAAGAGTTTTTAGTGATATTCTCGACAAGCAGACTGTTTTAGATATCTCCAGAAATGAGGAACTTCTAAATCTAATTGGAGATGAAACAGTAGAGTGGTTCAAATTTGGAGATTTAGAGAAGATAGAGGAGGAGTTAAATATCGATTACTCTTCAATGTTTCTTCTTCACACTCAACCAATCGAAAGTTTTGTTCTGGATGCTAAACAGGAGTCTCTTGTCGGTCTTCAAAATCCAGTTATGGAGTTCTATTTCCGAAACGGTTTTGAGATAGATATGAACCAGACAAATATTGTTTCTCCAGACCATCTTGGAATTGAGTTTGGATTTATGCAGACTGCTGTTTTTCGAGATGAGAGAGTAGCTCAAAAAGAGTTTCTGGAAAATCATCTAATTCGTTGGGTTGTTCCCTATCTAATTGGAATGAAAAGTATGGCAACAACACCATTTTATAGAGAACTTTTTGACTTTACAGTAGAGTTCTTAGTTTCTGACTATTCGGAGTTGGCATGACAATATCCTATGATACAAACAGCTGTATTCGAAATGCCTATTTCCACAACCACTGCTCAAATTGTGTAGAGATTTGTCCAGAAACTGTCTTCTCAATTTTCCAAAATAGAATAGTTCTCGATACTAAACTCTGTACACTCTGCAACGCTTGTCTTGGAGTCTGTCCAACAGAGTCTTTAGAAATTCCAACTTTTGACCCAAACCGTTTTGTGTTGGAGTTTGAAACTTCTGAAAATAGAGTTCTCTCCTGTAAAGATAATACAACTTGTCTTTCCGCTTTTGATACTCACCACTTTGAAATTCTGAAAATGCAAGAGGGTGGAGTATCTTTAGATTTATCCCACTGTGATACTTGCGAAATTGGTAGTGTGCTGGAGAGTATAAAAAGTAGAGTTCCAGAAGGTGTTGAAACTCTTTTTGAAAAGAGAGAGGAGAACCAGAAAAGAAAACTTTTTGGAAAACTCTTAAAAAGAGAGAAACCAGTCGTAGAAGCTAAACTCAAAAAACCAAATTTTGCAAAGAGGTTCTTTCCTTTGAAACAGCATCTTTTAGTTGAGAAGTCGAAAGAGCTTGAAGTAGTACCAGGGATTTTGGGAACTCAGAAGATTTCAAACTCTTGTACAAATTGTGGAGACTGTATTCAATTCTGTCCAACAGAAGCTCTATTCTACTCTTCTGATAAGTTAGATATCTTCATCTCTTCTGAAAAGTGTATTTCGTGTGGAATTTGTCAGCACATCTGTAAAGTTGATGCAGTTAGTAGCGATGAGGTTTCAATTTTGGACCTCTTAAAACCGAAACACCTCATCAACTTTGAGATGGCAACTTGCACAGAGTGTAAAACTCCATTTATAAAGAGAGATGAGTCAGAAATTTGTGAAAGATGTATCGACTTCACAACAAATTTTTCTCATATGTTCACTCTTGCTAGAGATGTGTAAATTTGGAAAATAGAGTTCAAGGCGTAAAGTATATGCTTATCGCCTCTTTTCTCTTCGCTTTTATGGGTGTTTTTGTAAAAGAGTTGAGCGAAACTATAAACTCTCTTGAAATCACATTTTTTAGAAATGTTTTTGGAGTTGTAATTATCGCCATCTCAATTTATAAAACTCCTCTAATCCAAGTTGGAGGAAAGTTGTGGCTTCTAATTTTTCGTGGAGTTATGGGCTTTATAGCACTTTTAGCTTTCTTCTACAACATAGCACACATTCCTCTTGCTGACGCTATGACATTTTCAAAAACAGCACCTATCTTTACAGCACTTTTTGCTTTCATATTTCTTCATGAGAAGTTGAATTACCTTCAAGTGTTTGCAGTATTTGTCGGTTTCATTGGTATAGTTTTAATCATTCAGCCAAATGGGTTCACTTTCACAAAGACCGATTTGTTAGGAATTTTTAGCGGTGTTGGAGCAGGATTGGCTTACACTTCTGTTAGAGAACTTCGAAAATATTATGATAGTAGAGGAATTGTTCTCTCTTTTGTTCTTGTTGGAACTATCTCTCCAGCAGTTCTTTTAACTATTGGAACTCTTTTTGAAACTCCGCAATATCTCGACTTTATGTTAGCTCCAATTGTAATACCAACTTTTGAAGATATTCCAAAGATTATAGCTCTCGGAGTCTTGGCAACTTTTGCTCAAATCTATATGACAAAGGCTTATGGTGAGACAAAAGCTGGAATTGTGGGAGTTGTGAGTTATAGCAATATTCTCTTTTCTCTAATTTTAGGAATTTTCCTTATTGGTGATGAGGTCCCAAATTTAGCCACTTTTGGAGGCATCTTTCTAATTGTTCTCTCTGGATACTTTGTAGCCAAAAAGTAGGAACTTGTCATTTTGAACGAATGTGAGAAATCTCTCTATTAGATTTCTCCACTCCCTTTTTTGTCATTTCGAATGGAGAAATCTTACTTATCAATTTCTGCCATAATTTCAATACTCTTTTTGATTGCAACCACCATCTTTTTTAAATGTTCAAAATCGATTTCAACCTTATCTTTCTTTCGATAATCTAACCACTTTTTAATTACCTGATAACTTCCAATTTCAAAGTTCCAAACCTCATCAGAAACTCCAGAAATATAAGTTTCTGGATTTAGGAAAATCTTTCCATTCTTAAAACTCACCTTTTCAACTAAACCACTTCCAAAAACTTCAATTTCAGAACTTTCAGGAATATTTTTCATTGTGTGAAGTTCAACAAGCTCTTTTCCAAAATCTGCATACTTGTAGAAAAGCTCTTTTTTCTCTTCAAATGGAACTCGCGGAAAATCAACTTTTAGAAATTCAAAATACTTTTCTCGAAACTTCTTTGAGTAGAGACGAGCATAAATGTAAAATACAATTTCTTCAGGTGTTGGAGAGAATTTTAGAGTTTGGAGGAAATCTTGAAATCTCCTTGTAAAATTTGGAGTCTTTTCGAGAACTCCCATATTTTCAATGTAGAGATAGAGGGGAGCGGTGTAACCAGCACCTCGATTACTTAACATTGTTCTTCTATCATTTATCTCATTAGTTGTAAAAATATGGGAAAAACCTATATTTTCAGCAATTTGCTTTACAAAAACCAATCCTAAATTTTCACCTTTTAGAAAATGTTGTAAAGTTTTATATCTTGGATAGGCTAAAAATCCTCTTTTTTCAGAGTAGCTTGTATATCTGTTATCAAAAGGACGATAAGCAATTTTTTCAGGATTGTAATTATTTTCTAAATCCTCTTTTGCTTTTGAAACTTTCCAATCTCGACCATCTTTTAAGCCATATTTCTCTTTTATCTCATTTTCAGAAAGTTTTTGAAAATCATCTTTTAGTTTCTCTAAATTCTTTTTTGAATATTGAATTGCAATCTCATCTTTTTGGCTCTCTATTCCACTTGTATGTTCTTTAAAAATCTCCGTAATTTTCCAAAATTTTTCATACTCCTCTTTTCCCGTTTCATCTTTATCTACAAACCAGAAATTGGGTTCTTTTGGTTCTAAATCCACAAATGGAACAGTTTCCAAACTCTCTGTTTTCAGAAATTCCAATTTCGCTTCTCTCGAAACTTTCCCATTTTCCAAAGTTGAGAAGTATTTCACTTTTTTCTTTTCAGGGGTTTTTTTATGTTTTACAAAAATCGATATTGATACACCAACCATAATATCAAAGACATTTTTATCACCCTCTTTTTTAAGAGTGTTTCCGTGTAAATTCAAAATATAGATTTCATCAAAAGTTTGTAAAAGAGACTCTCGCATTTTTCTGTGAGTAATTCCATCGAGAAAAGAGTTATTTGTAATTGTTCCAAAAACTCCAAAACCAGCATCATCTATCTTTTGTTGAGCAAAACGGATAAATTTGATGTAATCATCATCTAAATTTATCTTCTTTTCTGTTAAACCATTTTTATAATCTTCTAAAAGTTTTGAAATAGTTTCATCTCGATTTTTTGAGTTACTGTTGTATGGTGGATTTCCAAGAACAACAAGAATATCTTTGCTCTTTTTAATCTCTCCTGCTTTTCGAGTCTCCTCTTCAAGAAAAGGCATAAATTTAGAGATACTATTTTGCGACATATCAAGAGTATTTGTAAGATAGACTCCAACTTTTTCACCTTTTTTAAAGGAGATACCTCTTTTCCGAAGTTCCCGATTTAGGTTTGTATGAGCTACGATGTAAGGAGTGAAGAGAAGTTCAAAACCGTAAATATCTTTTAAAATCTTCTCTTTCGCTTTTTCAGAATTTCTTTCTAAAATTTCATTAAAAATATGAAGAAGAAAAGTTCCTGTTCCAGTTGCAAAATCGAGGATTTTTACCTCATCGGCTAAATATCTCTCTAAAAAAAAATCTTTTTCTAAAATATCGCCGATAGAGTCTGAAATAAATTTGGCAATCTCTTTTGGAGTGTAGTAGACTCCACTCTCTTTTCGATTTTCAGTTGCTCGAAGTTTGTCATACTCTTTTAAAAAATCCTCGTAGAGATAGACAACGATTTCATCTTTTGAAGAGTACTCTTTCTCAATTTCGTAAATATCGATGAGGTTCAGAGTTAGAACAATTGAATTTATTGCTAACTCCACACTTTTTGGTCTCAAATATCTTGTATATCCAGTATCCAAAAATTCGATAAGAAGTGTATACTCTTCTGGAATTTTTATAATTGGGTCTTTTTCAGTCTCATCAAACTTCTCATTTCCGTCTAAACGAGCGATAAAAAGACCATACACCATAGAGTGAGAGTAGATGTCGCAAAACTCTGAAAGGGAGTAGTTGTAATTTACAGAATTCCCAAACTCATTCAATAGAGTTGCAAACTTGCCATAAAATTTCTCTCTAGCATTTTCATTATTTTCTAAATACTCTCGTAACACTTTTGAAAAGTAGAAAGATTTTTCAGAAAGAGTCTCAACAAGTTTCGCTTTGGTTTGAATTAGAGCATGTTTGTATTTGAAAAAGTGGTTTAAGATATTTTGTATAGAAATCTCATCTTTTATATCACCTTTCTCAACTATCTTTCCGTTGTCTAAAAGTAGGAATTCTCTGTAATTTGTAACGAGGATATTACTTGAAGTTTTACTATATTTCTCTATCTGTTTCGATTTTGAGAGCTTTTCCAAATCGTAGCCCAACTTTTTACACTCAACATATCCAACCAACTTTTTTACAAAATCTATATGGTCATTTCTAACGATTTTAAAATCTGGAGTTCCATCTTCATCACTCTCTCTTTTCGCTTCGTGAATAACTCGAATAGAACTATCCAGCTTGTAACTATTTAGTAAATTTTCTAATGGTGTTCGAAAAGTGTGTTCGGTTGCCTCTGTTTCGTTTTCAATTTTCTCGATATAAGTTTTTAAATTCATTTTTACAAATTCTATCTATAATGTGAAATAAAAGTTAAAAAATGGATTTTATCTCTTTAGAAACAAAAAATATTCTTAAAAAAAGTTCAAATCTTTTAGCATTTTCTGGAGGTGTAGACTCATCAGCTCTTTTTCATATTTTGCATAAAGAGAAAATCAAATTTGATTTGGCAATTGTAAATTACAATCAGAGGGAACAATCTATAAGTGAAGTTGAGTATGCAAAAGAGTTAGCTGAAGATTTTGGAAAAAAGCTATTTATCGGTACAGTTGATATGGATAAATTTTCAGAGGGCAATGCACGAACTGTTCGATACAACTTTTTTGAACAGGTGATAGAGCAAAATGGATATAGAAATCTAATTACAGCTCATCAACTAAATGATAAGTTGGAGTGGTTTTTTATGCAGTTTTCAAAAGGTGCTGGAATTTTAGAACTTGTTGGAATGGAAGAGTTTGAGATGAGAGAGAAGTATCGTATTGTTCGTCCTCTTATTGATATCTCGAAAGATGAACTATTGAAATATCTGAATGATAGAAATATAAAATATTTTATAGATAGTTCAAATTTTGATGAGAAATATAGAAGAAACTATTTCAGACACAACTTTTCAAATCGTTTTTTAGAAGAGTTCAAAAGTGGTATTTTAAAATCTTTTCACTATCTCGATGAAGATAGATTTCTGCTTTTAAAAGAGCCTGTTTCAATAGAGAGTGAAGAGAAGCTATTTCACTTTCGAAAAAATGACTCTGATAGAATAAATATCTTCTATATCGATAAAATCTTAAAGCGAAATGGATATATGCTCTCTTCAAAACAGAGAGAGGAGATTGAAAGCAAAAGAGAAGTTGTAATTGGTGGAGAGTGGGCTGTTGCAATTTCTATTAAAAGAGTTTATATCTCTCCGCACTCAAAAAGTGTTATGACAAAAGAGTTTAAAGAGCGGTGTCGAGTTCGAAAAATTCCGAACCTCATCCGTCCATACATTTTTGATAT